>CAZLGJ010000001.1:0-17466 GCA_964559075.1 uncultured Glaciecola sp.
GTACTGGGGCGGAAGTAATTAATGCTGCAGCTGTTGTAACTACAGCAGCGCATACTTTCAAAAGAGGAGTTTTCATATAATCAAAGTATCCATCGTCATTGTTATTATAGTGATACCTTAATACAAAACGATAATCTTGGACACAAGAATCATGAGAACTATACCCGGCACTGATTAGCAAAATCAGGAGCACGTAAAAAATCAAAGGGTGATGTTTTCGTAGCCCCTACAAAATATGCTGACGACGACGCTGATCGTCCACATCCACACGCCCCGACTGAATAGATCGCAACAAGTGCGTGAATATTTTACCGCTTTGTCCGGTGTCGTCTGCCAAAAAATACGAATGACCCTTGGGATAGTCGTATTGATTGTTGAGATTATCGCAGTCAATGGCAAACACATTGCTTTGGGTTTTGTGCATATTTTCAGGCCCGGTGTGGCCGAGCCGGCGCGAGGCAACTTTGTTTTTGAGGTTAGAAATTTTACTTGCGCGTAGGGCGAGATCATCTGAGGCATAGTACACTGACACATTGCGCGACGCTTGACTGATCAACCGCCCAGGGCGGCCCTCTTCTAGTGACTCATTCACGATATCGGCAGCCATCATAATGGTGTTGCGAAACAGCAAGGGCACGCCATTCGCTAAATCATACTGATCCCACACTCGCAAAGTCTCACGCAACACGCGGTTCCCCATGGAATGGGCTAATATATTAATACGCTTGAGACATGGACTATTGACGGGTTCTTGATCGCGCCAGCGCATAAAAAATTGCAGCGCACGGGCAAACGAAAACGCGCTCATATCAGCAGATTTTTGGTCATCCCAGTAGTCTTTAATAATCCCAGGATCATCATCACACGGCCAAATAATCGGTACCACATGCACCAAATTAGGGTCATGTGCATCAAATAACTGCTGTAACTCCATAGCTCGGGGAAAAATATGCGGTTCAGGCAGGTTAGAAAAGCCGTGAATATAAAACAAAATCTGCGCAGCGGGATATGCTTTTAACTGAGCTAACCACTGTTTGTGTCCTAATTCCACATAAGTATCAGTATCGACTCGCTCACAGCAAAATATCGAATTAGCGGGGGCATTTTTGCGCAAGTCAAATTTGAACGCTCGGTTGCGCTTGGTGCGAATCGAACCCTGCGGCTCGCGGTTGGTAATAAATAACATTATGCATCTCCTCAGGCATATCGGCTCGGCTGATTATCAGCGGCGTTTTGGTTTGGAGCAACGATATGTCTGGCGACATCATAATGCGCAGCAATCCATTGCCCGTACTGGTGTTGTTGCCCAGAACCATTGTAGGCTCTGGCAAAACGAGTAAATTGGTGTGTTTGTAAATCGCGGATCATCTGCGGCGTAAAAAACGCAAATAACCCCTTTATTTGGGCCTCGTGACTTTGCGTAAACGCCGAAAACATCTCGTTGACGCTTGCATAACCAATACGCGCATAGTGAAAGCCCATGATTTGTGGTGCGCCCATGCTAATCGACAGCCGAGCGGCAGACTGGTCAAGCGTCTCAGCAAAGGTTAAAACCTCCCACTCTTTGTGTTGCTTACCGTGGAAGTTTTGCCAATCACTGCCTAGCGCTTGACGTCGCCATTGGTGTCCCGTCCATTTTTTGCGTGCGTTAAAACGAAAATGACGAGCGTACTGAATCGGATGGTGCTGCCCCCAAAACTGCCAAAACTTGTGATTTTCAAAGCGGATCACCATGCGATTGCCGTTATTTTTGGTAAAAGCACGCCCTCCGCTTTCGACACACAACACAGCAATTGCCACCGCAGGTTCGATGCCATATAAATTACATAAGGAGTCTAAAATCGGGGCATGACGTTGCCATGCAGCGGTTATTTTACGCGTGTAGGGATGCTGCTCCCTGACTGGCCGGCTAGTATTTGTTGGAGTGCTTGTTTGGGCGGCACTTGCATCAGAGGCAGTTACTGGAGTGAGATAATTGGTATGTACATAGGCGTTTCCGCCGCGATAATGGATGCGCCCCCAGTCACCGGTAAGTGCCAGAATATCTAGCTGAGTATCGCGCACTATCTTACCCAGCACATCATAGGATGTCCCTGGCCCTTGCCTTACATTGAGAGCAGACGCAGTCACAGTAGCACGCATGATATTGTTATTTTTGAGTGTACTTTGACTGAGTATTGACCAAATCAGACAGAATTCAAGTTTTTATGCATCCACGTGTTGCAGCGCCAGCAGGGTTAAAAGCTTGCCTGGCGCTCACTGGTATACAAGCGCCACACCACGCCAGCCCCATACATATAGGTGATCTTATCTTCAAACAGCGGACTCGTTTCATTGGCAGAGCCATGATGCAAACTCATCGTGCCGCCAATGTAGGCTCGCACATTATCCGCCAACTCAAAAGACACCCCCATACTGATTTTGGTGCCGAGATACCCACCCGCCGCACTATATGTTGGGCGTATGGCTGTCGCATAACGCTGTGGGACAGAATAAAAAAAAGCATGTACACCACGCGAAGCAAACGTCGGCGTGAAGCGTACCGTCAGAGCCGAATGTGGGTACAAACGACCGCGCTGCTGCCACACTAGCTCGGGTTCAAACACATAACCCACATGGTTAAGCGAACCAAAATCGGTGCTAAATACTGAACGTGCCTGTAAACTTCCTTTTAAGCGTCCTACACCACCTTTGGCAAACGCTTTATCAATCATCAAGTAGGTGGCTTGCGGACCGGCTTCAAACAAAAAGTCCAGCTCAGGCATGCCCTCACGTACCGTATTTTCATCGCTATCGGCCGCAAATGCCCCGCCAAGCGACAAATCAAACTGCCAGCGATCGGTTTCTTTAACTACCGCTTGCGCTTCGCCGCCGCTCACACGCACGATATCGCCGCGGTAGATCACGTATGGCAACACCAGAGCCAGTGCATTACTTTCACTCGAGGCGGGATAATCAATAGTGGAGCCTGCGCCAGCGGCGAGACCGACTTCCCACAATGGAAGCGCTTCTTGTGGAGTTTCGAAGCCCGTGAGATCACGCGCCACTTCGTTTTCAGTTGAACAAGCATGCGCTGGTGCACTTATCGACATGCCCATCGATATGCTCATCGACAACCATATCGTACAGAGGGCTAAAACGCGTTTCATTGCATCACCTTTCTAATTACAGCAACAACAGCTCGCAATAGCTCACTGCGCATTGACACAAGTTAATATTGTGGCATGTAAAGATGACGATTTTGTGATGAATGCGCTTTTGTTCAAACTGCTTAGAACTGTAAGAAACAGCGATACGCAGGATCGTCAGTATGCTCCTGATAAGCAAAACCTAACTCTGCTAGATGCGCTTCAAATTCAGCATTGGCATCGTGTGGCAGATTAAAGCCAACGAGCACTAGCCCATCAGCGGCACCGTGATTGCGATAATGAAACAGTGTGATATCCCAACGCGCCCCTAGCGTGTTGAGAAATTGTAGCAAGGCGCCTGGATATTCAGGGAATTCAAAGCCAAACACGCGCTCAGTAATCGCTTGTGGCGGCTTGCCGCCGACCATGTGACGTACGTGCAGCTTGGCCAGCTCGTTGTTGGATAAATCCATCCACACATAGCCTTGCTCGGTGAGTTTGTTGGTGATGCAGTGGTACTCTGCCAAACCGCCTTTGAGTTTGAGGCCAACAAAGACATGGGCCTTATCACTACTGGCATAGCGATAGTTAAACTCGGTGATCAATATCGAGCCCAAGGTTTCACAAAATGCTTTAAACGCGCCGGTTTGCTCTTTGAGCTCCACTGCCAGCACAGCCTCTTTGCCTTCGCCGAGCTCACAGCGTTCAGATACATAGCGCAAGGTGTGGAAGTTGATATTCGCGCCACACAAAATGCCCGCGACGTGCTGTTGTTTATTTTGCGAGGCATATTTGCGAATTGCCGCGACTGACATGGCGCCAGCTGGCTCGGCAATCACTCGCGTATCGTCAAAAATGTCTTTGATGGCAGAACAAATTTCATCATTGGTCACTGTCACGACATCGTCGAGATACTCCTGACATAAACGAAAAGTTTCTGTGCCGATGGTTTTGACCGCCACGCCATCAGCGAAGATCCCAACGCTGGGCAAAGTCACTGGCTCACCAGCAGCAAGGGCTGCCACCAAACAAGCGGATTCGTCGACCTCAACGCCAATCACCTTGATTGAAGGTTTAAGCGTTTTAAGATACACCGCCATTCCCGCAGCTAAACCACCGCCGCCGACAGCGATATACACCACGTCAAGTTCGGGGCATTGTTCGAGAAGCTCACGCGCCACGGTGCCTTGACCGGCAATGACATCAGGATCATCAAACGGCGGGATCATCGTCATCCCCAACTCGCTCGAGAGCTGTTTAGCTTTATCGGAAGCCGCATCAAAGCTGGTGCCGTGCTGCACAATGGTGACATTCTCGCCGCCAAAATTGCGCACCGCCTCAACTTTAATATCGGGCGTGGTTTCAGGCATTACGATAGTGGCGTTGATTTGTTTGCGTTTTGCCGCATACGCCACGCCCTGGGCATGGTTACCGGCAGATGCAGCAATCACGCCCGCATCGAGCTCGGCTTGGGAGAGCTGAGCGATGCGATTGTAAGCGCCGCGAAGCTTAAATGATTTTACCGGTTGTTGGTCTTCCCGCTTCAGATACACCGTTTGCTGTAACGTTTCTGATAAGCGGTTCATGGTGACACAGTCTGATTGAACGGCCGCCTCATAGACCGGGGCGAGCAAAATCTTCTTTAAGTATTCGTTGGCGCTAACTTTCATCTTAGATATCTTCTACCTTGCTTGGATCACGCACTGCGCCTTGGTCAGCACTGGTCGCCAACATAGCAAAGGTGCGTAAGGCCAGTGATACTTTGCGATCGCGATCCACTGGCTTATACGGACGCTCGCGCGCCTCCATTGCTACGCGACGCGAGGCAAGTTCAGCATCAGAAAGTTTGACATTGAGCGTGCGATTGGGGATATCGATCTCCACCATGTCGCCATTTTCAACCAGCGCCAAACCGCCGCCAGAGGCCGCCTCAGGCGAGCAGTGGCCAATCGAGAGACCCGAGGTACCGCCGGAGAAACGTCCGTCGGTGATCAGCGCACATTCTTTGCCTAAGCCTTTTGATTTGAGGTAAGAAGTGGGGTAAAGCATTTCTTGCATGCCCGGGCCGCCTTTAGGCCCTTCGTAGCGGATCACGACGACATCTCCCGCTTTAACTTCATCATTTAAAATACCCGCCACGGCATCGTCTTGGTCTTCATAGACCCGAGCTGGACCGGTAAACTTCCAGATAGATTCATCCACACCTGCGGTCTTTACAATACAGCCGCGCTCGGCTAAGTTGCCAAATAACACTGCCAAACCGCCTTCTTGCGAGTAGGCATGTTCTACCGAACGAATACAGCCATTTTCGCGGTCGGTGTCGGCATCATCCCAGCGACAGTCCTGGCTAAAGGCTTGCGTAGTGCGAATACCCGCAGGGCCAGCGCGATAAAACTTATCCGCCTCAGGGTTATCTTGGGTAATATCCATTGAAGCGATGACCTCTGCCATTGGCTTGCCCAAGACGTGATGAGCATCACCGTGTAGCAGGCCAGCTTTGTGCAGCTCGTTCAAAATCGCCATGACGCCACCGGCGCGATGCACGTCTTCCATGTGGTATTTTGGGGTAGCAGGTGCCACTTTGGATAAATGCGGGACTTTTCGCGAAAGACGGTCGATGTCATCCATAGTAAACGGCACTTCACCTTCAATGGCCGCTGCTAATAAATGCAAAATAGTGTTGGTTGAACCGCCCATGGCGATATCTAAGCTCATGGCATTTTCAAAGGCGTTAAAATTTGCAATGTTACGCGGCAGTGCTGTGGCATCGTCATCACCATACCAGCGCTGACACAATTTAACGATTTCTTTACCGGCTTGAATAAATAACTGTTCGCGGTCGGCATGGGTTGCAAGCATCGAGCCGTTGCCCGGTAATGATAAACCAAGCGCTTCGGTGAGGCAGTTCATTGAATTTGCGGTGAACATGCCTGAGCACGAGCCGCAGGTCGGACAGGCTGAGCGTTCGATTTGGTCGGTATCTTCGTCTGATACTTTGTCATCTGCAGCTGCCACCATCGCATCGACCAAATCCAGCTTGATGAGCTGATCAGATAGTTTGGTTTTACCTGCTTCCATTGGTCCGCCTGACACAAAAATCACAGGGATATTCAGGCGCATCGCGGCCATGAGCATTCCCGGCGTAATTTTGTCACAGTTCGAAATACAGACCAGTGCATCCGCACAGTGTGCATTACACATATACTCAACCGCATCGGCGATGACTTCACGCGAAGGCAAGGAGTAGAGCATGCCGGCGTGACCCATCGCAATGCCGTCATCGACCGCAATAGTGTTGAATTCCTTGGCGACACCGCCGGCTTCTTCAATACTACGCGCCACCAACTGTCCCAAATCTTTAAGATGCACATGACCCGGCACGAACTGCGTGAACGAGTTGGATACCGCAATAATCGGCTTCCCAAAATCACCATCTTTCATTCCTGTGGCACGCCATAAAGCGCGTGCACCTGCCATGTTGCGACCCTGCGTGGTCGTTGCTGAACGTAGTTTAGGCATCGTCTTTTCTCTTTAACTTTGAATAACTAAATGTATTTATTTGTAGACTGGGGTTAACCAGCCCCACTTATCTGGCGTGCTGCCGTTGAATAAACCAAAGAACATGTCCTGCACTTCTTTAGTAATCGGACCGCGACCACCATTGCCTACCGCAATGCCATCAACACTGCGCACCGGGGTGACTTCTGCTGCGGTACCGCACATGAAAATTTCATCGGCAAGGTACATAGATTCGCGTGGAATGTTTTCTTCGCGAATTTCGTAGCCAAGTTCTTTGAGCATGACCATCACGGTATCGCGCGTGATCCCTGGTAAAATGGCGGCCGTTTTAGGTGTGGTCATCACTACTTTGTCGCGGATCACGAAGATGTTCTCTCCAGCGCCTTCCGAGACATAGCCATTCACATCAAGCGCGATGCCTTCGCCGTAACCATGGCGACGCGCTTCCATTGAAATAAGTTGCGATGATAAGTAGTTACCGCCGGCTTTCGCGCCCGTTGGTAAGGTGTTGGCCGCAAGGCGTGACCAAGATGAAATGCCAGCATCCACGCCGTTGATCAGCGCTTCTTCACCTAAATAAGCGCCCCATTCAAAGGCCGCAATACTGAGTTCGGTTTCTTGGCCAAACGGCACTTGAATGCCCATGCCCAAATCACCGTAAAACGCAATCGGGCGGATATAGGCAGATTTTAAGTCGTTGGCGCGAATGATATCCATGGTTGCTTGGTTGATTTGATCAAGCGTGTAAGGGATGGTCATCCGATAAATTTTGGCCGAGTCAAACAGGCGGCGATTGTGATCATTTAAGCGAAAAACACAGGTACCTTGATCAGGCGTATTATATGCGCGGATCCCTTCAAATACCGACGAACCGTAGTGAATCGCATGTGTCATGACATGCACCGTGGCGTTTTGCCAAGGCATGATTTCACCGTTGAACCAAATCTTTTCTGCTGGGGTTTTAGCCATTATCTTTCCTCGAAATACCTAGAATACGCATCTGTGCGTATCCGATAAAAATGTACAAAACGTGTTCATAATACACTGTTAATGGTGCGTTTGAATAGCACAATCGACAGCGACAAACGCGCCTACGAGTTTGAAATGGTGGAATTGAATTGTCGTCACTGATAAGGCGAAAGGCCTTGTTAATTAGTAGGCCTTAATTACGGGCATAATGCAAATAAATTTTAGTCGTACTTAGGGTGGGTTTAAATCAAAACTGGCCTTTGCCATACCCAGCATCAGGTTATCCTTGGCACATGTTATTTGTCATCTATGAGAACCGTAAAAATGTTAGCGACGTTATTTAGCAGTACCGTAATTGGCTGTACCGCCCACCCAGTAACTGTCGAAGTCCATATTGCCTCGGGGCTACCGCACTTTTCAATCGTGGGTATCGCGAATCATGCCGTCACGCAAATCAAAGAAAGAGTGCGCAGTGCCATCATTAATAGTGGTTTTGCTTTTCCTAGCAGAAGGATTACTGTCAACCTCTCACCAGCCGAGCTTCCCAAACAAGGAGCTCGTTTTGATCTGCCGATTGCATTGGGTGTCTTAATTGCCGCAGGTGAGCTAAAGCCGCAACAACTGTGTGACTACATGTTTTTTGGGGAGTTAGCGCTGACGGGAAAGCTCCGCTCAGTATCAGGGTTACTGCCCAGCGCCAGAGCAGCGATCAAACAAGGTAAAACCGTTATCACGGCGCACTCACATCACGATGAAATGCAATTTTTTTGTGCACAGCGCAGCATCACCGCTCGCGACCTCGGTGCCATCGTTGCACACTTGTGTGGTAAGCAATTACTGCCATTAGTGCCACAAAAACGCATCAATACCGCCAGGCCACGCCCCCTTATCTATGGCTCACAGTGGCACACCATCCTCGGGCAAGCCGCAGCAAAACGGGCGCTGATCGTGGCCGCAACTGGCGGGCATAATCTGCTTTTTTATGGCCCCGCAGGTTCTGGTAAAACCATGCTGGCACAGGAACTCATTAATTTGTTACCCCCAATGAGCGCGGAGGAAACCTTTAGCAGCATGACGCTGCACTCGCTTGCACATCAGCCCTATGCAATTAATCAGCCGCAACGTCCGTTGCGTCAACCCCATCATAGTATCAGCAAAATAGGCTTGCTTGGCGGTGGGACGATGGCCCTGCCCGGTGCAATCAGCTTGGCGCATAACGGCGTTTTGCTGCTTGATGAATTAACGGAGTTTTCGCGCAATTTGCTCGACCAGCTCAGAGAGCCGTTGCAAGAAGCGGAGATCCGGCTGCATCGCGCCAACTACGCCGTGACCTATCCCTGCCAGTTTCAACTCATTGCCACATTAAACCCCAGTCCCACAGGCGATGTGGAAAACAACCGCAGCAGTATTGATACCACTTTGCGCTATCTTAACAAGCTTTCTGAGCCGCTACTTGAGCGAATTGATATGCAGTGTGATGTGCCAAAAGTCAATGCACGTCTATGGCAACGGCCACCAAGTGCAAAAGAAAACGACGCAGAAGAAAATGATATCGCTGGTCTGCGCCAGCTCATCAAAGCCCACCGGCTGAAGCAAAACCAGCGACAGGGGTGTCTCAATGCCAACCTTGATACCGCTGCAGTGCAACAAATTGCTATAGCCGAAGATGTGAATGCACTCTTAGAGCAAGCCCAACGGCAGCTAGGGCTATCTGCCCGCGTCACCATTAAACTGGTGAAAATTGCACGTACCATTGCAGATTTAGATCACCAGGTGGATATTGGTCTTGCACATATGAGCGAGGCTTTGCAATACCGAGGCTTTGATCGCCTCATCGCTCGCTTACAGGATGGTGCCTAGCTGTTAATTTTTGCTGGACTGGATTATACAAGGGAGAGCATAGCGCTGATTTTGGGTTCTTCACGGCGCTGTTGTAAACAGCACAGTCCTAGTCGATACGCTTCAATATCAGGTACTTTTATTGCTGAAAGCTGGTTGTCCTGACGCACGTAGTCCAAGACGATTTGTGGCACAAAGCCAACGCCTACACCCAAATTCACCATGCTGACAATCGCCTCATTACCGCCGACCGTGGCATATACGTGAGGTCGGATATTATGTTCGGCAAACCAGTGATGCACGATGCGCCGTGAAGGCCCGGATTCGGGCATGATCACTGGGTGTTTGCGCCAATCAATATCTTTGAGATGATTCACCTTAAATGCTCTTGGGGCAATTAATACCAAGGGCACCGTATCGAGGTCGACAAAGGCCACCTCTTCCGGCCATTCAGGGTAGTGAATACACACAGCAATGTCAGAGTCCTTTTGCTGCACGCGCTGCACAGCGTCTGCCGGGTCGCCTGTGACTAGTTTTAGCTCCACCTCAGGATGCAGACTGCGATATTTATTGAGCAGATCCGGTAAATGCGACTGCGACGCGGTGACAGAACAATATAAGCTAAATTCGCCGCGCAGCACCGTATGCTCAGATTGCAATAACCCATTGACCACGTCCCATTCGGCTAAAGTCTTACTGGCAAAACTCAGCAAAACCTCTCCGGCATGCGTTAAACTTACTGCACGATTGTTGCGCTCAAACAACTTGCTTTGCGTCTCTGTTTCGAGCCGTGAAATAGCACGACTAAGCGTGGAGGGCGTAACAAACATGGCCTGCGCGGTTTTGCCAAAATGCAAAGAGTGCGCCAGATGATGAAAGAGTTGCAGTTGTTTTAGGTCCATAGTGAAGTACTCAACATATCGTTGTTGCAATTTTCGCAACATTAAGTTGCAAATATATCATTTTGCAAAACAAAGATCACGGCATAAACTGACAACATAAATCGTCACTGATTTTTATTTGAAATGGTACAAGGTTGGTTATTGTGAAAAAACAATAACGGACACAATACATATATTTTTTGGAACAAATGAGCATGGCTAATTATTTTAATACATTACCTCTTCGCGTACAGCTTGACCAACTAGGTCGCTGTCGTTTCATGGACCGCGCAGAATTTGCTGACGGTTGTGATTTCCTAAAAGGTAAAAAAATCGTCATCGTCGGTTGTGGCGCTCAAGGCCTTAACCAAGGCTTAAACATGCGCGATTCAGGCCTTGATGTTTCTTATGCGCTGCGCCAAGCTGCGATTGATGAAAAGCGTGACTCATTTGTGCGTGCCACAGATAACGGTTTTACTGTTGGTACTTACCAAGAGCTGATCCCAACTGCGGATTTGGTTTACAACCTCACGCCTGACAAGCAGCATTCTGCAGTAGTTGAAGCTGTCATGCCGTTAATGAAAAATGGCGCAGCATTAGGTTACTCACACGGTTTTAACATCGTTGAAGAAGGCCAGCAAATCCGCTCAGACATCACTGTTGTGATGTGTGCACCTAAGTGCCCAGGTACAGAAGTACGTGAAGAGTACAAGCGTGGTTTTGGTGTCCCTACTTTGATTGCGGTTCACCCTGAAAACGACCCACAAAACCAAGGCTGGGAAATTGCTAAAGCACTTGCATCTGCAACTGGCGGTGATCGTGCAGGTGTGCTTGAGTCTTCATTTGTTGCCGAAGTTAAATCTGACCTGATGGGCGAGCAAACTATTTTGTGCGGTATGCAACAAGCGGTTGCCGTACTAGGCTATGAAAAAATGGTGGCTGATGGTCTTGAGCCAGCTTATGCCGGTGCATTATTACAGTATGGCCTTGAGGCTATCACTGAAGCACTCAAGATTGGTGGTGTCACCAACATGATGGATCGTCTATCTAATCCTGCAAAAATCAAAGCGTTTGATTTGGCAGAAACCCTCAAAACCGAATTACGTCCTTTGTTTGAAAAACATCAAGACGACATCATCTCTGGTGAGTTCTCTCGCACCATGATGGCTGACTGGGCCAATGGCGATGCCAACCTATTAAAATGGCGCGCTGAAACAGGCGAAACTGCATTTGAAAACGCCCCGGTTTATGAAGGCAAAATCGATGACCAAGAATTTTTCGACAAAGGTATCTTTGTCGTAGCATGCATCAAAGCCGGCGTTGAGCTTGCATTTGATGTCATGGTAGAAGCGGGTATTTTACCAGAGTCTGCGTACTACGAATCACTGCACGAGACACCGCTTATTTCTAACACCATTGCGCGTAAGCGTTTGTATGAAATGAACGTGGTTATCTCTGATACTGCAGAGTACGGCAACTATTTATTTGCCAACGCAGCGATTCCATTGATGGCTGAAAAAATCATGCCGCACATCACGCCAGAATTACTTGGTGGTAGTTTAGCAGATACTTCAAATGCCGTTGATAACATGCGTTTAGTGGAAGTTAATCGCGCTATTCGCGAAACAGGCGTTGAATTCATTGGTGAAGAGCTTCGTGGTTACATGAGTGACATGAAAGCTATCATCTAAAATGACACAGTTCTGTCGTTAGGTGCTTTTTTATAAAGCCCTTTTGCCCGGCCAATTTGGCCGGGTTTTTTCGTTATAAGCGCTAGCTAACCAGTAAGCGTGTGCACAATTTGAGCAATGTTGCCATTTTGCAACACCACAAATAACTCTTATCTAATTGATTTTATTATTCTTTATCAATTAAAAAAAACATTTTCTGTCACAATTCCTCGCACGATCGTGACAATTTTGACGTTCACATTACTCACTGTTGCTTATGTGCAACACAATCAAACTCAAGACATTACGTAATCCAATACATATCAATAACTTATGATATGGCATGAAATATGTATTACCAATTATGATTAATTATTATCCCCCTTGGCAGTATATGTAGTCGCCAGTCACCTAAGGTCAGGTGTGTTTAGAGAATACGAGGAAACAAAATGAGTCATCAGATCACACGATATACGAGAATTGGCGAATGGATATTTGAAGTGAAGTCTGTACGTGCAATCAAGGTCAAAAATTACGGCGATCCTTACACGGGTTGTGCGACTTTTACCATTAATGGCGATGAATTGTATATAGATTCGCAAATGATGAAAGATGGTCTAGAATTCAGTCGTAAGGATTTTTTGAGCTTCTATAAATTCTGTCAACAAATGGAGGTTAACACTGCCAAATACGACAGAATGCAGAATAGTGAACGTGCACCACGAAGTGTACCAATTTATCAAGAAGAGCAAACAAAACCAATTGTGCAACTAGGCAAAGTTTCATAGTCTGCGCCCCAAGAAAATCATATTATTGCGTTACTAAACAGGGTCACCCTATCAAACCAATAATAAAAACCATCCTTGGATAATATGATTTAGGACTAGCGAATGGCCGTCTCCATCCCGAGCGGTCTTTTTTATTATCTTTAACTATTGCCTCGTGCGTATTTAAACAATCCCATTGTAATGGCACACGCCAAGACAAATCCAATCCCAATCGGCACCAGCGTATCTTGCAAAAACATATCGACAAATAACGCAATGACTACCGCAATAACGCTGCTAATTGCGCCTAATATCGCCGCACCGACGCCCGCAACCTGTCCCAGTGGCTCCATCGCCAAAGCGTTGATGTTGCCAAACAAAATGCCGACAAAAAAGAAGTTCACAAACAACACCCCTAGGGTAAACCACAGTGGCGCAAGTGGCGCTGCTAGCAGATGTCCAAACACAAACGCCACGCTTAATAATAAGTGACCGCGCAAAGCGAGCTGACAGAGGTGCTGCATGCCATAGCGTTCAACTAACTGCGCATTCACTAATGATGCACAGCCGATAGAAAATGCCAAGGTTGCAAAAATATAGGGAAAGCTCTCCCCTGCATTATAAAAACTGACAAAAATGGTTTGGCTCGCGCCCAAATACCCCAAAAACGCCCCAAAAATACAGCCAATGCCAATGATATACGGCCATACCTGCCGATGCGTCAGGATAAAACGGCTCGCGGTTATAAATTCTGCTGAAGAAAACGCACGGCGCTCTGCTTTTAGCAGTGTTTCTGGCTGACGCAGTGCCATCCAGCCAAGCGCAACGACCAGTACTAGCAAAAAGAAGACAAAAATCGACGGCCAGTGGTAGGCGTTTAAAATCCACTGACCGATGATCGGTGCTAACATGGGCACAGTAATAAACACGACCATAATGAAGCTCATCACCCGTGCCATGCGATCGCCCACGTACAGATCGCGGATCATTGCCATGGCAGCGATGCGCGGTCCCGATACACCAAATGCCTGGACCAACCGGCCAACTATCATGACCTCCATAGTAGTGGCATAAATACACACTATGGTACCAACCACAAAAATCGCCGAGCCCAAATAGGTCGCAAAGTGCCGCCCAAAACTATCGGCAATAGGCCCAAAGAAAAGCTGGCCAAATGCCATACCAAAGAAAAACAAAGTCACGATCATGTGCGTTTGTTGCATTGACGGGCTATTAAGATCAGCGCCAATCACCGCAAGCGCGGGTAACATAGTATCAATGCTCAGCGCAACTAGGGAGGTCAACAGCGCCATCAGCGCAACAAATTCAGGCAGCGCCAAGGTTGCGGTAGCATGGGTATGTTTATCGGTCGTAATCTGGCTCATGAAGCCTCCGTAGGTGGGGTGTGGCTGGGTGCTGTTGGTTTTGGCTTTGCCAGTGCCAAGTAATTTCCTGCGATGATTAGCCCAACGCCAGCAATCGCGGTGCTGCTCCAGACATAGCCTTCAAAGATCGTTGCAATCAATAAGGCAATCACCGGATAGACCAAGACCACATAGGCGGCTTTGTCTGAGCCCATGCGCTGTACCAACAGCATGTAGCAGCCAAAGGCAACGATTGAACCAAACACCGCCAAATACAGCAGCGCCATGTAAAAGGACGTATCTTGTGGCCACTGCCATTCAATACCCAGCGCCCATAGTCCGAGCAATATAATAACGCTGCCATAGCACATCGAAAAGCAGTTAAATACCACCACAGGCACATTGTCCAACAGCTCTTCAGAGATAATATTGCCGATACTGGCTGACAAAAATGACCCCAGTGCTAACAATAACCCCAACCACAGCGTTTCGGCCATGGACATGCGGCTAAGCTCTGGGTAAAAAATCGCGCAGATCCCAACCAGACCTAGCGATGCGCCAAGCACGACTTCACGACGAATGGGCTTGCCCAAAATGACGCGCCGCAAAATCACGTTAAAGTAGATCACTGAGGTGCTTAACACCGCTAATAACGCACCCATAATATGCTGCTGGGCGGCGTACAAAAACGAATAATCCAAGGTATATAAGAACACCCCTGCTAAGGCAAATAGTAGGTGCTGTTTGCGGCTAAAGCGCAACGGCATACGGCGCAGCCAAACAAAGATAGCGAGCAATAATCCCGCCACTAAAAAGCGAATGGCAACCGCATAAGAGGGGTTGCCATGGTCAATTTGAAAATTAATCGCATGCCATGTGGAGCCCCAAATCAAGGCACATAGCAAAAAATAAAACGCAGAAGGCACGGGCACCTTACCCTACAAGACAGTCAACACGCTGTGCATTGTAGGGAGGTTTACGTTGATATGCAAAGACTTGCTTATCCAAATCTTTGCCGGGCCTTTGCCGCAAACTAGGTGCGGATCTGACCCTGTCCCGTCACCACAAACTTTTGCGTGGTTAGCGACTCTGCCCCCATGGGGCCATAAGCGTGGAGTTTGGATGTCGAAATACCAATCTCAGCCCCTAGACCTAACTCGCCACCATCAGAGAAACGCGACGACGCATTGATCATCACCACCGCCGAATGCACCTGCTGCAAAAAGGCCTGTTGACGCGCCGGATCTTCCGAGACAATCACCTCAGTATGACCCGAGTTATAAGTCTGAATATGCGCTATGCCTTGGTCAAAATCATCCACAACGCGCACGGCAATTTCCATCGCCAAGTACTCAGCCTCCCAATCCGCATCAGTGGCTAGCGTCGCCTGAACCGAATCATCGCCTTGCACAAAATAGGGCAAACTTGCCTCACACGCATGCACCACCACGTTATGCTTGGCAAACATCTGGGCAATGCGCGGTAATAAATCAGCCGCAACCGCACGGTGAATAAGCACAGTTTCGAGTGAGTTACACACGCTGGTGCGCTGAGTTTTGCCGTTTTCTAATAATAAGATGGCCTTGTCATGATCGGCAAACTCATCGATGTACAGATGACACACCCCTTTAAAATGCTGGATAACAGGGATTTGGCTAGTTTGTGAAACAAAGCGAATCAGCCCTTCTCCACCACGAGGAATGATCAAATCAATGTCATCCGCTAAAGTTAGCATGGTGTTGAGGATCTCGCGGTCGGGGTCGGGGATCACCGTCACCGCCGCGCTATCGATGCCGTGCTCAGCAAACGCTTGATGTAAGCACTTAGCGAGCGCTAAATTAGAGTGCAAGGCTTCTTTGCCACCGCGCAAAATCACCGCGTTGCCCGCTTTAAAACACAGAGCAGCTGCATCAATCGTCACATTCGGACGCGACTCATAGATCATGCCGATCACCCCAAGCGGGATCCGCATTTTTTGCACACTGATTCCAGAGGGCATCGTTTGTGGTTCACTCAAGTGCCCAACCACCTCAGGTTGCTGAGCTATATTGCGCACCGCTTGGGCAATCGCGGCAATGCGTTCGGCATCAAGGGCAAGGCGGTCCTGCATCGCCGCATCCATATTGTTCGCCACGGCATTATCAAGATCGCGTTGATTGGCAGTAATAATATCAGGTGTCGCTGCAATCAGGGCGTCCGCAACACTTAACAGAGCTTGTGTTTTTTGTTCGCTAGTAAGCTGTGCGACCTGGCGCGACGCGGCTTTGGCCTGTTTGGCTGCATGGTGAATAGAAAAATCCATAGTTATTCCTCCTGAGGTTGTGGCTTTGATTCTGGCTTTGGTGCTAACAGAATCAAATTATCTCGGTGCACGACTTCGGCGCTTTTTTGGTAGCCTAAGCGCTCCACAATAGCAGCACTAGATAGCTTACAACACAGCGCTATTTCAGTGTGTGAGTACTGACTTAAGCCTTTAGCTATAGGCTTGCCGTCTAGGCAGATGGTGACGGCATCACCCGACACAAACTCACCAACCACACGGCTAACACCGATAGGCAACAGTGACGCGCCTTTTTGTACCAGTGCATCAAAGGCACCACGGTCAATGTGCAGCTCGCCTTTACTTTTAAGGGTGTGCTTGAGCCAGTCATGGCGTGCACTGGCATGACTGGATTGCGGCACAAACAGCGTGCCGGGATTACGCCCTTCTCCAAGGGCAGTAAATACCTCTGCGTTGCGGCCATTGACAATCAGCGTCTGGATCCCTGCTTGGGCACAACGCTTGGCCGCCTGTAATTTGGTTTGCATCCCGCCTGTACCGACGTTTGAACCAGCACCTGCGGCCATTGCTTCAATCTCGGGCGTGATAGCGATGACTTCTCTAAGCAAGGTGGCTTGCGGCTCGGTACGTGGATTGGCCGTGTACAAACCATCGATATCTGAGCAGATGATGCAGGTATCGGCGCCGGAGACTAATGCAGTGTAAGCCGCAAGATTATCATTATCCCCGACTTTCAGTTCATTGATTGCCACTGAATCGTTTTCATTCACAATGGGAATGGCGCCATGTTTTAGCAATTCACGCAGGGTGTTTTGAATATTGACGTAGCGTTCGCGATCATATAAATCATGCATGGTAAGCAGGATTTGCGCACAAGGGGCATCAAAAAAGCGCGCCCAGTTGGCCATCATCTGCGTCTGGCCAATCGCGGCCATGGCTTGCTTTTCAGCTATGCTCGGCACATGGGTGACCGGAATACTGCGACGCCCAGCTGCCACGCTGCCAGAGGACACCAAAATGACCTCTTTACCCTGCTGTCGGGCATGCG
>CAZLGJ010000001.1:17476-52183 GCA_964559075.1 uncultured Glaciecola sp.
CAATAGCCAGCAAATATTGCGCACTACAGCCATGCTCAGGCCCATCAGGGGCAATGAGCGAACTTCCCACTTTGACCACGGCACGCTGCCATGAAAATGTTTGCATAATGATTAAAAAACACGCGTTATCAATACCCTCTAGGATACCTGATATGCATTGGCAAACCAAGGTATCTACGCCCTTTTGCCTAGTCTGATGAGCTATTTCCCTTATCTCCAGTAGGGTTAAATTGGGGTTCTTTTGCATAATCGTGTACTATGCTCACCATTATTTATGTTGATAGCCCATGCCCTGTTTCCCATATCAGGGCATAAACAGGAAAAATGTTATGCGGTATTGGTTTACTTTTTTTGTATTAATCTCGTTGGTTGTTGGTAATGTGGCACTTGCCACTGTCGTCAAACAAACCAAAGGGGACTATGAAGATAAGTTTCGTCAGCTCGATGAAATCCTCCCGACACCCAACGTATATCGCAACGCCGCGGGTGAGCCAGGCCATGCGTATTGGCAGCAACAGGTAGACTATGCCATTGCCGCGCGCTTAATTGAGGACCGCCGCCGCATTGAAGCCACCCAAGATATCGTCTATCACAACAACTCGCCGGATACGCTTAAATACCTTTGGGTACAGCTTGATCAGAATCGTTTCAAAAAAGACTCATTAGCCAACCTCACCAG
Organism: uncultured Glaciecola sp.; assembly: GCA_964559075.1. Taxonomy (GTDB): domain Bacteria; phylum Pseudomonadota; class Gammaproteobacteria; order Enterobacterales; family Alteromonadaceae; genus Opacimonas. The sequence continues at coordinate 18,156 of CAZLGJ010000001.1, forward strand.
TACCTTTGGCGGAATTGGCAGCCGCGGTCCTGCGACCAAAGCGGCTAGCGGCAACACCCCAGCTCAAATTTCACTAGCGATGCTGCGCCGCGAGCAGTTTTTGGAAGATGTGCCGCTTGGCTATGACATTTCACGCGTCGTGGATGGCTTTGGCAACCCGTTACAGCACACCATTGTTGGCACCTTGATGCGCGTAGATCTGACTCAGCCACTGGCGCCTTCACAAAAAGTGCGCTTTAGTATCGATTTTGCGTTTAACATTGCCGAAGAGGACGCTGTCTCAGCGCGTTCTGGTTATGAACACTTCCCAGATGATCCGCGCGAAGGCGGCAATGATATTTTCTTGCTGGCGCAGTGGTTCCCGCGCATGGTCGCCTATACCGACTATGAAGCATGGACGAACAAAGAATTTATCGGACGCGGTGAATTTACCCTAGAATTTGGCGACTATGATGTCACCCTCACGGTGCCGGCTGATCACATTGTATCGGCGACCGGTGAGTTACAAAATCCCGATGATGTCCTCACCGACATCCAGCAACAGCGCCTTGAACAGGCCAAAACGGCCGAGCGCATTGTCTTTGTCGTGACGCCTGAAGAAGCGGCAGAAGCAGAAAAAACTGCTACTACCCAAACCAAAACATGGCGCTTTAAAGCCAAGAACGTGCGCGATTTTGCATGGGCCTCATCGCGTAAGTTTGCGTGGGATGCACGCGGCTATCAGCAGGATGACCCAGACATGCCGCTAGTGATGGCGATGTCGTTCTACCCCAAAGAAGGCGGTGAGCTATGGCAAAAATACTCGACTGAATCGATTATTCACACCATGGAAGTATACGAGCGTTTTTCGTTTGCCTACCCTTATCCAACCGCGCAGTCAGTAAACGGACCGGTCGGCGGCATGGAATACCCCATGATCACCTTCAATGGTCCGCGCACGACTCTGCAAGACGACGGTAGCCGTACCTATTCACAGGCAGAAAAGCGCTTTTTGATTGGCGTCGTCATCCATGAAATTGGGCATATTTATTTTCCGATGATCGTCAACTCAGATGAGCGTCAGTGGACCTGGATGGATGAAGGTCTCAATAGCTTCCTTGATGGGGTTGCCGGACGTGAATGGGATCCCACCATTCCATGGGGGGTTGAGCCGCGCGATATTACCGACTATATGAAATCAAGTGTGCAGGTGCCGATTATGACGCAGTCGGATTCGATTTTGCGCATTGGGCCAAATGCCTACACTAAGCCAGCAGCAGCCTTAAACATTTTGCGCGAGACGATTATGGGACGCGAGCTGTTTGACTTTGCGTTTCGCGAATACAGCCAGCGTTGGAAGTTCAAACGCCCCACTCCATCAGATTTTTTCCGCAGCATGGAAGAAGCCTCCGGTATCGATTTGGACTGGTTCTGGTATGGTTGGTTCTACACCACTGATCACGTCGATATTAGCTTAGATGCGATTCATCAGCTGCGTTTGGACACGCAAGACCCCGATATTGATTTTGCCCGTCAGCGTCAAACCGAAATGGAAAAGCCGCTGTCGCTCACCGACGAGCGCAACCGCGCCGAAGGCCGCCAGCTGTGGGTTGAGCGCTTTGACGATATTCGCGATTTTTACGATGATAATGATCGTTTTACCGTGACCAATAAAGAGCGCAATGCCTATCATAAATTCCTCAGCGGTCTTAAAGATTGGGAAAAAGACGCCCTAGCGCGTGCATTAGAGGAAGATCGCAACTACTACGTGTTTGATTTTAGCAACGTGGGCGGCTTGGTGATGCCGATTATTTTGCAAATGACCTTTGCCGATGGCAGCAGCGAGACATTGCGGATCCCCGCTGAGATCTGGCGTCGCAGCCCCAAAGCGGTCAGCAAACTGGTGATCACCGATAAAGAATTAGTGTCTGCCGTGGTGGATCCGCGCTGGGAAACGGCCGATGTGGATGTGCACAACAACCACTATCCGCGCCAGATCATTCAGTCGCGACTGGAAGCCTACAAGGCCAAAAAACGCAGTGGCAAAGTCTATCGCGATATCATGCACGACAGCACTGTTGAGTTAAAAACCGAAAACGATGCTGCTACTGAGCTGGAGCGCAACTAATGGATGCAGAGCACGTTTTGGTAAGCTGGCTTAAACACACGCTGAGTGTCAGTAGACTGATGTTACTGGTGCTGCTTATCGGCACCAGTCACGCCTACGCGCATCAGCAAAAGGCCGGCGTGACCAACATTGTGCTCAACCCGCGCACGCAAGTGCTAGAGGTCATGCATCGATTGTACATGCACGACGCGGAGCATGCGGTCAAACACCTGTGGAGTAAAGATGCAGATATCATTGCTAGCAGGGAGACGCAAACTAAGTTCGCTGAGTATGTCGCCTCGCGTTTTGGTCTATATGACAAAAATGAGCAGGCCTATGCGCTAAAATTAGTCGGCTTTGAGGTAGAGGGGCGTTTTTTTTGGGTATACCAAGAGATGCCACTCCCCACTGACTTGACTGAACTGACGGTGCGTCATCAAGTCCTGCAGGATATTTGGTCTGCTCAGCAGAATCTGGTGAATATTGATGTGCCAATTAATGGCGCTAATGTTAATGGCGCTAGCGCGGATGGTCAGACGACCACCCACTCAATGCAGTTTACTGACAAGGTGGATGTGCTGAGCGTGCGGTTTTAATTACCGATTTTGATATATTGCATTGCCGTATAATCGGCGAGGCCGGCTGTTCCGCCCTCACGCCCAAATCCAGATTGTTTGATCCCCCCAAATGGCGCCGCCGCATTAGAAATGGCGCCAGAATTGATACCGCACATGCCATAGCGCAAGCCATGCTGAAGGGCTTGGCATTCCGCCTCATTTTGACTGAAAGCATAAGCCACTAAACCCGCCAGCGTATCGTTGGCTAACTTGAGCCAATCTGCGATAGCATCGCTTGAGACTTGAATGATAGGAAAGACAGGACCAAAGATTTCTTGTTGGCAAATATCATCATCGTGACGCACATTGGTAAGCACCGTGTGGTCATGATAAGCACTGCCTGCTTGATAGTCACTCCCGTATACGCGCTGGGCACCTTGTGCTTGTGCGTGCTCAACCAAGGCCGCAATTTTGCTCGCTGCTTTAGAGTGGATCATACTGCCAATCTGGGTATCTGTTGCCATTGGTGAGCCCGCCGTTAACTGGCCAAGCGCCTCACAAAGTTTTGCGACAAATTCATCATGATGCGCTTCCGCCACGTAAATGCGATTGGCTGCTACACAGACTTGGCCCATGTTGCGCTGTTTGTTTTTGACCAGCTCGCCTACAGCCATATCAATATCGGCATGACGGGTAACCAAAAACGGCGCATTTCCCCCAAGTTCAAGCGATACGCGTTTGAGAGTGCTGGCGCATTGTGCGTTGAGCTTTTTACCAACCTCGGTGGAGCCGGTAAAGGTAAATTTGGCGATGCGCGAGTCGGTGGTTAACACCTGCCCGAGCTCTTTGGCGTGATCCGTCACGAGCACCGCAAACCACCCTGCAGGCCAACCGGCTTTACCCATCAGCTCACCGATAGCCAAGGCTGATAATGGCGTCGACTCTGAGGGTTTGACGATAAATGGACAACCGCATGCCAGCGCAATAGCCGCTTTACGCAGTATCATGGCGTTAGGGAAATTCCACGGGGTAATGGCAGCAACCACTCCCACTGGACGTCGGTATATGAGCATATCGTCTGAGCGCTCAGGCTCGGCTAAACTCTGCGCCTGTTCGGCATAAAAGTCTAAGTAGCTGATCCCGTACTCAATTTCGGCGGTGGCATCACTGATGGTTTTACCCGATTCGAGGGAGAGCAAAGTAGCAAGCTCATGTAATTGATCACGACAACATGCAGCTGTGCTCAGCAACAAATCTCGACGCTGAGCTTCACTTAGCGGTGACTGTGTAGTTGCTTGAGCTGCTAAGCTGATTGCCTGCTCCACGTCGTTAGCTGTGGCGCTATGCAGATGCGCCAGAGTTTCATGGGTAATGGGATTAAACACGCTAAAGTGTTTTTCTGGTACCAAAGAGTGATGGGTGGTCACGTATTGGTTACCAATGATTGAGGCGTAGCCGTTGAGCACAAAGGCGGGCATTGATAGATTCGTCATAGTTCGATCTCCATTCGAATGTCAGCACGCGCATAGGGCGTGTCTTGCATTGGTGCTTCCTTAAAACCACATTGCTCATAAATACTCAGCGCCGAATGTAAGCGTCGATTAGATTCGAGAAACAATAATGATGCACCCATCTCAGTTGCCAATCTGACCGCTTGCGGCACGATTAACTTGCCTAAACCCCGTCCTTTGAAGGCTGCGTCAACGCCCATTTTGGAGAGTTCTAACACTGCGTCAGATTGTTTAATTATTGCACAGGTTACTGCGACCTGATTGTCAATGCAACCAAATAACACCTCGCCACCGCCATCTAAGACAGATGTCTGAGGGTCGTTAAGCGTTTTGACATCCTTTGGTTCCAATACGAAGTAATGCTTGATCCACGTTTGATTGATCCGGGCAAACGCCGAGATATACGGCTCGCGTTGCGCTGTTGGGATCCGTGTGAGTTGGTGCCAAGTAATTTCATCTTGGTTGGCGTGTTGCTTCATATTCCCTCTGCGCTATTAATCTCTATATAGCTATAGCGCTACCTACATGACGGCGCTATGCATTGCAAACGGCAGGTCCACCGAGCGGCTAGTTTTGGGTGGATTGCCAATCATTTCATCATAGGGGCTATCATGCACCAGGACCGCTTCTTTGACAACGCATTGCGCAAAGGCGTCACGAATGTGCTGCGTAGATGAAAAACGCTGGATACGCTCTGGTTTGGCGTACACATAGCCATCCTTGCCTGCAATGGTTAACTTAACCAAATACACGCTCATTTCAAAAGAGTGCACTTCAAGGCGCTCGATCGCTTGTTCCGCTGATAATTGTGATAGATAATATTGCATGTTGGCTCTCCTATAGCTGTATTTTTATACCTGAACAACAACTTAAAAGATTAGCTGCGAGCCGAGTTTCTCAAGAAAAATGGAACTAAACGTTCTAAAATCAACCTGACACAATAATATTCGTTTTCAAGGATCCCCATGAGTGACACCGCGCCTTCTTCTGCTCGTACCCTTCCCGTTGTTCCCATTGCCGTAGCAATCCTGTTACTCGCCATTCTAGGCTACCTCTTTTTACCTAGCTCTGACGCGCCAGAGCCAGTCGTGCCGTTGGCCGTCGAGGTGCCGGTTGTCGAAACACTTCCAGAACCGACCCCACCGGTTGTCGAAGACGTCTTAGAAGTGGAGGAGTTTACCGAAGTTGCGGCATTACCAGAGAGCAATGTCGATGAACTCGCGCCATTGACTGAAGAGTTTGCAGCGCCGATTGAGGTCGTGGTGGAGCCAGAACCTCTAGATATCTCTGACCAAGCGGTGAAACAAACTATTTTGACCATGTCTCGTGTGCCGATGTTAGCGACACTCCTGGTCAATGAAGGGGTATTGGAACGCACTGTAGCGACCGTTGCTAACATTGCCGACGGCAAATTAGCCACCAACCAACATTTATTGAGCGAGCCAGCCGAACCCTTTAGCGTCTTTAAACAGGCGGATATTTTATATATCGCCCCTGAGAGCTACGCGCGCTACAAGCCTTACGTAGAAGCGTTTAGTGAAATTAATACCAATGATTTGTTGGCGCTTTATGATACTTATGGTGAAGAATTAGCGCAGCGCTATGAACAGATTGCGCCGCCAGGACAAACCTTTGATGCAGCCTTGATCAACGCCATCAATGAATTGCTAGATACACCGGTATTGTCGCTGCCAATTGCGGTTGAAACCGATCGCGCCATGTATCAATTTGCCAATCCACAGCTTGAAGGCCTATCTAGCCCACAAAAGCAGTTTTTGCGCATGGGGCCTGACAATATGCGCATCGCCATGCGCAAATTACGCGACTTACGCGAGGCCTTGGAGGCACGTCAATAAGGATTTGTGCAATTCTAGCTATGAGGTGCTAGAAAGCTTTTTGCTGGTATTTTGTCCATTTATTGAGTACATTAATTGCACTTATTTCTAGTGTAATAACGCTATAATAAAAAACCACAATAATAATAAAACAGGACAACCTCATGCGACATATATTAGCTCTCATTGCTATCAGCGCCTGCTTTGGCACTTCTGCAGATACCTTGATCCACGCTGGCACTATCATCACCGCCGAGGGTAAACAGGTCTTATCTGAACACACCATTGTGGTGCGCGAAAATCGCATCCAAGCCCTTACCAAAGGTTATCTGGCACCCAGTGACGGTGATACTGTCGTTGACTTGCGTGAGCACACTGTTCTGCCCGGGCTCATGGACATGCATACGCATCTGTCTTTTCAACACGGTGGTCCATCAACCTATCTTGAACGCTTTCGCTTAAATGGCGCCGACTATGCGCTCAAAGCCGCAAACTATGCGCGCCTTACGCTTGAAGCTGGGTTTACCACAGTGCGTAACTTAGGCGATGCACACGATGAAACCGTGGCGCTACGTAATGCGATCAACAAGGGAATTGCGGTCGGTCCACGTATTTACACGGCGGCAGGCTCAATTGCCACCACCGGTGGTCATGCCGATCCGACTAACGGATTCGCGCAGCATTTACGCGGTGACCCACATGCCATCGATGGGGTAGTCAACGGCGTGGCAGAAGCGCGCAAGTCGGTACGGCAACGCTACAAAGACGGCGCAGACCTCATCAAAATCACCGCTACTGGCGGCGTGCTGTCGATGGCAAAATCTGGACAAAACCCGCAATTTATGGACGATGAACTGCGCGCCATTGTCGATACTGCCCGTGATTATGAGATGACGGTAGCAGTGCATGCGCACGGCAAAGAAGGCATGCTCAGAGCGATTAAAGCTGGCGTAGACTCTATCGAACACGGTACCTACATGGATACTGAGGTGATGGAGGCAATGAAGGCGGCTGGGACCTATTATGTCCCGACTGTCACCGCGGGTAATTTTGTCGCCGAAAAAGCCAAAATTGACGGGTATTTTCCCGAGGTCGTGCGTCCCAAAGCCGCAGCGATTGGTCCAATTATTCAAAGTACCTTCGGCAAAGCCTATGCCGCTGGGGTCAAAATTGCCTACGGCACCGATTCAGGCGTATCGCCCCACGGTGAGAATGCGGTTGAGTTTCGTCTGATGGTCGAAGCGGGTATGCCACCACATGAGGCGATTTTATCGGCCACCGCGACCACTGCTGAGCTACTGCGCATCGATGATGTGCTTGGCACCATTACTCCGGGTAAACTGGCAGATATTGTCGCGGTAAAAGGTGACCCAATGCAAGACATTCGCCTATTGGAAAACATTCAGTTTGTGATGAAAGACGGTGTTATTTATAAACAATAATCTATAATCACTTCATCATATGCAGCCAACCATGCTCATTAAAAGGACTTAGCAACGACAATGCTCAAAGCATTCATGCGCAAGCTCAAACACTGGATCGATTCAAAATACATGCTCAGCGGCATTGGCGCTGCGTCCTTTGCCGAATCGACCGTAGTCCCTATACCCATTGAAACCATTTTGATCCCTATCTCGCAACTACGACGGGACAAAATTTGGCACATCGCCGCTGTCGCTACCCTCGGCTGTGTCATTGGATCTATATTTGGTTATGCCATTGGAATGTGGGTGTTTGCCCTATTTGAAAATCAAATCATCTCCCTGTTTGGCGATCCGGCCACTTTTGACAATATCGTGACGCGCATGAATGAAGAGGGTTTTTGGTTTATCGTCTTTGCCGGGATTGCGCCAATCCCGCTGCAGCTAGCGATGATTGCAGCTGGTGCAACTAACTATCCGTTGGGTTGGTATGTTTTGGCCATTGCGATTTCACGGATCATTCGCTATTTTGGGATTGCGTATTTGGTTTGGCAATTTGGCGATCAGGCCGAACGCATTTTGCGCAAACACAAATGGCGCGCGGTCGGCGGCCTTAGTGGCTTGGTCGTGATCATTTGGTTGTCCAAAACGTATTTATTACAATAATCCATTTCAGCATTCTAACAACACCATAGACGAAAAAGGAACGACAGCTATGCAACATTCGCTACTGAAAAAATCAGTGAAAAAATCACTATGTCTTTTATTGGGCGCATCATTACTGAGTGCCTGTGTGAGCATTAGCGCATCCGCGCATAATCACAGCGACCACGACGGCGATGCTCTGAAGGAGCTGGTTAAACAGGCACAAACAGCTGAAGGCCGACCTGCAGCAGACGCCGAGCGTGACCGCAACCGCAAACCGGCTCAGACCTTGGCATTTTTTGGTCTTGAGCCAGACATGAAAGTGCTTGAGCTGATCCCCGGCGGCGGATGGTACACGCGTATTTTAGCGCCGGTGTTGTATGCCGATGGCGAGTATTACGCCGCACTTGGCACCTCGCGAGTTGAGAGTAACTTGGTTGGTGAAGCACCGTTTGACAAAATCAACATCGTGGCCAAAGACGCCAAAATCTGGCGTGAAGAGGGCGCCAAACTCTACTCGTTAGCCATGTCGGATTTTGGGGTAAGTGATGCGGATATGGTGCTGACCTTTCGCAACTATCACAACTTTGGCGATGATGGCCGCAAAGCGATGAATGATGCTGCGTTTAAGGCGCTAAAATCAGGTGGTATCTATGGCGTAGTCGATCACACTGCGCGTCACATGGAGCCGTTTAACGACTCGAACCGCCGCCGCTTTGATCCGGTCAAAGCCATTATGGAAATTCAAGCCGCCGGCTTTGAGTTTGTTGGCTATTCTGATCTGCACTATCGCGAAGACGACGAACTTGAGTACGAGGTAGGCGCACGCTCAGTCACCGGTAACACTGATCGCTGGACGCTAAAATTTAAGAAGCCTTGATCCGCTAGAGGCCCTTCTTGAGGAGGTAGCGATAGGGGGTTTGACTCGTATCGCTATCGAGCAGCTGATGATCCATAAAGCGACAAAAACTCGGGATATCGCGAGTAGTCGCCGGATCATCTGCGACAATCAGCAAGGTTTGCCCTTCCTGCATAGTGCGGATGGTTTTGCGGATCATCATTACCGGCTCCGGACAACGCAGGCCAAGTGCGTCGAGATCATGATCCGCTTGCCACGCTTGGGTCATTTACGCAATTCCGTACTGCTCGCGATAAGCGCGCATCGCATCTAAGTGACCGGCCATATCTCCGCCTTGCTCTTCAAGGTAAGTCATCACATCAGACATGGTCACAATGCTGACAACCTGAGTGCCAAAATCACGTTCCACTTCTTGAATAGCCGATAGCTCGCCTTTACCTTTTTCTTGACGATCAAGCGCGATCAACACCCCAGCGAGTGTAGCTTGCTGTTGTGCAATGAGCTCCATCGACTCGCGGATCGCGGTACCGGCAGTGATCACATCATCTACAAGCATGATCTTGCCTTGTAGCTCTGCACCGACAAGATTACCGCCTTCACCGTGAGTTTTGGCTTCTTTGCGGTTAAAACAATACGGCGTATCAATGTTGTGCTGATTCGCTAACGCAACGGCCGTGGTCGTTGCAATGGGGATCCCTTTGTATGCAGGGCCAAACAGCACGTCAAATTCAATACCGCTGCTGGCAAGTGCCGCCGCATAACATTCGCCTAAGGTCGCCAAATCTTTGCCAGTATTGAACAAACCCGCGTTAAAAAAATACGGACTGACACGCCCTGATTTGAGGGTAAATTCGCCAAAGCGCAAGACGTTGCGGTTAATAGCAAATTCGATAAAAGCACGTTGATAATCTTGCATCATAACTCTCCTATGGACGAATTAGGCGTTTAGCGCCGACTTTTGCGCGGCAAAAATTTCATATAGACCGTCTTTGGCTAGGCCAAGCATCTCGTTTAGCTCTTCAAAGCTAAAGGGTTCGCCCTCTGCGGTACCTTGTACTTCAATCAGCTTGCCAGCTTCGGTCATAACCACGTTCATGTCGGTTTCGGCAATCGAGTCCTCAGTGTATTCGAGATCCGCAACCGCATCGCCATTAACAACACCGACCGAAACGGCGGCAATCATATGCTTGAGCGGATTAGTTGAAATGATGTTTTTGGCACGCATGTGGTTAATTGCATCTACTAAGGCTACACACGCACCACTAATAGAGGCAGTGCGCGTACCGCCATCAGCTTGAATCACATCGCAATCAAGAGTAATGGTGTTTTCGCCAAGGAGTTTGAGATCAACCGCGGCTCTGAGTGAGCGGGCGATTAAGCGCTGGATTTCTAGGGTGCGGCCACCTTGTTTGCCACGCGCAGCTTCACGCTGAGAGCGGGTGTGCGTTGAGCGCGGTAACATGGAGTATTCCGCAGTGATCCAGCCCTCGCCTTTGCCTTTCATAAAGCGTGGCACCCCTTCTTCGACGGTGGCGGTACAAATGACTTTGGTGTTGCCAAACTCGATCAATACTGAACCTTCAGCATGACAGGTAAATTGACGGGTAATAGTAACGGGACGGATTTGGCTTGCGGTACGGCCATTAGCGCGCATAGAAGATTCCTTAGCAAAGGGAAAAAATAAACGCGCGCATTATAGCGCAATTTACATGACACCGTCATTACCCAATGGTGGAGAATAATCCACAATAATAGTGTAGACTAAGCGCGTTTTTGCCATATTTTTTAAGGAACCGCCCGTGATCTTCAGTATGACCGCATTTGCCCGCCGAGAACTCAAAGCCGAATGGGGCTCAGCCGTATGGGAGATCCGCTCGGTCAACCAGCGCTATTTGGAGACATCATTTCGCTTGGTTGAGCAGTTTCGCGGTCTCGAGCCGGTGTTGCGCGAGCGTTTTCGCAAATCACTGCAGCGCGGCAAAGTTGAATGCACCTTGCGCTTTATGCCTGCGGTTGGTGCAAGTGAGCGCCTGAATGTCAATGAAAGCTTAGCGGCGGCAGTCATTGAAGCGGCAGAGAATTTACCCATCGCAGGTCCATCATCACTCAATCGCCTTGAGGTGTTGCAGTGGCCTGGTGTAGTTGCTTCAGCTGAAGCCGATATGGATGCGATTAATGCGGATTTGTTGGCGGAGTTTGATTTGACACTTAAAGACTTTATCGCCGCCCGCGCCGCCGAAGGAGCGAACTTGGGTGAGATGATCGAGCAGCGCTTAGCCGGCATTGAGACACAGGTGGCGCTTGTGACCGAGCGCATGCCTGAGGTACTAGTGTGGCAACAGGACAAGATCCGGACGCGCTTTGAAGAGGCACAAATTGAGCTGGACTCCGGTCGTGTGGAGCAGGAACTGGTACTATTGGCACAAAAAGTCGATGTCGCAGAGGAATTAGACCGCTTGGTATCGCATGTCGGCGAGACTCGCAAAATCCTCAAAAAAGGCGGGGCAGTTGGTCGCCGTCTAGACTTCATGATGCAGGAGTTTAATCGCGAATCGAATACTTTGGGGTCAAGTCAATTAATGCGGAGATTACGCAGTCGGCGGTGGAGCTAAAAGTGTTGATTGAGCAGATGCGGGAGCAGATTCAGAATATGGAATAGCATCTTGGTTAATCCATAGACATCTACCAAGCCCTTTAATATAAGGGCTTTTTTGTTTTTATAGTCCAAGGGAGTCTTCAGACGTCCACAGCAATCCAGATATAAACGGTGGGTAAATTGGTGGGTAAAAATCGATTTACTTCTCATAAAGTGGTGGGTATTATTTCTTATCTACAACTAGTTGCGATGCATCATGAGTACAGCAGGCAAGCTCACCGTTAAAACAATTCAGTCAAATGTTAGTAAGTAAACATGCTGACGGAGGTGGCCTGTACCTTGTCGTTCCTAAGTCAGGTTCTCCATATTGGATGCTTAGGTACACATATAATAAAAAGCGTTAAGAAATGACTTTAGGCAAGTTAAATGATCTCAGCCTCCAAAACGCTAGATATGAGGCAAGCGCTAAAATGAAATTAGCCAGAGATGGTAAAGACCCATTGCTGGAAAAGAAACGAGCCGAACAAGAATCCATTTGTAATCCCCCCAAAAAAAGAGATCAGTTTTAACTAGAAAATTCCGCTACACTATTAGCAAAGGAGTTTTCGATGAGAAAGTCAAAATACAGCGATAGTCAGATCATGGCTATTTTGAAGCAAAACGAACAAGGCGTCTCTGTTCAAGACTTGTGCCGGGAGCATGGCATGAGCAGTGCACAGTTTTACAACTGGCGCTCGAAATTTGGTGGCATGAATACCTCGATGATGAAGCGGCTCAAAGAGCTAGAAGCTGAGAATAAGCGCTTGAAGAAGATGTACGCAGAAGAGCGTATTAAAGCGGATATTCGTCAGGAGATCATCGAGGGAAAGCTCTAACGCCATCAAGACGACGTGAGGTGGCAAAAGAACTGGTTAATACTCGTCGATTTAGCTGCACTCTCTGCTTTGCTGCAGCTGCGGACTGCCCAAAATTCAAGTCGATTTGATCAACTAAACCGGGGTTAAAAAGGCCTGTCGTTACTGCGTTGAAGTGAAGTTACCTTGGACTGCTTTGAATATCGGTTGTGCATGGAGCTCCAGTACGCCCTTTAGCGTGTTGATCAGAGACTTTTCTTCTAACGGGGGCTCGCACAGCGTGATTTTGACACACAACTGCGGTGTTAACTCCCCTTCTTGTGAGTTAATGGCGATTTTAATCGCCAAGTCATCGCGAGTAATTTCTGCAAAAATCATCTGTGGATCTGTGTCACACATCCAATAGTTAGTTGGGTTGATAAAAAAATCCACGATATCGGGAATAGATAGCGTCGTGTCCGTATATACGTCACACATGGTGATACTTGCCATTTGTCTAGCGGATCACCAGCATATGGAAATATCATTTCCGAATGTATAGTCGTTTAGTATTAGTAATTTATATTTATAAACTAAATTTATGGTGATGATTAATATAAAAGGTTTACTTGTGCCTTTACATAGGTAACAGTTTCAGATTTCATAACGGTCCTTAAAAAGACTGAATAAATTAAATGTAGTTTCATCACTGCGATTAAGCAACCTGACTTACCTGAATGTGCTAGGCTTTAAACATTCACAACGGACTGTGACACACCAACCTGATGCTTGCACCAACACCTTCGATAGCGCCACAAGAGCGCTTTATTCCATTGCGTAAAACCGATGTCATTCAAGCATGCTTAAAAGACGGGTATTTTGCTGGGCAGCAGGGCCGTGATTTTACGCAGGTGTGTCAGCTGTTATCTCAGCTTATCCACTATCAGTTTCAACAAAGTCTCGAATCGCTCAAAGACAACTACGCGCCATTTGATCAGTGCGCCGACACACTGTTTTTGGGCACGTTATCTCGAGGCGAGCGGGAAGCGGCCGGTCGAAGATTTGCCGCTGAGTTTGCCAAGCTGTTGGATAAAGCCAATTTTTCGGTGATAACGCCAGAAGATCTCGAAGATGCGCTGCATGAGACCTCGCTGTTTAACGTACGCTTGGAGGTGCAGTTTGATGATTTTGAAGAGGTGGTGTTTTATCGTCGCGGTGAGCAGCAACAAACAGAACAGCTTTCCTCCTTATTTGGCTTGCTCAAAAAAGACGTCACCTTTACCAATTACGACAAAGTCGCGGTGTTCATCAAGTTCAAATCGCGCGAGTATTTTGCCGCCCAAAAACGCAAAGTCCTCAATTTTGTGCCGGGTTCAACCATCATCAAGCTGTTTCAAAATGTGCCCAAAGCGGATTTGGAAATGCTGTTTCCCAACAGCGAGATCCGCATGCGCCGCATTGATAAAGCGATTATTGGTGGCTCCGCTGTGGTCGGTGGGGGCATTATGCTGGCCACCAAATTAGGCGGTACGCTGCTGCTGTTATCTGCGCTGTTTACTTATTGGCTGGGACTATCTGATCAAGCTGTGGTCATCGGCCAAAAAGAGCTATTAGCACTTGCCGCTGGCTTTGGCGTGTTGGGCGGTTTTATCTTCAAAGAATGGAGCAAGTTTAAAAACCGTAAATTGCAGTTCATGCAAACCTTGAGTGAAAATTTGTATTTTAAAAACCTCGATAACAATGCAGGTGTCTTTCACCACCTGCTCGATGCGGCAGAAGAGGAAGAGTGCAAAGAAGCCATACTAGCGTTGTATTTTTTGTCTAAACACAACGCGCCAATGACCGCGGCAGAGTTAGACGCGACGATTGAAACTTGGTTTGTGGAAAAATTTGGGGTGATGCTGGATTTTGAAATCGAAGATGCCTTGCACAAGCTAATTAACATGGGGCTGGTCGAGCTACACCAAGAGACCTACCATGTACTGGATCTGCTGGCCGCCCAGCGTCAGCTAGATAAGATTTGGGACAATATTTATACGCCGCCGAACGAATAAACATCCCCCTCACCTCCCTGGTAATATTTGATGCATCTAGATGTGTGACTCGTGCGTTTTGTTAATTGTGCTTTGCTCATACAAAGCATCAATTCATTACAAGGAGCACGAATGAACACCTGCAAATTACACATGAGCACTATATTAGTCACCTCAGCTATCGCCTCTTCCGCCACCCGCTTTAAACAGATCAGCGACATCAATGAACTGCTTGAGGATGTGCCGGGCGTCAGTATCTGCGACTATGGCTTGGGCGGCGTTGCAAGCTCCACCATTATCCGCGGGTTCGGCGATGGTGCCCACGGCGGGGATTTGGGCGTGGTCATCGACGGCATCCCTCTCAATGAAGCCAATTCCCATGCCGATGGCTATGTCGATCTGAACGTGGTGATCCCGCTTGAAATAAAAGATATTCGCGTGTATCACGGCCCCGTTTCCGCGCTGTATGGCAATTTTAATCGCGGCGGTTTGCTGGCGATAGAAACTCGCCAAGGCGGCGACTATACCGAACTGGATATCAGTGCGGGTGCATTTGATACCTTTGATGCCCAAGTTGCACTTGGCCATACGGTTGATGATACCCAAAGCTATAATTTTGCCGCGCAGCATTTCACGACCGACGGATTTCGCGAGCAGTCACAGGCTAAACGCAGTACCGCTTCGGCGGGTGCGCATTTTGCGGTAAGCCGGGCATTTAACATCTCATTTTCTGGACGCTATCACGAAGCGCACTGATCTTGGCTATGTGCTCAATGACAACACCAAGCTACTGGCGTATGTCTATGCCACCCAACAAGAATTTACCCGCTGGTTCAGTCGCGGCAGCGCTGATGAGTTTGACGGTGATTGTGAACCACTCGTTGCCGAGACCGCCGATGCCCCATGTGAAGCACTCGACTCGGTGAGTCATATCAGCCCCAAAATCGGCTCGCGCGTGCAGCTCAGTGACGCCTTGCAGTTACGCGCAAGTTACTCAGAAGGCTTTGCGCTGGCAGGCGGCTTTGCCAAGTTCGCCTCTGGTGCACAAGATCTGGATGTCAATACACTGGAACAGGTTGAAATCGGAGCGCTCTATGCGATTATGCCGCAGCTAAAACTGGATCTCTCGCTCTACGACATCGACTCCTCTAACGAAATCAACGAAGTCACGCCTGGGGAGTTTGTCAATTTTGGCCAGACAACGCGGCAAGGGGTAGAGCTCAGCATGCAGTGGCAAGCCGCTGAATCATTATCCTTAAAAGCCGTCTATGGTTATGCAGATTCAACTATCGATGAGAACCCCAACAGCGCACTAGTGGGCAAACAAGTGCGCTGTGTGCCCGAGCACAGCGGCACGTTTATCGCCACCTGAACGCCGGACACTCGCTTTAGCGCCACGACCACGGTGCGCTACGTAGGCGAGTATTTTATTGACGCAAACAATACCAGCAAAGCAGACAACTATACTGTGGTGGATGTGGTGTTGAGCTACAACATTGATATCGGCACAGCGAGCAAGCTATTTTTAAGGGTGGATAACATCGCCGATAAGGTCTATGCATCGACGGTAAATGGTTTAGGCGCATCACCTGGTGCACCGCGTGCGGTCTACGCAGGAGCACAAATTAGCTTTTGATTATTCTGGTCATACAAAAGCGCGTCTGACGAATGCCGGACGCGCTTTTTTTTACTCGTAATTAATAACCAATGGTCAGACTCGAAAAATACGTCTCAAAATCGGCTCGCGCATTGTTGTATAGCGGCACGCCAACGGCTTTTTGGTCACCTTCTGGCCCAATCATGAGTTTAATGCCCTGATTGTCGTTGGCCAACATACGGCTAAAGTTAAACGCGAACGTGATGTCTTCTTCTGCATCCCCGTCGGTGTCAACGTGTAAGCTGTAGGTGGCGGCAGGATCCATCGGAAAATAATTCGGGCCGCCATAAGCATCTTGTAAGGGGATATAGTTAGCGATCATGGTCACAAAATCCCCGCGTCCGGCTTCGTAACTGTTAAATATATAATAGTCAGTGGAATCCACAGTAGGCATGCGCGTAATATTTGGAGCCTCGCGGTGGCTCGAAGCCAGCGCTGGTGGGCTTAGCGACGATACTACGACGCCGGCGCACACTGCCGCTGCCAGTGCAGATAGTTTGATTGACTTGGTTGGTAATTGTTGCGTTTGCATAACTTTCCTTCCTTAATTTATTTGCATAGCACCAAGCCAAACGCATCAGGTTGATGATTGGATGCAATAAATTTTTGAAAAGAAAATATTGTGTTAACTCAGCTCATTAATATCAGCAGCAAACAGCACTGTGGAAGGTTGTCCGGTGGGCGAGCCACCTAGTGGCTCAATGCTGACCGCCAGCGCAGCAATGTCACTGATGGGCAATGCTAGACCAGTATCAATAATAACGGTGCCGCGCTGTGGCAATAACCCCACCGGAACTGGCGCTGCGCCTGATTTGAGGGCGATGGCGTAGATTTGCCCTTTGGTGAGTCCGTATAGTTTTTCAAATTCTAGAAATTTATTTTTTTTGCCTGTTTTCGCAAACCCTCAAATATACTTTGTGCCACATATTCTGGGAACTGACTTGGAATTTTCGCCTCGACTTGTGCAATTGCATCTTCGACGTTGTCGGCAAAATAGTCGAGATGTTGTTTTGCCTTTGCAGCTGGGTATTTACAATGCTCGGCAGTCGATAAAAAGTGACGCGGTAAGATCCGGCTCCATTTATACCGGTTTTGCTTACCTTTGAGCGACATTGCCATTTTAATTTTTTGTGGTTGTAGTGTCCTTTTTGTCCCACTGTCCTCTGACATCATTGGATAAGCTGATAAAATGTCGTACAAAGGTGTCATTCGATAGGTGTTGCCCGCCTCTAAAAACACACTAAAATTTTTACCGTGACCATCAATTGCCGCTAGTAACCAAAATAATATTTGTGACTTAAAAAAGGTCTCTCTATCATGCTTAGCAGAAGAAGCACGTAATAATTGCATGCAATCAACTATCCCTGGTCCACCATCTGTTTGATATTTTTTGGATGAGGGTAGCCCCATCGCCTGACAAAAATCCTCTTGAGGCAAGCGCATTAGCCAGGATTTATCGGATGCGTATTTACGGTCGAAGCGCTCTACACTTAATACCTTTTGAGCACCAAAAAATAATATTTCAGGGTTGGCAACATCAAAACCAAAGGCTCTGGCAAGCTCCAAGCAGATGAATTCATTTTCGCAACTATCTGTTAAGTCAATACCCACCTGAGGCAGTACACCTGTCGGCAATTTTAAGATATGGCTTGTTGGCGTTGTGCCTGTAGGCTTGGTCCACTCCCCATTAATTTGAAGCAATGCGGTTTTATCCTGCGCACCGGCGAGCGAAATACGAAATTCACGGTCATTAACATCCATACCCAATGGCATCTGTTCGTAACCGCTTAATAACCTCTCCACGTCTTGCTCAGATAATCTAGTGTAAGTAGTCTGTTTGACTGACGAAGGTACTTTAGTTGAAAGCTGAATTGCACCTACACAGTCACGCCCTATCGCTGCCAATAAGTCAAAAGCATCACCTGTATTCACTGCAAAACGTGATTGAATTCTATCGCGGATAACTTGATTGTCAGGTAATAAATTATCAAAAAAGTTATAGACGACATCACCTGAGAAATGCTGTCTTGTGATGGGCAAAGATAAAGAAATGGGTCTAGTCCCACTACTTTGCATCCAATGAGTATGATAAGAAAAGTGTAGACCGCCATTTTTGTCTTTTGATAGCTCGCCCACTTCTACTCCGTTAAGACAGACTTTTAACTTCATACTACCACTCCTGTTCCCATTGAGATTGGGCACTACTCCCATCACCCTCATGCACTGGGGTTAACTCCACTGAAAGCCCCAATTCGTGCGCTATCTTGAATAAAGTATCAACCCGAGATGAGCCAGCACTGTTTTCCATCGCCGATATGGTTTTTTGCTTGAGGCCAACATGCTCGGCGACGTCGGTCTGCGTTCGACTTTGCATTTTTCGTTGTAACTTTAAATAGTCTGCCAACTCTCTAGAATTATTCAGTCTCATGCTCATATCCTACTTTTTTGACAATTTACACCCTGTAGGGAATAAATTGTACAATATACCTTAAAAGGGATATGTCAACTTTTATACCGTTAAAGGTATAAACCAAGAAGAGAAAGCATTAACCACCAAATTACCTGATATTTAAGCCACACGCCTTTCCATTGTGGTAGCTGAAGGCTCTCCCTCAGCTCATTTAGCGATAACCTGAATGGAAATATCGTTAAATTTATAATGTTGACCAGTACTAGGCCGACACACAAGCTGCGAGCATGTGCATCTGTATTTATTGTATAAAGCACAGAACCGATAACCACCAACATAAAAAACAGCCCCCCCGAGGGGAGGCGAGAAAAAATACTACTCATTAGCGAGCCCCTGGGCTGCACCGCCATAAAAGCTGATCTTACTCAGTCCATATTTTATTGCGGCACTGCCAATTGGCCCTCCTACAGCACCTGATGCTGCTCCAACGGCAACTGATGTACCGAGTCCTGCCCAAGAAAAACTACCAGATGTTGCTGCACTGCCCAAATAGGATAAACCACCAAGTACACCACCAAATCCTGCACCAGGAAGGCCAACACCACCGTTCACGTCGTCAAATTCATGTTCAGATAAATATTGCATTTTTTATTCCTCTCTTTTGCCTCATTGCCAAACTAGTGTAGCGAACGATGCATTGATATATCACTGTGCAAAGGGACAGTTTTTGGCATTATGCTATTATCAAAACAACACACCGGGTTCAAAATAAAAATAATACGCTTAGAAGGAACATCTTCATGAAAAAATGGATCATCGGGATTATAAGCATCCTAGCGCTAGCCGCCGTATTTGTTTGGTTTAGTCTAGACAAAAACGTGCGTTTTCTCATGCTCAACCCGCCCTCGTCAGAAAACCCCTTGTTTTGGACCACCCCACAGCGGGATGCCGCTTTTCAAGCGATTGAGTTACTCAATGTCCTGCCTTTTAAGGTGGTCGATAAAGGCACGCAACCACCAACCCTCTCTGACACTGATACTGACACTAACAAAGTTGAGCCCAGCACCTTGCCTTTACCGCAAACAACCATCGACCAATATTTTGCTGACCTGCGTCTTGCCGGTTTGGTGGTCCTCCACCGTGGTAATATCATCCATGAGCAATACGCGCTGGGCTTTGACGCTAAGGGCAAATGGACCAGCTTTTCGGTTGCCAAATCCATCACGTCGACCCTCGTTGGTGCGGCTATTAAAGACGGCTACATTAATAGCCTTGATGACAAAGTGACCACTTACATTCCATCCATGCAAGGCAGTGTCTATGATGACGTCACCGTGCGCCAATTACTCACAATGACCTCAGGTGTGGCCTGGAACGAGGACTATGGCGATCCAAACTCAGACGTGAATCAATTTAATTTTCATCAAGCTGATCCCGGTGTGGATGTCACCGCCAGCTATATGCGTTCCCTGCCGCGTGCAGCTCTTGCTGGAGAGCAATGGCTCTATAGCACCGGTGAAACCAATCTGATTGGTGTGCTTGTGAGTCAAGCGACGGGGATCCCGCTGCATCAATATTTTTCAGACAAGATCTGGTCGCGCATCGGCTCACAACAAGATGCATCGTGGTTACTTGGCCCTACCGGGCATGAAATTAGCGGGTGTTGCGTGCAGGCCAGCACGCGTGATTTTGCCCTATTTGGTGAGTTTATTCGCACCGACGCTGTGATTGACGGTGAGTCAATTGTCCCGGATGGCTGGGTTGAACAGGCTACGACCAATCAAGTGACATTTGAGAACGGTCTGTCGGGCTATGGGTATCAGTGGTGGACAAGTAACGAGGGCCGCTATGAGGCGCGCGGGATCTTTGGCCAAGGGATCCACATCGTGCCCGCGCTGGAGCTAGTGATTGCGGTGAATGGCAATTGGGAAACCGCCGGTACCTCTGAGGATTATGCGACGCGCACCGCGCTGTATCGCGACATCGAAAAGGCGGTACAAAAGATCCGGTAAATCATCTACAATCGAGCTTCTAACAATAATAAGACCAAAGGCGTAGCCCATGTTTGCTGATCCAGTTTTTGTCATCCTTAACTTCGCCGTGTTTGGCGGGCTGATTTTGCTCTTGCTGCGCTTTGCTCGCAGTGAATGGAGCTTATCGCGCCGGGTACTCTCCGCGCTGGTGATGGGCGCAGTCGGTGGCACGCTGTTGCAGAGCTTGTATGGCGCAGATGCGGCGATCACCACAAGCACCCTCGAATGGACCAATGCGGTGGGCAGCGGCTATGTGGCGCTACTCAAAATGATCATCATGCCGCTCATTCTCATTTCGATGATAGCTGCGGTGGTGGAGATGGACAGGATCAGTCAGCTGGGTAAATACGGCGGACTCATATTAGCCATATTGCTAGGCACGACAGTAGTGGCTGCGCTAGTAGGCATCGGCGTCGCCAATCTGTTTGGCTTATCGGCGGATGGACTGGCACAGGGGGCGCGCGAACTGGCCAGAGCTGATGTGCTGGTGGAGCGACAGGACAGCGTCACGGACTTATCGCTACCGGCGATCATCGTGAGTTTTATTCCGCAAAATATTTTTGCCGATTTGGCGGGCATGCGCAGTACCTCGATTATTGCGGTGGTGATCTTTGGCGTGCTGCTGGGCATTGCTGGGCTCAAACTAGTGGATGAAGCGCCTGAGCAGGGCCAAAAATTTCGCAGCTTTGTCAAATCCGCCCAAATCCTCATCATGCGCCTGGTCAAAATGGTCATCGACTTTACCCCGTATGGCGTGTTGGCACTGATGTTCAAGGTCGGTGCAAGCTCTAGCCTCGGCGATATCCTCGATTTGCTCGCATTCATTCTCGCTTCTTATGTGGCGATCCTAGTGATGTTCATCATTCATGGCGTACTACTCACTTTCAACGGTATCAATGCCAAGGCGTATTTCGCCAAGGTGTGGCCTGTTTTGACGTTTGCTTTTAGCTCACGCAGCTCTGCGGCAACGATCCCGCTGAATGTCGAGACGCAAATCAACAAACTGGGTAACCGCCCGGTGATCGCTAATTTGTCAGCCTCGCTTGGGGCGACTATTGGCCAAAATGGCTGTGCGGGGATCTATCCGGCGATGCTGGCGGTGATGATTGCGCCAAGTGTCGGCATCGACCCGAGCGCGCCGCTGTTTATCTTGAGTTTGCTGGGGATCATCGCGATTAGCTCATTTGGCGTAGCGGGCGTGGGTGGCGGCGCAACTTTTGCCGCGCTGATTGTGTTGCCAGCAATGGGCTTGCCAGTGGCGTTAGTAGCGCTGTTGATTTCGATTGAGCCGCTGATTGATATGGCGCGCACGGCACTGAATGTCAACGGTGCGATGACAGCTGGCAGCATTACGCAGCAGCGAGTACATGGCGAGGAAGACCAAGTAGAAGTCAGCTAAATAGTGTCTATCTGTACATTATTTCACTATAATATAGAAATACTGTATAGGTAATTCACCATGAACAAGCTGAGACTTCTTGCAAAATTGACAACTGATGCCGTTAAAAATGGGCATCAGGGGATATTTACGACAGATGACTTGGCACTTATGCTTCGCATTACACCTGATATCAGCTTTAGAAAATATTTATACACGGCAGTTAAAGCTGGGGTGCTAAAAAAAGTCGCGACGAATCTCTACTACAACCCTGATTCCCACATTCCAGCTAAGTACGTACTAGAAAAAATTGCAAAACTCCTGCATTGGGATAAGTTTATCTATGTCAGTTTAGAGTCCCAGCTAAGTCACATTGGTAAAATTTCTCAAATACCAATGAAATATCTCACTGTAATGACTACAGGGCGAAAAGGTGAGGTTAACACTTGTTTTGGCGTTATTGAATTCACCCATACGGCTAGAGCTGTAGACACGCTATTAAATGATGTGTATTACGACTCGGATGCAGATATGTATCGAGCTAGCGAAAAACTCGCTATTCGCGATTTAAAACGTGTGGGGCGGAACCTAACCATGTTAGAAGAGTCATTTGAAAATGTTGAATGAAACAGTGCGTCAAGTCATGCACGATACTCCAGAAATGATCGGTTTGCAGGAGGCGAGCATTTTCGACCTGAAAATTGCGCTGGGTTGGCCAAGCATATTGAATCCTATTTACAAAACGTGATTGGTCTCGACGTTTCAGCGCGGGAGCCTAAGTTAGATAAAAGTGATACTTCTACATGGAAAGTCACCATTACTAAACACCCTGGACGCCCGGACTTACCCGCTACAAAATTGCATATTGATATTTGTGCATTGCCATCACTGGAGCAACAATATCGTCCAGTAAAGAATCACTATCAATTCCAATCACCGATTGCCGGCTTACCCATTCAAGTGGAAAGCTTAACCGAAATATTAGCTGACAAAATGTTGGCTTTTGCTTATCGAGAAAGACGAATTAAACCAAGGGATCTCTGGGATCTAGGCTGGCTTAGTCAACAAGGTATATCGCTAGCTGGGGAACAACTTGTGAAGAAGCTCGCACTCCGGAGCAAATCTCATGATGACTTTTTGCAAAAGATCCAAAATCATGCAGCGCTGGTGAAACATGACGAAGAGACAAAGCACGACTTTTATCAAGAAATGCGTCGTTTTGTACCCCCAGCGGTAGTCGCCAACACTTTAGCTCAACCTCCCTTTTGGCCATACCTTGGTTCGGTCATCGACGATTATGTGAAGACGACATTGACCGTATTTAATGGCAGTGAGTCGGCATCTACAAAACCCGCATTCAAAATGTGAGAAGCTTAAGTGTGGAAAGCTTAGGTTAGTCGCTGAATCTCTCTCACCAAGCCCTCAACATCAACCGGCTTGTGCACCACGGCATTGAACTGCGCGCTTTGCTGTAGCTCTTTATCTAGTTCGACATGGGCGGTTAAGGCAATGATGGGAATGTGTTTGTATTGCTCGCCGCATTCTCCGGCGCGGATGCGACGGGCAGCCTCATAGCCATTCATGTTGGGCATTTGCAGATCCATTAAGATGATTTGCATCTTTGCAGGAACCTGGTTTAAACAATTCAGGCACTCCACCCCATCGTTGACAAAAATAAACTTACACAGCCAATCTTGTAACTGCTGTTGCAACACGGTTTGGTTGATTTGGTTATCTTCGACTATCAGGATGCGACAGCCTTGAATGTTGGGAGGCTGCTGCGCCATCAACAACGCTTGGCGCTCTAGGATACTGACTTCTTCAAGCGGAATACAGACGCTAAATTGCGAGCCTTGAGCGACCTCACTGACAAATTTAATCTGCCCGTGCATCACTTGTAACAGTTCATGGCAAATCGACAAGCCTAACCCGGTGCCGACATTTTTCTCCAAATAATCGAGATTGAGTTGGGTAAAAGGCTTGAACAGTTTGTGGTGATCGCCCTCGGCAATCCCGCAGCCCGTATCGCGCACCGTGATATATAAGTGTAGTTGGCCTTGCGTGCACATTTTGATCATAAAAAACAGCGACACTTCACCGCCGTGAGTGAACTTGATGGCGTTGTTGATGAGGTTATTGACGATTTGGCGAATGCGATGCAGATCGCCTTTGACCCAGAGCGCGTCAATCGTGCCTTTTTCGGTGTGGATGACGAGATCGGTATCTCGCGAGATAACCCGTGCATACTCGACGCTTTGCTCCACCAACTGATTAAAATCAAATGGCTGAGGAGACAGCGTAAATTGCTGGGATTGTAATTTGATCACGTCCAACAAATCGTTCACTGTGTTGAGCAGTGAATCGGAGCAGTATTGAATGATTTTGGTGTACTTGCGCTGCAGCTCGTTTTGTTCGGAGTCGGACAAAACGGTCGTAGCGCCGACAATACCGTTGATGGGGGTGCGCAGCTCATGGCTAATTGAAGCGAGAAATTTGTTTTTGGTATTGGAGAGGGCTTCGACTTTTTTTGCATACTCAGCGGAGCGCAGCTCGGATGCGCGCGCCTGATTATAGGCATCAGTGAGCTTGATTTGGCGGAAAACAATGAACATGATGGTCAGGATACTCAAGCCAAGCCCAACCCCCGTCATTTCCAGTGGATAATCTTGAAAAATCGAACGCGGCTGATTAACAATGGTTGCATCACGTACATCAGCAGGTAGGGTCAGGTTAAACTCCTCCTGTAGTTCATAATCCCCCATCCAGCGCCCTAGCTCAAGCTCGGGTAAAAACTCGCCGGTTTCGATTTTGGCCAGCAGCATTTCGATAATATTGTACCCGATCACTTCGGGCTCTAACAAAAATCCATTGGCCACCCCGTGCCCCATAAAGGTTGACCAAAAGCTATAAATAGGCACGCTGCTCGCAGAGGAAAACATGCCCAATAACTCTTGCGGCGAGTAGGTTTTGCCAAGGTGTGAGTAATACGTCGGCAAGTACACTAGCACATCATTTTCAGGCAGTGCCGCAACGGTCTGGCGCAGTCCCTCTAACGTCTCAAACGGGATGGTGCTCAATGTCACGTGAGGGTGGTGTGTCGCTAGATAGGTGGTGAGCTCGTCTAGGTAAATAACCCCCGAACCCAGCATATTGGCCAACACATACATGTTGCGCATCTTCGGTCGCTGCTGCAGCATCAAATTGACATTCTCAATCAGCAGCTTAGATTCAGAAGAATTGGTGACTCCCACATTGGTATTTGCCATAAAGCCCTGCGCCAAGCCCACCTCGCGAATGACCACCGGTACGTTGGCGAACTTTGCAGAGCGCGCAAACTCCTGGAGATACAGCTCGCGTGCCATGAATGACTCAGCGACAATACCATGGATCGGTAAATTCTGGTATTTTTGGTCGATGATAGCAAAGTACTGCGCAGTAGATAACTGCAGAATATCGGGCTCTGCATAGAGGGTTTCAAAAATCAGATTAACGGGCTTTTCATTGGCTTGTGATTCCTGCACAAAGGCATTGTGAATGGTCTTTGCCCACGGAATGGTCGGAGGATAGGAGGACAAAATCAGAATGTTGATCGGGGCATCTGGCTTCACGCCGGGGATAGGCGTCTTTTCGAGTAACTTCGCGTCATCAAAATTGTCTGAATCGATATGTGCAGGAGGCTGTTTTGCGTAGGTGTGCGAAGAGAACAATACGAACGCTATGGCTAGTATTGCAGGTGATACTTTGTTAAGTACTGGGAAAAATCCTGCGCTAAGGGCGTGTTTACTCACTCTGACATCTACAGCTATCACTTTAATTTAACTTATTTACTATAGCGCGCAGGCTGGTATTTTTCTTCTCATACGCCGTGTGCGAAGCGAAATTTATACTTTAGTATAAGTTTTGTGACCGGCTTGTCTATGCAGTGGCTGGGTGTGAATTTGCGGTTCAGGCGTAATACGACTAAGGTTAAAGAAGGACATTGGAAACAAGGACGTGTCATGATAGACATTCACAGTCATATTTTACCCGCCATTGACGATGGTGCACAAAGCCTCGAAACCGCGCTCGAGATGCTTGAGCGAGCAGTTGCACAAGGTACCACCATTCAGTATTTGACCCCTCACCTGCGGGTTAATCGCTTTGACAACCGACTCTCGACGATGCACGAGCACTTTGCAGGGTTTACCCGACAGGTGCGTGAGGCCGGCATTGATATTAAGCTGCGATTGGCGAATGAAGTGCACGTGGGCATGGAAGTGATGCAGTGGGTGGCGCAGGACGAAGTGGGATTTTTGGGCCAGCTTGATCACTACAAGGTGTTTTTGTTGGAGTTTCCGACCAACGATATTCCCTTTGGCAGTGATAACTTAGTGCGCTGGCTGCTGCAGCGTGATATTTTGCCGATCATTGTGCACCCCGAGCGCAATCGCGTGTTTCTCAAGCGTCCCCACAAACTGGATTTGTTTATGCAGCTCGGCTGCCCCATTCAGCTCACCGGCAGCAGTATCTTAGGACAGTTTGGCGAAAGCTCACAAGCGTTTTGTATGGAAATGCTCAAAGCCGAACGCGTCTTTACTATTGCGTCGGATGCGCATAACCTTGGTGGCCGCGCGCCCAATCTTGGTGATTGCCGTGATTATTTGGGGCGGTTTTATAGCGATCACCAGTTAGACAAATGGTTTGTCACCAACCCCGGCAAAATCACCCCGCTGGATGCACAAAAAGTCGAGTAAGCGCTATTTCCCCACCTGTTTTGGCATGTTTTTTGTGATGTGAACCGTTCTATTTTTACGTAAATTGGGAGGGCAAATTGGTCATCAAAGGTTCACAAAATTGCAATTGAACCCGCATATAGCTTGGTATATGTTCACTATCATCAATCATGATGTACGCTTTGCTTTACGCTAACTGTTGCAGCGTGGACATAACGGAATAAGGATAGCGATATGGTAAATATGTTAAACATGACTAATAGCGTCAGTCAGTCTCGTGCCGAAGCCCTTCAGCAATTATCAAAAAAATACCTCTTGGCTGTGCTTGCCGCAACCTGGATGCTCAGCGGCTGTAGCAGTGAGTCGGTCGATTCAGAAGGCATTGCCACCAGTGCTATCTGGGCGGGGATCACGATTACCACCACCAACAATAGCCAAGCGGGGATCACCGTCGAGCTCAATGTGGGTGGAGACAGCGGCACCAACCTCGTGCTAAATAACAATGACCGCGTTGATGTTACCTCTTCACGAGAAACCATTACCTTGACCCAAGATACCGACTTTTTGGATGTCGATTATGAAGGCTCAATTGATATCAGTGGCGGTGGCGACACGCTGACCGTTGCGCTAGTTCGTGGCGGGTCAAACGGTAGCTCAAACAGTGGCCAAAACAATGACAGCGCCCCTAATTCTAATGTAATCATTCCAGAGCCGTTTATGATCAATTTTCCCCAAGACGGCATGACGCGCACGATGGGCGGGCAACTGGATCCTGCGTTGACGGATGGCGTAATTGAAGCGAAACAGATCCGCGAGACGTCTGATATTAGACTGGTGTTGGAATAATCGCTTGCAAGATAGCGATATCCGCATCTGACACGCCATGGGCTTTGAAGTAGACAGGCCATTGTGCAGCTAACTCCTCAACAGTGTCTGCAATTAATTGTGCTTTTTTACGCTTAAGGCCAAACCGTTTTGCCTGTGACAGGGTGTTGTCGATGCTGCCAAGTCTGCCATCCTGACCAATGCCAATGCCGTGTTGTCGGGTCTAGTTAACAGGTAGCACCTCGTATGCTTTTGATAAGCGCCAATGTCGATGTTGAAAAGAATACACAAAGGCGTGATTGCGCGAGTGGTCGTCTGTATTGCCCATGCAAATATTAAATACCATGCGCGCAAACAGCTCATGTGAATCGAGTGGCTCTGCGCCATAGCGCATATTAAATTCGGCTAGTGCACCGTAGCTGTAAGTACTGGTGGCCAATTGTTCGGTGATCCTGATTTCATTAATCAGTGAATTGGCGCTCAAAAAATGATGTGACGGTTGATAATGTGTCCGGTCAAAGCGCTCTACTAGTAAGATATCCTCATCAAGATTATCAACGAGCTGTGTCTTGGCTACTCTGACATGTAGGTCTTTTAGCTCGGCTAGCATCTGCATTGTCGCACCTAGTTAAAAGGCTTTTTTTGCTTCGATAGGAATATCTTGATCCGCCAATATCGCGCGTTTGCCAGCTAATAACATGGGGATATCGCCAATGGTATTTTTGTTGCGTTTGGGTTTGCTGGCCGATCTAGATAAGCTAAACGTCAGAGCGCCCACGCCCATCCCTGAACCGGCCACCACATGCTCTAGAGGATCTTTTGGTTTGGTGCTGTGCAGCGCGTAGATCAATTTTTTACCCCAGCTGTCAGGCCCCGCATCTAATATAGCGCCAAACATGCCGCTGTTGACGCGCGTCACAAGCTGATCACTCACTAGCGGTAAATGCATAGGATCCAGGGCAAAGGCGTCCTCGCGCTGCAAATACGATTGACCGTAGCGAAACTTGCCTAGCTTGGCGACTGGATCGAGCTCGACCACGCCGCAAATGACAGGCTCATCGGCTAGTCCATAAATAAACACATACGCCCTAGAAGTCATTGGGTAGCTCCGTTTCGAGTTTCGACGTGTTGCGCTGTGGGTTGTCTCTGACGAGTTGGTATTGCTGCTCGATGGTGGCCACGATGGGATCTAACAAATCAAGCTGCGCTAACACCGTGAATACAGTGTCCACATTGACACCTTTTCCAAGCTCTAGCCGACTGATCGTATTGACACTGGTGCCAGTGCGAAGGGCGAGCTCATGCTGATCCATCCGCGTCGCGCGCGTTTGTTTGATGAGTTGTCCTAGCAAGGTTTTGGCATATTCTGCATCATTCATAAAACACCATATTTTGTGATTTGGCTATCAATCACTAAATTATGGTGAATTAAGTGCGCATTTGCAAATGAACGACTAGGTGTTGATGTGGATGTCTTTTACCTTGTCTTTGTGTGCAAGCAGTGTGGGTTTGTTGAATAATACTAAGGTGTTATCGCGTAAATTTTAACCAAATTTTCTTATTATCCGCCTTGCACAACCGATAATCTCTACCATACTTATCAATGTCGTAATGTAGTATTTCATGGATGAAAGGTATGGATAACCTGATACGGACTATGTTAAAAAAGGGATTAGTGGGATCATCAGTGATCGTTGCTACAGTCACAACACTGCTAGTTACCTCTAGCAATGTGTTTGCCAAAAGCCCTCTGAATCAAGCACCAAAAATAGAAGATGTCGTAGGATTTGCTGCCACTGCCAGCCTGGGCGTGCAGGCTGATGACAATATTTTGCGTTTATCAGGCAATGAAGTTGACGATATATTTGTCAATATCAATCCTGAGCTTCTCTATGTCGCGCCTGTAGGCAAGCACACTTTTGCTGCGCGCTATTCGGGTGAGTATCGACGTTATAATGATGTGGATTCGTTGAATTATGCAGACCACAGTATAGAGCTCATTGGACGTTTAGAGCACTCTGGTAACCTTGCCTCACGCTTTGAATACAAACGCGATGATGAAGTTGAGTTACCAGGCATCAGTAACCAATTAACGCGTGTATTGGACGAGTTTAATGAAGTAGAACGTCAGCGCATTATTGCTGAAATCATCTATGGCAAATGGAGCTCAAGCGGTCAAGCTCGTCTGAGCTATACCGTGTCAGAAGAAGATTTTACGAATAATTTCCAAGACTTCAGAGACAGAGATTTTGATACGCTAAGAGCCATCTTTTATTATCGTGTATCGCCTAAAACACGTTTTTTGGTTGAGGCACTAGACCGCCAGACAGAATACACTGAAGATTTTACAGTCAACTCAGATAGTGACTATCGCCTTTACAATGTCGGTGCCGACTGGCGCCCGACAGCTAAGCTACGCGGCGTCCTCAAAATTGGTCATCAAAAGCAAGAATTTGCGACAGCATCATTGGACGAAATATCCGGTCTCGCATTTTTCCTAGACGCCTATTGGGAAATCAATACCTACACCACCTTACAAGTCGGCGCAGAACGAACCACACGCGCCTCTGCCGAAATCGATTCCTCAGGTGGGTCATTTGTACGCACCAATTATCAAATCAACCTCAAACACAAATTTACACCACGACTGCACTTTGAAGGCGATGTACAAGTAGGCTCTGATGACATTGTGTTTGGTGGTGGGCGCACCGATGACCGTACCCAGTTTCGTGCGCGCTTACAGCATGACACTACCACTGCCTTTGATACCTACTTGGGCGTAGAAACCTTTTCACGCAGCAGTAACGTTGCGCAATACGAGTTTCATAATAATCTAATTTCGATTGGTATCACCGGCAGATTTGGCACAGGATTAAACTAACAGGACAACTCACATGCACATAATAAGAAAAATACTGACAATATTTATTGGATTAAGCACATTTTCGCTTTCTACAGTCGCCATTGCCGATGACAGCTACCGATTAGCGACTGACGATGTTATCTCCGTCATTGTGTTTAATGAGCCTGACCTCAACGCTCCAGAAATTAAGATCAGTGATAACGGCACGATTTCAGTTCCACTATTGGGGCAAGTAAAAGTGCAAGGAAAAACCATTGCCGAAGTCGAACAAGTTCTACATGACATGTTTGGCGCAGACTATCTTCGTCACCCCAAAGTCACCGTTTCAGTCGATGAGTATCGTCCATTTTATATCAATGGCGAGGTCGATGATCCGGGCTCTTACCCATTTAAACCTGATATGACAGTAGAAATTGCAGTCACGCTAGCTGGCGGTTTTACTGAACGCGCTTCAAAAAGCAAAATTTTCCTCGCCAAAGAAAATGAAACCAACAACCGCAAGCGGGTCGATCTTGATTACAAAGTCCGTCCTGGTGATGTCATTACAGTTGAAGAAAGCTTCTTCTAAGCCACTGTGAATAAGAATAGGGAAATCATTATGCAGTTTGAAAAAAACGAACTACAACAAGAAAACACAGTGGATCTTCGTCATTACTGGCGCATTATTACCCGCGCGCGTTGGGGTATTACCTTTATCATGGCTTTATGTTTAGCCTTAGGCATTGCGGTCGCTGCCACCTCGACGCCGATCTATCAGGCGCAGGCCAAAATTCTTGCCGATCCGCAACAACCCAATGCCGCTCGTGAAGAACAATACATTGCATCAGCTCTGGTTTTCTTATTCTACGAGACACAATATGAAATAATCCAGTCTCGTGCCATAGCTGAAACCGTCGTTGATAAGCTCAATTTAATTGAGCGTTACAAGTTAGAGCAGGCTGAATTAAAAGCACAAGGCCCATCATTAATGCAACAGGTTCGCTCTGGGATAAAAGATACGATTAAGTCAGTCATGCCTAAAGATCCGGATGCGATGGAAACTGAATCAGTTAAATTCAGCGATGCGGATATTCGCATTATGCTGGCAAAACAAATACAAGGTAATCTCAAAGTATCAGGTGGTAAACAATCACAAATTATCAATGTATCCTATGAAGACAAAGACCCACAGCTTGCTACGGATATTATTAATGCATTATCACAAGCTTATATACAGTTTGGTTTGAACTCTCGTCTCAATGAAGTTAAAGATACTGAAGCTTGGCTATCCGAACAATCTGAAGGATTACGTGCCAACCTTACTGCTTCAGAAGAAAAGTTAAAAGCCTTTCAAATGCAGCAAGGCATGGTGAACACCGAACTTCAAGCTCGAGATGCCACCACTCGTATGCAGACCTTAAATAATCAGCTGATTGCTGCACAAACGCGTCTGGGTGAAGCCACCGAAGACTTTAATCAAGTCAATGGCTTGCCTGCTGAATCGACTGAGTTCTACTCATTGGGTGCCGTGCTAAGTAATCGTACCAGTGGGGAATTAGTACGTGATGTGTCACGTCTGCAATCTCGGGTATCAGAATTAGAAGAAAGATATCTTGATAAACACCCCAAAATGATTGCGGCTCGTTCAGAGTTGCGTTCGACACAGGAAAGTTTAAACAACGAAATTGCTAAGGTAGTCGAGCAAATCAAACGTGATTATCGCTCTGCACTACAGCAAGTAAGAAACTTTGAAAATCTCATTGCTCTAGAAAAAGACTCTATTCAAGCATTACAAGGTTCAAGCCTCACCCTCACCACGTTAGAACGAGAGGTAGAAAACAACCGTCGTATCTATGAAGCCTTTATGGGGAAGTTAATGGAAACCAATGTACGTGGAGAATTTAGTGGCTCCAACGTACAAATCATTGACTATGCAACTGTCCCGGTAGCGCCTGTAAAACCTAACGTGATAATAATCCTTGTATTGTCAATATTTGTGGGTGGTTTCTTTGGGCTTGTTTATGCATTCCTAAAAGCAGCACTTAACAACACTTATACCACAACAGACATTGTTGAAGAAAACCTAGAGTTACCAGCACTTGGCATAACGCATGCTTTGAGTAAGCAGGAACAGAAAGAAGCAAAAGTTGAACTTAAGTATTTGAAAGATTCTCGTTCTGTCTTTGCTGAAGGGATCAACACCATTCGTACAGGGTTACAATTTAGCAACCTCGATAAGCCACCTAAATCGATCCTAGTCACATCTGCATCCGGTTCGGAAGGTAAATCAACATTAGCTATGAACCTAGCGGCATCCTACGCACAACTGGGTAAAACATTGTTATTGGAAGTTGATTTACGGAAACCATCTGTAGCAAGGAACATAGAAGTAAAAGGAAAGTATGGGGTTACTGATGTGTTAGCAGATGGATGTTCAATATCCGAAGCAGTAATCAAACCATTTGATGGAGAAAGATTAGATGTGATGCTGTCAGGAAGGATGCCTTATAATCCACTAGAAATATTAGCATCAGAGAAGTTTGTAACACTCCTTGAGGAATTATCACTGATCTATGACACAATCATTTTAGATGGGCCACCAACTTTACCTGTTTCTGATACATGTATACTTGGTAATCGAGTAGATGCAGTGATTGTAGCAGTTAGAGCTGAAACGACGAAGGTTAGTGCATCAAAAGAAGCAGTGAAAAGATTACGTAATCACCAGGCGAAGCTGATTGGAGCAGTACTGACTGTAGCATAACCACAAAAAATGAGCTACTACGGGGACCATTACTATGGTGAAAGTTACTATGGAAATCAAAGCATAAAAAAAATTGAAGACAAGCCAGAAGCTGCATAGGGATAACGTAAGGAATGTTAATCGAGTTTATTATAATAGGTATTATGATAACACTGACATTTATAATAATAAACAAGTTAGGGTTTATATCAATCACATCAATAACAAGCTTGTACATATTAATGTGTATAATAATATTCGTATTAATTCAGCATATGGGACTACGTGAAAGTGATATTTATTTTTCGGCAATGCCTATAAAAGATTTTTCGACAGTAAGTATTAAAACCACATTATACTACATGGGTATAAATATATTACTAACAATTATTGCGCACAATGTAAAGACTAATAAAGAAAAAAATCAAATTAACAATCAAAATATTTTTATTGAATATGCAACATCAAAGCAAGGCTTAGAAATAAACAGATGGATTACAATATGTTTGTTTTTTTTAACAATGTTGCATTTCATAGAAATAGACAAAGCTCTTTTATACTCGAATACAAACTACCAAACTATAAAAACACCAAACTTAATAGGTATTGAAACAACAATATCAAAAATATACCATCTACTTATGAGAATAACATGTTTTTTATGCTTGATAAATATATACATATGTTATAAAACCGACCAAAAATTCATTTTAATGGTAAACTTTATAATTTTTTTATATATATTTATGATTCTACTTGCAGGTAACAGCAGGTGGACAGTTTTGTATTTATCAGTAATCCTAGCATTTGCAACTTATAATAAAAAATATGTAAGTAGTACAATTATTTTGGTGATTACATTTCTAGTATTTGAAAAAGTACTAACAGGAAGGAACATGCTATATCAAGGCATTGCATATATATTTACTGTGAACACATTATATGAAAACGTATCAATGATTAATAAAATAATGGGAATGGTAGCCAACATATTTGAAGGAGCATTAAATTTTGCAAATTCACAGATGATAACACAATCGCACGAAACAAAA
>CAZLGJ010000001.1:52193-68529 GCA_964559075.1 uncultured Glaciecola sp.
ATCTTTAAGCCCAACATTTAGCTTTATGGACAACTTCTCGAGTTATAAGGAGTATGCAGAAATCAGAGTTTCAAAATTTGTACCAATGTCCGCAATTTCTGAATCTTACAAGTTTGGTTTATTTTACAATATAATATTCTTAACTGTAATGACAATAAACATATATGTGATTGAAAAAATAAATAAAAATGAAAAATCAATCATAGGAATACTTTTGTTTTTAGTTATGATATATATCTGCTTAGGTATGCATACATACT
This sequence comes from uncultured Glaciecola sp., assembly GCA_964559075.1. Classification (GTDB taxonomy): domain Bacteria; phylum Pseudomonadota; class Gammaproteobacteria; order Enterobacterales; family Alteromonadaceae; genus Opacimonas. Next base: position 52,454 of record CAZLGJ010000001.1, read on the forward strand.
CGATAAGGACTTTCTGGAAAATGATGTTGTTTATAATGGTGTTATCAATACTATATGGAAAGAAAAAATGCATAATATAATAATTGGACCACTACCTCCACCGCACCATGGAATGTCTAAGAACCTGAAAAAATTCGTAGACGATTGTGGAGCAGAGAAAAACACAATAATAAATACAAGCCCCAAAAAACTACAACGAAATTATTTATACAAGTTAATTAAAATAAAAAACTTTTTATCAGGAATAACAAGGACCATTTATCATTCAACCAAAAAAGAAACAAAGATGTACATTACATTAGATGGAGATAAAGGTTTAATTCTAAGTTGCTGCTACATTTTAGTATATGGGTTAAGGAAAAAAGATATTTATATACACCACAGGTCTTATAATTATATAAGAAATAAAAGAAGAATATTACAACATTTAACTGAAAATTATAAAATATGTAATATATTTTTATCAAATGACCAAATGGAAAAGTTCAAAAGCAATTATAGTTCAGATATTAATATGATCATATCCAATGCACACTATGTAATAGATGAAATAGATAAAGAAGAAAAAACAAAAAATAAAAAAACTGTATTATTACACTTAAGTAATTTATCGATTGAAAAAGGCTTGAGCAGATATATTGAGGTTGTAAAATTTCTTTGTGAAAAAGGAGAATATGAATTTATACTTGCAGGGCCTTTCAATTCAAAAGAAGATGAAGAATACTTTAAAAATACAAACGAATCAGTTAAGAAAAAAATAAACTATCTTGGACCCATATATGGAAAAGAAAAAAATGAAATATTAAGTAAAACAGATATTCTTCTTTTTCCATCTAAATATAAAAATGAAGCTGAACCAAATGTTATATATGAAGCTCAATCGTTTGGTGCCTTTACGATAGCTTACGATTATGCAAGCATTAAAGAGCAGCTTTCTGAAGCAAGTGGCATGCTTATACCTATTGACAGAAATTATGCACAGGAGGCAGTTATTACAATAAATAAAATTAATAACAACGAGATAACAATTGATTCTGATAAAATCAAAAATGAATTAAAACATAAAGCAACAATTAATAAAGCTGAATACCAAAAACTTATTGAGATCTTCAAATGAAATTAGTTTCGTATAGCCTTGTAATAAAGTTACTTGGAGCTTTTACACAATTCTTATTGTATATATACGTTTCTAAGAATTTAAGTGAAAAAGAGCTGGGTGCATTTTTTTTTATATTTTCAGTTATAATGTTCATTTCTCCAATAACTAGACTAGGCTATGATAACTTCCTATTAAAAACATTTAGCATTACATACGATATCAAGTATTTAATAAAAGCAACTAAAAACATTACTGTATTTGTAATTATTCTTATTATAATATTTTTGACCTTTGATAAAGTTATTTTATCTTATACAAACTTTTCAGAACATAAACTTTCATATCTGTATTTTGTTTTAACAATATTTTTTATAAATTTTAGTTTCTTAAATGCAATGACCTTACAAGGAAGAGGTTTAATCCCACAGGCACTTGCTACAATTTCATTCATTCCATATCTAATTGCATCGATAGTCCTTTTCACTCTTGAAATTAATTCTTTAAGAGAAACATCTTTAACAATATTAACATCTTGGATTATTAGCTCCCTTTATTCTATAATATTGTTAAAAATTAAACATACCAAGTTTTATTCAAACAATAGTATTAATACTGGTAATGCAACTTGGATTATGTTATTTAGTTTTTGGGTGATGACATTATCTAATCAAATTCCATTGTGGTTCAGTCAAATTGTTGGCGGTTTTTTATTAACAGCACAAGAATTACACGCATTAGCCGTCTTTATAAAAATATCGACAATATTTAATTTATTACTTGCTGCCTTCAACTCAGTTCTTACACCAAAGATTGCACAACTATATTACACTGGAGAAGTGAAAAATATAGAGTCCATGACAAAAAAACACATAAAATGGATGCTGATATTATCAGCCCCATTATTAATATTATTAATTGTATTTAGTCAACATATATTTAATATATTCAATATAAACTATGCAAACTTTATTTATTATTTTTATATAATTATATCATCACAAATAATAAGCATATCATTTGGCGCTGTAAATTATCTTTTAATTCTTACAAATAATGAAAATAGCGCTAGAAACATTTCTATATTCAATTCATTTACATTCATTATCTTGACTAGTATTTTAGGTTTTGAGTATGGACTACTTGGAATTACAATTGCTTACCTTGTTAATATATTATTAAACAATTTAATACCTGCAATCTTTGTTTGTAAAAAATTAGGCTTTAGAACATTTTTATTTTGGAAAATTGAGGTTTAACAATGAATAAGATATTAATTGGAGGCGTAGACCGAAGCGGCACGACTTACCTTGCTAGTTTATTAGGGATGTGTCAAGACGTAATTGTTACACCTGAGTCACTTTTTAAAGATGATCTTCCACATGACAATATCGGTAGCACACACTTATCTAAGCTACTTGTTGATTGGAGATTTAAGATATGGGGTATATCTATAACTGAATTGCGAACTTCTTATGATACCAAAAATGATTTTCTTGAGCATATAGTTTCTATATATGCAAAAAAATTAGGATTAAAATCAATTGAAACTTGGGTAGATCATTCACCGAATAACATTCAAAAAAAACATTATAATCTTCTCACTAATGTTACTTATGTTCATATTACTAGAAACCCTTATGATGTTATATCTTCACTTATTGAAAGAGAATGGGGCCCAAACACATCAACTTTTGCCTCCATTTTTTGGTTAAAAAAACAAGCTAGCTGTTATAGTTTTCACAACACAAATGTACTTGTAAAGTTTGAAAGTCTTAATGATAAATCTAATATTGATAATCTATACAGAAAACTTGATTTAATACCTATTAATAATAAACCTGTTTCATATTTTTTGCCCGATTTTACACTTAAACAACATAGTCTAGTTGGAAAAAAATTTACACCTAAAAAAAAATGCTCATTAAATAAATATGATTTATGTGTTATTAACTTCTTTTTACTTGACACGATCACAAACCTGAGTTACTCCCCGAGAAGAACGAATTGCTCTTCTTATATTTTACTCATTTATATTTTTTTACATTTCATTAAGGAACCATTATATCGAGTTTTGATCAATCCATTCCGTTATAAAGTTATTCGTGAGAATAATTATGAACAATGATATAATTATTCAAAAAATATTGATGCATGATCTTAGCATTATTACATCTGAATTTAATTCATTCAAAATTCCTTTCCTTGTATTTAAAGGTGGTTCTTTAGTTAGTTATTATAATTCTTTTTCACTTACACGCACTTTTTTTGATATTGATATTAAAATAGACAGAAAAAACCTAGACATAGTTAAATTTATTTTTTCTTCTAAAAATTTCTATCCAATTTGTGAAGTTGATTCTATCAATCTGAATAATCAACTTACTTTTAGGAAGTATTTACTTGGAATCCCTATTGATTTTGATATACACCTTGACTTTTTTAATCTTGATTCGCTCAACTTTATTGCTGATGAAATCTACACTACATGTTGTTTCAGCTTTGAACCTGAACATGAGTTTATATTATTACTTTTAAATCATCAAAAAACTTTATTTAATCACTCTGAATCATTTACTCAAAAAATAAAAAGAGACATTGTAGTTTTATTTTATTCGCTTTCTTATGAACAAATTACTAATCTTAAACTCTACATTCTAAAACTAAACTTACTTTCCCATTTAAATGATATAATTTTTATTCCAGAATTACAGATCAATTACAAGCTTGTTTATTCTAAAACATATGACTCTAACATTTGCGCCATTTCAAAAAATAAAATAAATTTTTTTTCACTTATTTCTGAAAGACAGGGAGTTACAAAAAAAATCTTATTTTTAAAATCCACCTTTTTCCCCACTAAAGAATCGTTAATTTTGAAAAAAAAATACAAATATAATTGGCTTTATTCAATTATCATTCGTTTATTTCGTACTTCTTCTATTAAGGATATTACATGACAAAAGTTGCACTTATTACCGGTATTACCGGCCAAGACGGTTCCTATTTAGCGGAACTTTTACTATCAAAAGGATATGAAGTACATGGCATTAAGCGACGTGCATCATCTTTTAACACAGACCGTATCGATCACATCTATCAAGATCGTCACGAGCAGCATGTCAATTTCCATCTTCACTACGGTGACTTGACTGACACATCAAATTTAACCCGAATACTACGTACTGTGATGCCTGATGAAGTTTATAATCTTGGCGCTCAATCACACGTTGCCGTTTCCTTTGAAGCGCCCGAGTACACAGCTGATGTTGATGCAATTGGTACACTGCGTCTCCTTGAAGCTATCCGTTTCTTAGGCCTTGAGCGCAAGACTCGCTTCTACCAAGCATCAACTTCAGAATTGTATGGTTTAGTTCAAGAAATCCCGCAGAAAGAATCAACACCTTTCTACCCACGTTCACCATACGCGGTTGCTAAAATGTATGCATACTGGATCACGGTAAATTACCGGGAGTCATATGGTATCTATGCATGTAACGGGATCTTATTTAACCACGAGTCCCCACGTCGTGGTGAAACCTTTGTTACTCGTAAAATCACCCGCGGTATAGCGAACATAGCACAAGGTTTAGAAAACTGTCTTTACCTAGGTAATATGGATGCATTACGTGATTGGGGCCATGCCAAAGACTATGTTCGTATGCAGTGGATGATGTTACAACAGGATAACCCAGAAGACTTTGTTATTGCGACAGGTAAGCAAATTTCAGTTCGCGAATTTGTTAAACTATCAGCTGCCGAAGCTGGTATCACCTTAGAGTTTTCTGGAGAAGGTGTAGACGAAATAGCCACAGTTGTTGATGTTGAAGGTGACGATGCACCTGCGGTTAACATTGGTGATGTAGTTGTTAAAGTTGACCCTCGTTATTTCCGTCCTGCAGAAGTTGAAACCTTACTTGGGGATCCTTCAAATGCAAAATCTAAACTTGGCTGGGAACCAGAAATTACTGTAGAGGAAATGTGTGCTGAAATGGTCGAACAAGATTTGAATAATGCCAAACGTGATGCATTATTGAAACTTCACGGTTATGACATTCCAGTTGCAGTTGAGTAAAGTACATGAAGAAAATATATGTCGCTGGTCACAATGGCATGGTTGGCGCCGCCATTGTGCGCCAACTTAGCAAAGACCCACAAAATGAACTTATCCTACGTCCGCGTTCAGAACTCGATCTTACTGATCAAGTCGCAGTAAATAATTTCTTTGATTCGCACAATATTGACCAAGTTTATTTGGCAGCTGCAAAAGTCGGTGGAATCGTTGCAAACAACGAATATCCCGCTGATTTTATTTATGAGAATTTGATGATTCAATCAAATATCATTCACAGCGCGCATCTAAACAACGTTCAAGACTTATTATTCTTAGGTTCTTCTTGTATATATCCAAAACTCGCAAATCAACCAATGAAGGAAACTGAACTCCTGCAAGGTTCTTTAGAACCTACCAATGAGCCTTATGCTATTGCAAAAATTGCAGGAATCAAATTATGTGAGTCTTATAACAGGCAATACGGACGCAATTATCGTTCAGTGATGCCTACTAATTTGTATGGCCCACACGATAACTATCATCCTGAAAACTCTCACGTTATTCCTGCACTCATTAGGCGCTTTCACGAAGCCAAAATTAATGAACAACCTGAGGTAGTAGCTTGGGGTAGCGGTACACCTAAACGCGAGTTCCTTCATGTCGATGATATGGCATCAGCATCAATTTTTGTGATGAACCTTGAGCAATCTGTTTATGCATCACAAACTGAACTAATGCTTAGTCATATCAATGTCGGAAGCGGAATTGATTGCACGATTAAGGAACTCGTTCATTTAGTTGCTGATGTAGTTGGTTATAACGGCCATATCAATTTTGATACATCTAAACCTGACGGTGCACCTCGCAAGTTGATGGATGTATCACGCTTACATAAGCTTGGTTGGCAGCAAAGCATCTCACTTAAAGATGGATTAGAAGATGCCTATCAGTGGTTCTTAGATAATCAAGATAGTTATAGGCAACGCTAATGCATTTATCAAAAGCAGACTTTGCCAAAGTGATCACAAATACACCATTAGTATCAATCGATTTAATTCTTGAAAATGAAAAAGGTGAGTACTTACTTGGTAAGCGCCTTAATCGTCCTGCAAAAGGGTATTGGTTCGTGCCTGGTGGTCGTATACAAAAAAACGAATCGCTAGCTGATGCGTTTTCTCGCCTATCAAATGATGAACTAGGTGCTATATTAAATATATCTGATGCTGTGTGTATCGGGGCATTTGATCATTTTTATGAAGACAATGTGTTTGGGAAAGATTTTTCTACACATTATGTCGCTATCGGATATGTTCTTAAGGTCAGCGAAAGTCAGTTAGAATTGCCGCTAGATGAACAACACGAACAGTATCGCTGGCTCAGTAAATCCGAATTGCTAAATTCTGATGACGTGCACCAACATTCTAAGCAATATTTTATATAGTTAACATAACAAATGGATTTGTGATGAAAATACTTCTGCATAGCCTAAACTATTCTCCAGAATTAACAGGCATTGGAAAATATAACGGAGAACTTTGTCCAGCATTAGTTGAACAGGGGCATAACATCAATGTGATTACTGCAAATCCATATTATCCTGAGTGGAAAATCCATACACAGTACTCTAATAGATTTAACACAGAATCGATTAGTGGCGTTACTGTGCATAGATGCCCGGTATATGTGCCACACAAAATGTCGTTATTAAAACGAATCGTTCATCTAACCTCGTTTTCGATTACATCCTTTTTTAAATTATTAGGGATGCTAAAACATCGCTATGACGTAGTGATTTTAGTTCAGCCTACATTATTTTGCGCTCCATTCGTACTTTTGTATTGCAAACTTACAGGTGCGAGATCATTGATGCACATTCAAGATTATGAAATAAACGCAATGCTCGGACTGTCGATTTCTGAAAAATCAATTATTGCAAAAGTTGCTAAATGGTTCGAAAAACAATTAATGAAGCGCTTTGATAAGGTGTCCACGATATCACTATCAATGATGCGGATAGCTGTGGATAAAGGGGTTGATAAAGATGATATAATTTTCTTTCCAAATTGGGCTGACACAGATTTCGTAACACCTGATACCTGCGGAAATAAACTCAAGTCAGAATGGAGATTTACACCAGATGACAAAATTATTCTCTATGCAGGTAATGTTAGCTTAAAACAAGGACTTGAAATTATTATTGAGGCAGCAAAGGCGCTTAAAGACCGAACTGAATTAAAATTTGTTATTGTTGGAACAGGTGCATTCATTGATACGCTTACCAAGCTAGCTGAAGAATCAAACTTAAAAAATGTGTTTTTTAAACCCTTGCAGCCTTGGGAGCGTGTTCCCGAAATGCTTTCTCTTGCTGACTTACATTTAGTTATTCAAAAGAAGGGTGTCGCAGATGCAGTGCTCCCATCAAAGCTGACTAACATTCTATCATGTGGTGGCCACGCAATTGTTACCGCTGAACATGATACTGAGCTTGGAAAAATTGCAGATGCAAACCCTGGTATCTATGAACTTGTTGAACCGGAGTCAAATCAAGCATTAATTGACGCAATACAAACTCACTTTAATAGCAATACCAACAATTACAACATTGTAGCGAGGGATTATGCTATTCAATTTTTAAACTTTGACCGCATTGTATCTTCATTTCTGAATGACTTAGAAGGTTCTACCAGTGACAATATTCGAGCCTGTACAACTTGACTATATTTTATTAACCTTAAGTTAAAACCCGAATATGTCTGTTTTCTTTACAATTATAGAACCTTTCGCAGTATTATCCCATATATTCAATAACTTATAATCCGGAGTAATTCTTGCAAACTAAATATTGAATACTCTCGACATTACTGTCTCAGCATTTTTAAGGATTATTTAATATGGACACCCCCCCCTCAAGCGTCTCATGCTAGGCATCACTTTCCTGTTTGCATCGACTTTACAAGCAACCACACTTATCAATTACACCGATACCTATGCTCCCGTTCCAGTTTCAAGCACACTCATAGGCTTAGAATACATCACCACTCTACCCGCCACTTCCAATGGCACAGCACACGCCAACGGCTTTATTCCCATTCCCGGCAACCCTAATCTTTTCATCGCCAATGACCGCGCCAGTAATGTTTACACTGTCGATTTTAATGGCAATAAACAAGTGTTGCTTGATACCAAAACACATATAGGCAATACGTATATCAGCAACAACAGTCAGCGCGGTTTACAGTATTCATTACCACATTATGAATTTAATACCTCCGGCGCTTCAGGTTTTCAAAAGCTCTATACTGTCACGACCGAATCTGCGAACCCTGATACTAACGCCAAATTATTTTCCATCCCGTCAGATCTGAACCTCAATATCGCTCACTATGATGTGATATCTGGATGGGGTTTGGTCCTGATGATAATCTGTATGTCACAGTCGGTGATGGTGGCAATACCCATTGGAATCCAGGTGACATTGTTGGTGAGCACGGCTTTGGCAATCGCTCCGACTCTCCCCTTGGCAGCATGCTCCGTATCAATGTCGCAGGTGATGGCACTTACATGGTTCCTGCCGACAACCCATTTATTGGTCAAGCCAATCATCTAGATGAAACTTACGCCATACTATGCAAGACGGCCTGCCAGTACCCGACAAAGCCGACGGCACGGGCTGTTTTGCCATTGACGATGCGCGTGTTGCGCTAGTGCGCAACCATGAACTCGCCCCATACAAAGGCGATCATTATGCTGGTCCTGAGCTCAGCCCAACCCAACTTGCCCAAGTCTATGACAGCAATGCCCAAGGCAATCCCATTGCAGGTGGCACCTCCAATATCATTTATAACCTCAAGACCCAGCAGGTCGAGCATCAGTGCATGAGCTTGCTTGGCACCATTCGCAACTGCGCCGGTGGCAAAACCCCGTGGAACACTTGGCTCACCTGTGAAGAAACTGTCAGCCTACCCGATGGCAACCTATCTCAAGCCCACGGCTATGTCTTTGAAGTACCGGCAAACGCCAAAACCCTTGTAGATGCCAAGCCCATCACCGCCATGGGGCGCTTTAATCACGAAGCGGCCTGTATTGACTCGGTATCTGGGGTGGTGTATCTCACCGAAGATCGCCACGACAGCCTCAATTATCGCTTAATCCCCAATGACAAAACTAACCTGCACGCCGGTGGTCGCTTACAAGCGCTAGCATTTGCTAACTACCCACAAAAAGACACGCGCAACTGGGAGGTACATGCCATGGCCGTCAACCGCCCCTATTCTGTGACCTGGGTCGATTTGGACGAAGTGGACTCGCCCAACGACGACTTGCGCGCACGCGGACATGAGCAAGGCGCGGCGCTATTTGCCCGAGGCGAAGGGATAGTGTTTGGCGAGAACGAGGGCGAGCTGTATTTTTGTTGTACCAACGGTGGCCCCGCCAAGGCAGGACAAATCATGCGCTACACGCCCTCCCCCAATGAAGGCACTGCTGTTGAAACCAGCTCACCCGGCACCATTGAGCTCTTTGTGCAGAGCCCGCATAAAGCCATTTTTGATTACGGGGATAATATTGAAATCGCGCCTAATGGACATTTGATCGTCTGTGAAGACCAAAGCGGTGTGATGCAGACCAATCATATCAAAGGCGTCACGCCTACAGGGCACATCTATAACCTAGCCAAAGTGCGTTGGGACACCGAGCCTGCTGGGGTGTGTTTTTCTCCCGATGGCAGTACCTTGTTTGTCAATTTGTACTCCCCGACTCGCACCCTTGCCATTACAGGTCCTTGGTCGCGCTTGGATGCCATCACATAGATTGGGACTCAAATAGACTTACTTGGGCTTGCATTTATAGGTTTAAACGGATTGGTAGGCTACACTTACTAGCAATAACTCTAATATCAATAACACCAATATCAAAAGGACTTGATATGCGATTGTTTCGCCCCGCTAATCTAAATGGCATCTCCCTGTTTATCGCCTTGTTTATATACTCGCTATCTACCTCGGCGAACGCCACTGCAAATACTGCATCTACTCAGCCAAGTATTGCGTCTTTTGCTGATCACGCTAGCATTCTCACCGATCCGATATTAACCGGCCCCACCCCTACCAGCATCAACGTGGTGTGGTATGTGGAAGGCGGTGAAGATATTGCGGTTAACACCAAAAGCAGCACCAACCAACACTATGTCTTGGTCGGCACTGCGCAAACCCGCTTTGACGCCACCAGCACGCCGATGTCCCAGCTATTTGAGGATAAGCAGTCGCAGTTACCCGCGCATTTGGCACTTAATCTGCCTGACAACCAAGCGCTCAAGCAGCACTCCTTCAAACGAGCTATTAAACGCCCGATTACCCGAGTGAGCGCAACCGTCACCGATATCCCGCGCAATCAGCGCACTGAATATCGCGCGATCTCAGTGATAGACGGTGTGACCTATCAAAGCGACGTGTTTAGCCTCCAGCCGCTGCCATCACCCGAACAGCCGGTCAAAGTCTTGGTCACGAGCGATCAGCAAAACCGCCACATGTCCCCTGCCAATTTCCAAAAAGTCGTTGAAACCGTGGGCATGGTGGATGCGGTGCTCTTCGCCGGAGATCTAGTAGATACCCCCAACCGCGCCTCAGAGTGGTTTGACCGCAACAACGTAAAGCGCCCTGCATTTTATCCTGCGTTGCAGGGCCGGTTTCAGTCACTGTTTCCTGAACATCCCTATGCGGGTGGTGCGATATTGCAGCACGCGCCGCTGCTAGGCACCATTGGCAATCACGAAAGTCCCGGGAGATTTGATCTCACCAAATCACTTGGCCAACAAGATAGCGATCCTCGCCCGCGCTGGTTTGCCCAGTGGCAGTGGTCACAGCTTACCGCTGAGCAACAGCACGCCACCGGCACGAGCAAAGCGGAATTTCTGATTGCGCAGTCTTATGATCACCGCACCTATTATGAAATGTGGGATTTGCCGCAGCACGGGATCCCGGCCTCACAACTAGCCAGCCCACATGATCCCGCGCATGAGCCCGAAAACTTTTACGCCATACGCTTTGGTAATCTGCACCTGACCTCGTTGAACATCTCACGGGTATGGCGCAATTGGGACGGCGGATTGGCCGGATTAGCAGAATTAAATGGGGGCGCAAATGGACAAAAAGACACACGCCGCGGTAAATTTGCTGAGCCGCCCGCCACCATTAATAATTTGGATACTTGGGGCTTTGGCGATATGTTTTTTGCCGATTATGCGCCCGGCTCCAGCCAGCGCCAGTGGCTTGCTCAGACGCTGGCCTCACCAAGCTACACCAGTGCCCCCTACAAAGTCGTGCTGACTCACCAATCCATGCACGGCTATGGTGATAATGCGGTGCCGGTGATGGCTAACCCCGTTGCGACCATTGATTTTAATGATAATACGCCGGCACTAGTGACCACGTTTCCGACCACGCAACAAAACTGGCGCAGTATTGTAAAAGCGGCCTCAAAAAACAAAATAGCCCAGGTGCGCTATCAGTACCCACGTGAGCAAGACTTGTGGTTAAGGGTCGAGCAGGAGCTGTTGGCTGCCAAGGCAAATTTGGTGATTTCCGGTCACTCGCACGTTTGGTCACGTACCTATGTGGACAGTATTGAGGGTCTCGACAACCAGCATCGCCTGCACTATATCGAGACCTCCAATGTGGGTAACTCCTTTGGCCCCAAAGCCAGTCAAGACCTGCGCTTTAAATCGGCCAAGGCGTTTTTTGACGGCAAAGACGCGCAAGCCACGTTAGATGAAGCTTTTTGGCCCTACGCGGACTATCTGCGCTATGGTGATCCGCATGCCCGCCCTGATGTGGTGCCTTCCGAGGTGGCCAACGGGACTGATCTGATGCATCGCATTGAAGGCGCTCCCATTGCCCTTCCCTACATCAGCTCCAATCGCATCACGGTGTTTACGATCATCGATACCGCTGAAGGTACCGTCAACTCGTATGGGTTTGATACCGCGCAGCCGGATAGTCAGGTGTTTTTGGTGGATAGTTTTAAGATGTCTGGCTATTAGGCCAGTTATTAATGTAATTGAACTTTGATATCCTGACACACAATAATTAGTTTCCAAAAAAGAAACCATATACTACAATGAAACTGCTGAAGACAAATTTGCTACACAAATTTATCAAAAAACACGCTTCATCGAAGTCTGCAATTCTTGCTTGGCATGATGAAGTAACCAGAGAAGATTGGAGTACACCACAAGATATCAAAAATCGATATCGGTCAGCAGATTTTCTTCACGACAATAAGGTAATTTTCAATATTAAAGGTAACCACTTTCGTCTAGTGGTTCAGGTCAAGTATGTGAATAAAGTTGTGCTTATCGAGTGGGTAGGCACTCATGCTGAATATAACCGAAAAAAGTTTTAGGCAGATTAATTATGTTTTCTCTCAAAGTAATCAAAAACGCAACAGAACATGAACTAGCTTTAGCGCGGGTAGAGGAGCTATTCTCTAGAGAAGTACTTAGCGAGCCTGAATCTAACGAGCTCGATGTCTTAGCATTGCTAATTGAACAATACGAACAGGAGCAGTTCCCGTTTGAATCACCCGATCCAGTTGACGCTATATTGTTTAGAATGGAACAAGCAGGATTAAACAGAAAAGACTTAGTACCTATTATCGGCAACAAATCTAAAGTGTCCCAAGTACTTAATCGCAAGCTATCGCTAAGTCTGTCGATGATACAAAGTCTGCATAAAGAGTTATGTATTCCCTATGATGTACTTCATAGGGAATATAGGACACCCTTGATTGACGAAACTGCATCGTTATCTTCCTACCCAGTGTTAGAAATGCAAAAAAGAGGATATCTTAAAAAGTACATATCGTCGGCAAAAGCACTCAAAAATCAAATATCTGACGTATCAGCTCAGTATTTTGCCGACCCGTTGACACAGCATACTGCCGCACCTGCTTTACTTAGAGCTTCTGCTGAGAGTGTTAACTCTCAAAGAAAGGTGAATGCAGAAGCATTACACGCGTGGCAGACGCACGTGCTTGAAAGGTCACAGAGTCAAAATATTCGAACCTTTGCATTAAAAGGCCTAACTCCAACTTGGTTCTCAGAACTCGTTAGTCTCTCAACAAAGCCAAACGCGCTAAGTTTAGCGGAGTCAAAGCTGCTTCAAACAGGGATACACTTTATCATCGAACCGCATTTGCCTAAAACCTACCTAGATGGAGCGGCCTTTTTGGCACCTTGTGGCAACCCTGTCGTCGGAATGACGATGCGGTATAAGCGCGTTGATAACTTTTGGTTTACACTGATACATGAACTCGGTCATGTACTGTTGCATTGCCGTAAGCCGAACGATGTATTTTTTGATGATCATGAATCAAAATCACATTCCCAAAAGGAACATGAAGCGGATAGTTTTGCATTAAATACACTCATCCCCGCAGGAAAATGGTGCCCGGAAAATCTCACCACCGCAAAGTCGGTCAGGGACTTTGCAGCCAAGCTACAGATTCATCCAGATATCGTGGCAGGCCGCTTACGCAGTGAGCAAAAAAATTACAAGCTTTTCGGCCCTGCGTTCAGAGAGACCATTATCAACTATCCCGCCTAACCCACGTCACACTTTAGACCTATCTAAGAAAATTTCTTAGATCCCTTTATGTATCTCACTGCTATACTCGCTGCGACTTTTACAAGACAAGGAAATCCTATGAAACTATCTACATTGGCCTGTTGTGCCATCGCTGCCTTCACCCCTATGGCTTTTGCCAATACTGCCCCAGTTTGGGATTATGCCAGTATTGGTATCGAGCGCGCCGATATCGAAGGCGACAACCTCACCGGTTTTGTCATTGAAGGCAGCAAAGCGCTGACTGACAACTTCTTTATCATGGGCGAATATAGCTCGGTATCTGATGACATTATGGGCGTGGATGTCGATCTCAACTGGACCCGCCTCGGCGGCGGTGTCTATTCCAGCGTTTCCAGCAACACCGATGCATATTTGCAACTGTCATACGAAAACCTTGAGGTAGTCGGTTCTGACGGTGATTTTTCGGTATCTAGCGATCAAGACGGCTTTGGTGCCTCGGTAGGTATTCGCTCGCAGATCTCGCCTAATTTGGAACTCTACGGCAGCGTTGGCTATTTTGAATTTGATGATGAAGACGATACCGGCGTTGAATTAGGTTTCCAATACGCCACCAGCGACACTTTATCCATTGGCGCTGAATACATGACCATGGAAGATTACGACTCAGTAAATTTGACCCTGCGTCTGGCATTCTAGAACTCAAGCATGCCATGCATGCTAGCCATACATGCTATAAACACTTAGCACAAATTTAGTGAAGTGCTTGACCTAACTTGCACCATGGCGATACATCTGCGCTATGACTTTCAGTGGAGTTTGTCATAAGTCACTGAATTTATTATCAGTTTATGGTTGGCATCATCTGTGCTTTTTATTAAGCATAACAGGCCTTCCATGCAGTGAAGTCCAATGGCGATGAAGCTCAATGATTCTCGGATCGTTGGGCTTTTTTTGTGCCTGTTATTTATTTGTGTCGCATGCACTCCTGACTGGATCAAACAGCGACAACGATGACAACATAAAAATTACTTAGGAAACACCATGTTCAAACTCACTACACTCGCACTGGCTATCGGCGTATCTACTGCTGCATTTACATCTTTTGCCGATCCACTCTCTACCATGCTCAAAGGTGGATCAGTCTCAGGCAATATCGACCTGCGCTACGAAAATGTCGCCCAAGATAATGCGCTAGACGATGCCAACGCCCTAACTGTTCGCACCCGTATCGCCTTCAAAACCGCGCAATATCAAGGCTGGTCTGCCTTAGTCGAGATGGAAGATAACCGCATTGTGCTCGGCCAGGGGGATTATTCGGTGCCGCCAACGGGCTATCAAACGGGCGAATACTCAGTCATTGCCGATCCCGAACATACCGAGCTTGACCAAGCCTTTGTGCAATACTCAGGCTCTGGCGTGACCTTTAAACTGGGCCGCCAGGTCATTGTGCATGACGGCCAGCGTCACATAGGTCATGTAGGCTGGCGTCACGATCGCCAAACCTTTGATGGGGTCAGCGTAGTCTATCAAGCCGAATCAGGCCTCAAAGCCCAATATCAGTTCATTGACCAGCGCAATCGGATTTTTGCGGAAGCAGCTGATATAGATAGTGAAGATCACTTAGTGCACATTACCTACCCGACGGCGTTTGGTAATATCAGCGCCTATCGCTACATGCTAAAAACGAACAATGTCATAACCAATGGGTTGGACACCACCGGGATCAGACTCGCTGGCAAGCAAGCCCAAGGTGACAACACCATTTTATATCAGGTGGAATTCGCCCAACAAAAAAACACCAGCGGCGAGTCCACCGTTGATAGCAATTATGCGTTAGTGGAGCTCGGCTATCAGTTCAGCGGGATCACCGCCAAACTCGGCTATGAAATGCTTGGCTCAGATGAGGGTGAGGGCGCCTTTGCCACACCACTTGCGACCTTGCACAAATTTAACGGCTGGAGTGATCAGTTCCTTGGCACACCAGCACAGGGCTTGGTAGATACCTATGCGGTGCTTGCTGGCAAGGGTTTGGGCGGTAATTGGCTGATAAAATACCACGATTTTAGTGCTGATAAAGCCCTTAGCGTCGATACGGCCTCTAGCACAGTGGATGATCTCGGCACCGAACTCAACCTGCAATACGTCACCAAAGTCACAGACACCACCAAAGTCGGCTTCAAATATGCCAACTATGAGGCCGGTGACATCAAAGTCGATACCGATAAAACCGCGCCGATTCGCGTTACCTATAAAGCCGTGAAGAGCGGGCAATATAAGTTCACCTTGGTGAGCAAAGACGACAAGGGCAAAAAGGTCTTGGCCCATACCGTCACTTGGATTGCGG
>CAZLGJ010000001.1:68539-111292 GCA_964559075.1 uncultured Glaciecola sp.
AAATTCACCTGACACTATCATATGATTAATAAAGTATTTATCACCTGAGATAAAAGTATGTTAGCGGTGAACCACAACACGCACCCCAATCACGCCATTTGGGAGCAAATTGGTATCCCCTCTCGCGGCAAAGCACTTCACGCCGCGATTAATAAGGGGTTACCTTACGATGTATTTGTGCACATGGCCCAGCTTACCGGCATAGAAAAAAAAGAACTGGCCATGTGTCTATCTATTGCTCCTGCAACGCTACATAGACGCGCCAAGGCAGGCCAGTTTTCAGCTGATGAAAGCGATAAGTTGTATCGCTTTACCGATGTACTGGTCGCTGCCGTTGATTTGTTTGAGGGAGATCACAACCAAGCCGTGAAGTGGTTATCCTCCCATGTCAAAGGGCTCGGCGACAATCGGCCACTAGACATGATTGCCACCAGTGCAGGATGCGATGCAATAACCGATATGATTGGCCGTCTTGAACACGGTGTATTTGCTTGAATAATCCCATCAAGCTATATCGTATCGTCAAAACCAAATGGCAATCACACGCGCTTGATGGTGAAGGAGCTCGACTCTTTGGTGGACGATGGAACTCAAAAGGGAAAGCTTGCGTGTACTGCGCATCCTCGGAATCACTTGCTCAACTTGAAATGCTCGTTCATATACAGTCGTCAGCATTGTTGTGCAGTTATTCGATTTTTGAACTGCACATCAATCCGGCACAAGTATCAGAATTAGCAAGGTTACCTTCAAATTGGCAAGCTGAGCCAGCGCCACCAGAAACGGCCATACTCGGCGACCAATGGTTAGCAGAAAAAAGCACGGTCGCACTCAAGGTACCAAGCGTTATTGTACCTCGTGAACCAAACTATCTGCTGAATCCGCTTCACGCTGACTTTCATGCGATAGTAGAGAATGCCACATCACAACCAATTAACTTTGATGAACGATTAAAGTAGTTAAAATCAAAAAACAAAAAAATCGCTAGCGGTTTATCTTACAACCGACTAGCGATTCAGTCCTAGGGGATAGGATTTGGTTACAGCTGGCGACGGCGACGCTGTACCATCAAGCCGAGGCCCAGTGCAGAGAATAATAAAGCTGATACCGGCGCATTGACGTGTTTCACGATGCGCATCGCATAATCTTCCACTTCGCCCTGGTGATAATAACCTGTCGCTAAGAAGTCACCCGCCGTATTGAATGAGAAGTCACATGCCACACGTGCACGCATCCACACCTCACCCAAAAAGGCATTCACTGGCACCTGAATCACCGAGCTAAAGAAGCTAGCAAATTCCTGCGAGCTGTTTTTGGTACCCAAGGCATTGTTATTGCCGGTACCTGTGGTATCAAGGGTGCCGTCGCTGGTTTGGTTTTTTACCCACTGGCCATTCATCTGAACATCTGATTCGTTAAATGATCCTGTACCAAACCAATCCAACCACAGCTTATATTCATCGTAGTTATGGCCGCCTTTTTGTGAACGGTTCACATCCATCTGAAATTTTACGAACTGACCTTGTACCAAGTCATCCGTGGTGCCATAGGGACCAAAGTTCACACCATCAGTGGAAGTCGCCCATTTTACACCGTCATCTCCTGCGTCTACCGCATTAGGTGATGATTCTGAGGTCCAGCCTGGATTGTCAAAATCATTCTCGGGCACGGCAGCGCCATTGAGTGGTGGATCAAGTTTGCCCAGCTGCTGCCATTTATTGGTATCGTGACACGCCACGCCGTAGCTAGCAGGTGCGTCACTATAATCGCCCGTGCCGCCAGTACAGCTTTTGATAGAGCCTGCTTGGCTCGGTGCAACGAGCATGAAGGATGCGCCTAAAACAGCCGCGAGTTGCAATAAACGAGTGGTTTTCATCGAAAGCCTTCCTTGTATAGATGTGCGTAAAACGCATGATTGTTTGTTGTGTATTGTTAACAAAGCAATTACTAAGCCAGATATAAAAACTATTAAATTTCAGCAACTTATTGTCACCCAGAATGTTTGCAGGTGGGGGATTGTAAAAAAAGGAGACATCGCCAAAAGTCGTAATTATTTGTAAGCATTGAAGAAATAGTCGCCTGTGGATGAAATTTACGACAATTGCGACTTTTATTATTTTTAACACTAGATAATTATTAGTGATTAATAAAAAACGACAAAAAAAGGATTTACATGCACTCAATTAAACATATTTTTTGCTTATTACTCGGATGTATATTTATTTCGAGTTTGACAGCGTGCTCACAAACGATTGGCGAAGTCAGCGTAATGAAGTACATGCCGCCAGAAACGAGCCCTTTAGATGGAAAAGAATACGCAGGGATCCAGACACCTTTAATTAATGCGTCTGATCTAAGTAGCCGAGAGCAAGATGGTTTAATCTTTAGAAACCGCAGTGAGTCCCAAAAACGTGAAGATGAAATATTTTCTATTTATCTCACTGATGCCTACATCAAATACATGCAAGATATGTTCGGTCTCAACGAGCTGCTATTTCTTTTTGAGTTCACCGAAGTAGTAGAAGGCACGGAAACAGACACTGTCACTAAAATATTGGGCCCTTACGAAAGTGTGGCTGATGCCACGTTTGCGCCGCTAAAAAACAAACTTATTTATGGCCCCAAACTAATGAAGAGTGATGTGGTTAGCATGAAGTTGACCGTGTTAGAGTTTGATGGTGAAGAAAACGAAGAAAACACCTCTATTTTAGATTTTATTCAAAATGCCACTCAAACTTTCAAACTCGCCAACCCAGTTACCGCTAGCCAATTGCAATTAACCACTGAACTATCGAAAACCTTGTTGCAAACCAACACCGATGAAGTGGTGATGACCATTGATATTGATTTTGTTGCAGGCAATGAGAAGTACGACAAACAAGATAACAAGGCGCAAGTCATTCCCCTCCAGGCCGGTCAAATGTTATTCGTAAAGCGTGAAGCATGTCGCTTATTCGTGTGCTTCGACTACATGCGCACCAAAAACGGCACCTCAGACAATTTTTTTGGTGCATTTGCTGATCTGCTCTTTTTTCCAATCGTGGCGGGAAATCGCACATTTTTTGATTCACCGGATTCAGCATCCCTTTCACCATTTGATTTTGACGAGTTCAATGATGCACTTGGCGGACGCGAAACCGTTACGGTAAGCAATGCTAATCATCCTAAAAGACAAACTGTGACTCGTGTGTCAACACAACCTGCCGTCAAACTTAGTGAATTTAGAGAAAAATCGTGGTTGCTTTTTAATATTGTAAAAGGTGGTGATGACTCGCTATGGGATAAGCGCAAAATCATTCAGGAGGCAGAACAATCGATTATAGATCTCCTCAATCGAAAAACTGACCTATCAGACGTTGATACTGAAGCACTGGATGAACGCTTCGGTAATCTCATAAATAGCATTAAAGAAGAGCAACTCTTTCTTAAAATGGGCGGTCTAACTATTTACCCTGAATCAACCAAAGATGGCAAACATACAATTACGTTAGATGCCAACAATGCCGACTTTTGTCTGTCACAAGAACAGAGCTATCAATACTCGTCTATACAGGTTTTACCCAATAGTTATGAGCTTGTCGCACTAGATAATGCGGTAAACACACCTATTAAGCGAACGGGACTTGAATGTTTTGATTTACGTAACAGCGATAAATCTCAAATCACCGGAAATGATATTGATATGAATTTGGTTGTGAGCTTTGCAAGAGAAGATCTCAGCGTGGATACAGTCCACATTCCACTCATAATTAATCCAAATGAATAGGTGCCACATGTCAGTATTACAAAAGCTTCTGCTAGTAAGCACTCTCATCATGCTTTCTGGTTGTGCGTCAAGAATCAATTTTCCCGACCCTGAATATTGGAAAATAGAAGATCAGCCTAACATTGTCAGAGCTGCGTTTGACATGGATGGTCATATATATCCACGAGATTCGGATACTGTCAAAAATGTCAGGTGGAACGTTAAAGGAGCTAATGTTGCTACGTCGAATTTTGGCCTTTCTCGAGTTTATCGATTGCACAGACAAAACGGCGAACACTATCCATTTAATGAAGCATTTATTGGACAGTTGTATCAAGAGGTTGCAGATAAGATTTCTCAAAAAATAACTGAACATAATGCTACACAACTCATTGTGGTCAGCCATGGATTTAAAACCTCATATAATGATGCTATTACCCAGGTCTATCCTGCCTTTTATCAACAATTTTCTGCTGATACATTGCAGAAGTCTGTCATTTTAGAACTCAGTTGGGATGGGAGGTATCTTTCATCTTGGGCTTCAGCTCTTTCATTATACAAAGTGTGGCCAGTGTCGTTAACCTATTCAAACTTAGCGGGACAAATTGGGTTACGCAACATACTCAACCGAATCGACAATAAAGGGAATATTGACCTTGTGTTGTTAAGCCATAGCAGGGGGGCCGGTGTGGTGTTATCTTCATTGATGGAGCCGGAATGGGATAAAACGGATGATTTATGTGTCCCGCAAATGCTGTATTCCTATAATGATGACGACAACCTTGAGTATAAGGCACCTGCCCTCTATGAAGACCAACTCTGTGCGTCTTACTTTGTTAAAGAAAATACCCAACCATTGAGTAGCAGCTATCGTTACAAGCTACACTTCAAACCTCAGATTCATCAATACAAATCTGTAAACGTTGGCTTAATTGCCCCTGCGGTAGGTAACGGACATTTTAACAGTGCTCTGTATGAGTTTTTTCAAGACTCAAAACTTAAACTTGTCTATTCCCAACAACCTGATGATTTCGCGTTAAATAAAGTTGTGATTTCAGGTGAGCGTTTTGGACCCAGTGATTTTGGTGTAGATGATATGGCTTACCAATCCATATTGTCTCAACCATCAATTCAAGCATGTGCCATCGATTTCACAACAGGCAAAAAACACAGTGTAGATGATTACTTTGAAGATCAAGAGGCTACTTCTGTATTTTTCCAAACCTTAGGCCTACAGACACCGGATACTCCGTTGAGTGAATTGGAGGATAAGTATTGCTTGTAAATACTTATCCTAGTTTCTCTCAATTAATACGCTGGGCATCAGCCTTTTTTGATTCTTCACTCGAGCCAATAACGATGCCCACTAACCACTGCCCCAACGACAGCAGCGCCATACCGATATGAACTAGGGTTGGGATAAAGGCAGACGCGCCCATCAAAAAGCCAAAATACATGTTCTTAAGGTTGCCGGCGCTAAATGGGTCGGCAAACATTTGGTCAACGCGACTTTCATACAAAGCCGTGCGCTGATTGAAGGTTTCGGGATTTTCCAGTACTAAGTTTACGACCCAGCCTGATGCGATAAAGGCAAACAGCACCCAAAAGGTCGCAATAATCGCGATCACAAAATCGATACTGAGATAACCCAAATACACCGTCAGATGTTTGGTTTTGATGGCTCGGCGGATCATCCAAATCGTGATGAACAGCGATAAGGTGTCAAACAACGCGCCCATCATCCCCACTGGGATACTCATGAGTTGGTATTCCACAGCTTTGTCGCCACTGAGGTATTGCGGATACGCTGTAGACAGCGCGAGCCAAAAGCAAGCAAAGTTTAACAAAAAGAACAGTAAAAACAGCTTAGTCACAAACCAAGGAGAGGCGCGCTGCGCATCTTCATACCACGTCAAAAAGCTTAGTAGGTGAGCCTTCCATAGCGCAATCATAATTTTCCTTGAGAGAACTTAAGTGAATAACTTGTTTGCATTAACTGTAGACCAATTTGCTAGATGTTGAAGTTGATTTCTTGAGCAACATCACTGACTAGCCAAAAATCAACACCTTAACTAGCCAATTTTAAACCATTTGACTAGCCAATATTATCATCCTAGACTAGCCAATATTAAATTAGGATTTCACCATGAAAAAACGACATTTGCTGCATGCTATTAACGCTGCGATGGAAGACACTCCGATCATTGCCATTGTCGGAGCGAGGCAGGTTGGCAAAACAACGCTCGCTAAAACGTTTATTCCTGACCAGCCTAGCAGTCGCGTGTCACTAGACGATAAAGGCTTAAGAGATATTGCTGACGTGGATCCAAAGGCATTCATTGAGTCTCTAGAGACGCCTGCGCTTATTGATGAAATACAGCGTTCTCCACTTCTGACCTCAAATTTAAAGCTCTATGTCGATGAACAGCGTAAACCGGGAGCATTTATCATTACTGGTTCAGCAGATTTGCGTTCATTGAGTGCTCATAAATCAGCAAAAGACCAAAAAATTTTGGGCGACTCTCTAGCGGGCCGTGTCGAATGGTTAACTTTGTATACCCTCACTCAAGCGGAAATAAATGATCAAAACAGTACATTTTTAGAAAAAATTACCAGTAACGCGTTTACCCAAAAGGCATACAGTAACCATCCCTTTTGTGACCGAAAAAAACTTGTAGAAGCAATCACAATTGGAGGTTATCCCGAGGTCATTAGCCGACGCGAACACAGAAGAGGCGCATGGTTTAAAAGCTATATCGACTCAATAATTCGTCAAGATATGCTAGATGTTTATGCTATTGAAAAAAGTGATGAAGCACTTAAAACACTGCGTTTATTAGCAATTAACTCAGGCAACATGTTAAATAAATCGGCCATTTACAAGCATATTGGGATTGCAAAAGAAACGGGAAATCGTTTCATTAGTACGATGAGCTCTGCGTACTTAGTCCACTACTTACCTTCCTTTAGCCATAACCCAACTAAAGCCTTAGTGGCAGCACCTAAGATAATCACTATGGATTCTGGGCTACATTGCTTTTTGAATGAGCAGCAAGTGCACACATTAACTCGACCATCAGAGATGTTTGGCAAAGTCTTTGAAAATTTTGTCATCGCAGAAATAATTAAGCTAAACAGCTATCATGCAACTCCAGGCACGTTATCTCATTTTCGCACTCGCGACGGCAGGGTAGAAGTAGACCTGATTTATTCAACACCACATGGTCACATTGGTATTGAAATCAAATCAGGTTCCACGATCCAATCAAGTTGGAAAAAATCGTTATCTACATTAATTGCCGACGGTATATTAAGTCACGGTTATGTTATCTATACCGGTGATAGGCTGATTAAGACCTCGGACAACATCACCTATTTACCTGTTGGCTTTTTAAGTATTTAGTTGCTTTGTTAATACGCATTTTCGTTTCTAAAGCCCTTCACAAAGGTCATCAGCATGATCTTAAAGTCCAGCCATAAACTCCAGTTGCGGATGTATTCGAGATCGTACTCAATGCGTTTTTCCATTTTGTCGACCGTGTCGGTTTCGCCGCGCCAGCCGTTAACCTGTGCCCAGCCGGTGATCCCCGGTTTGACCTTGTGACGCAGCATGTAGTAATCCACCTGCTTGCGATAAGACTCATTGTGCGACACCGCATGCGGGCGCGGCCCAATAACTGACATCGTGCCTTGCAAGACATTAATAAACTGCGGTAACTCATCTAAAGACGTGCGTCGAATAAACGCGCCAACAGGGGTAATGCGCATGTCGTTTTTGGTCGCTTGGGTGACCACATCACTGTTCTCGGTCACCGTCATGGAGCGGAACTTCCACACTTCGATTTTTTTGCCGTTCAGCCCATAGCGGTACTGTTTAAAGATAATCGGGCCGGGTGAAGTAAATTTAACCGCTGCGGCAATCACCAACATAGGGATAGCAATCACACACATGATGATACTGGCCATCACAATGTCTTCGATACGCTTAAACATCGCTGCCGCGCCAGACATCGGATTGTCATACACACTAATGGTTTGCATCTCACCCACATGTGACAGCTCACCGTGCATCAGGGTATACATGAATAAGTCCGGCACGACGTGCACGGTCGCCGTGGTATCGCCAAAGCCATAAAGCATATCGTGAATGCGCTTTTGTGAGCTTATTGGAAGCGCAATATAAACAGTGTCAAAAAGGTTTTGTTTGGCAAACTCGATGCCCTCTTTAGTATTGCCGGCATGCAGTGAGCGATATTTTTCTGGCAGACGAGATGCTTGGCGATCATCAAAAATCGCGCTGACTTTGAGTCCCAACTCAGGGTTATTTTCAATCTCACGCAATAAGCGCATGCCTTTTTCGGAGCAGCCAAACAGCGCAATGTTGCGGGTGTTGTAACCGCGCTTGCGCACCTCTTTTAAGAACAAATTAAACACCACGCGCCAACCGGCTAAGCCCACCAAGGTCAAAGTGAACCAAATCGCCAACGTCATGCGCGAAAAGCTTTCTGAGATCTTAAAGCCAAATAGCGCCAGCAATAGCGCGGCCATGGCAATTCCCCAGCTCACAAAAACATAAAACATCAGTTCTTTGAGATAGGCCACGCGCCACGAGCGGTAGAGCGACACCGATTCGGCAGCGAGCGCAAAACACAGGGCAGTGAGCAGCGCCATGAGAGAATATTCGGTGGTGAGTGTTTGTGAATAAGTAAGACAGGCTATTGGCAGCGCCAGACATATCCACAAAATATCGACGAGGCGATAGAGCACAGCAAACTTGTTGCTGTTGGCTTTGATCATGCCAGATTTGTTGATGTCCATATCCACTTTTCCTATGTACTAAAATTTAAGACGTTTACGCTTGTATGTCATTCCACGCTAGCGATAATGCTCACACTCTCTGCCTGCACCGAATACGGTTGCCGGTTGAGATCGTCAGTGATGGCTTGTCTCACCAAGGCTAAGCCTGCGACACCTTCGCTGTAGCGAATTCGCTTGAGGCTCATCTGGCTGCACACCGCGGCTAATTGGTTTAGCCTTGATTGCTCTAATCCGAGAACGTGATAGGCATCGGCAAGCATGGAGTTTTTGAGTAAGCACAACAGCTGAGCTGCACTTGGTAGACTCTGTATGTCACAAAAAGCCTCCGCCCCAGGGGCTGTCTCAACCCGCTCCAAATAATACAGCTGTGTCATTGTGACAGGTTTACTTGGGTCAAAGGCAGCATTTGCGTGCGCTGACTCCATGGCTGCATCCGCAAATTGCACCTTGCGTTTGGCAAAGCGGGCGTGCACCTTATCGTGTGTGTCACTCTTGCTGCCAAGCACATGCTCAATGGCATCGGGCCACAGCCTCGCCGTTGGCCAGCTGGGATAAATATGACAGCAGTGCTCGCGGCTGTTACCGGCAAAAGCTCTTCCTGAACCGCTGTTAAGGCCGTACAGTGCTAACATGTCGTCGGTATACCAGCGCGCCCCGCGCTGTTGTAGATAGGCACTTAAGGTAGATTTGCCGGTGCCGCTTGGGGCAATAAGGGCAAATGCGTTATCGTTAATGCTCAGCGCGTTCGCATGAATACACGGAATGTGCTTGAGTTCTAACCATAAGGCAATCGCAATCGACTGAAAATAGTGCGCAGCGTCGGTGCCATTTGACTCCCAGTCAATGACAATGTGGGTATCATCCACCCAAAATAACCCTCTCCCCTCACAATCAACTTGCACAATGATATGCGACATTGTGGCTCGCTCTGATTGCACTTCAGATGAGCGGGCAAAGGCTTGCACTTGTGTGTGATGATTTGCGCCAGCATCCACCGAAGACCAAATCCGCTGGTATCTGCTATCTAACACCACCTGTCCCTGTCTTACTTGAATATCCAGCGGTAACGAATGATTACCGCTGGTACTTTCATAATGACAGGCCACACCATGCAAAGGGGGGGTACATCCTACTTCAAACATAATACTGCTACGCTTAAGATGTGTGTGAATGATTAACCGCTAAACGGATTGCGCTTAGTGTTGCCACCTTGCTCATCCGGAATACTGCCTGCAAAACCTTGCGTCAACTCAGCTAAAGTACCTGGGTTTTCCACGATAGGTTTGCTGTACGGCTTTTTGGTTTCTTTTTGCTCAGACATAATGATCTCCTTGATGGTATTATGCTTTTTTACGCAAACGCGCAGTAACTAGTAACCCAAGCGCCGCGATAGCAATGGTCGAAGGTGCTGAGACCATAGTAGGTGCATCTTTGAGAGAATCCACATCCGAGAAGAAGCGAGTCACTTGATTGGCAACAAGTTCTTCACCTGCATCAAACGTGATCTCAACTGTCCACCACAGATCATCCCACATTGCACTTACTTGGTTGCTATACATAGCAGTACCAATACCGGTTTCGTTTTGGTACTCACGACCGGTTGCGGATCCCGGTGTTTCTTCAGGGCCAAAGATATTGTCAAATGCTAACATCGCACTTGTACCGTCTAAAACGAGTCCAACAATATCCAAATCACTAGTGGCACCACCGCGGTTTTCCAAGGTCCATAACCCGAATAACTTTGGTGGCGTGCCGCCATCGGTGTTACCAACAGAGTTACCCGCTTGAGTTAACTGCCAGCTGCTACCAAACGCACCACCAGATAATCCCTCTTGTTGCTCTACAATTGTTAGGCCAGGACTCAGAGTAGAGTTAGTTGCAACCCATGTACGTGACTCATCGGTACCGTCACGAAATTTTACAGTAACGTCTAGGCCGACCATCTCGTCGCCAGTTACTACGCTTTCATCAATGATGAATGCCGCAGAAGCTGTCGAAGCAAAACAGCACAAAGCCGCGCCTGCAATCAGTTTCTTAATCATTTTGTTTTCCTTAATGATAAATTTGCATGTGTAAACCCATTCAGGTTCACATGAGGTCCTGCAAAGAGCGCGCCAGTGATCTTAAGGATATGATCCGCTTGATCTTTTTCGTACGAACTTGTGCGTAACCTGCACTATGCAGCCAAAAAGGAGCCAAAAGTGTAAAAATTCGCGACAGTGATAATTATATAGCGACTGTGCTACGCTTATTTTAAGTCAGTGGTTGCCGTTATATTTGATGGTAGTTTGCTAAACAGCGCCACACGGGTATTACAAGGAACGCAATACGCATGTTGTATCAGGATGAATTTACTGTGCTTGTTGGCGCTGAAGCAGCGCAAGCATTCTCTCAATATAGAAGTATATTGCCGAGTAGAACGCTCTGTGTAGACCCGTTGCAACTCGCGCCTTTTCCTTACGTTGATGCCTGCCATTTTGACCTCGACACCCCTGGTGATTGGCGCATCGCTGAGATCCGTAGCGCAGGCACACAAGCACCAGACTCGCCTCTTACCATCACATTTGCGCTGTCGCCTTTTCATACTAAGAGTATTTTTTATGGAAAGCTGTCAACTAGCGAAGCGGAGGTTTGGGTCTTTTCAACCGACTTTGCCGTGGTCAAAGCGCTACTCTTTTCGACCCGGTCACCCACTGCGAATTCGCTGGCGCTGGCACAGTGGGTGTTGGGCAGACCAGACCCGCACCTAAGCATGTATCAAGATATTCACCAACTCGCGCCAGCACATACTTTAACGGTCACCATTGCCCCTGACTTTCCGCAAATTGACATGCAATCTCGTCGTTTTTGGGACATTGAGCCTGAACGGCAAATTATCCATGACGATCCGCGTGATTACCAAGTACAGCTGCGAGAGCTAATTATCAGCGCGATTAATGTCCGCTTACCGGACAGCGAAGGTGTGACGAGTTCGACTCGGATCGCCACGCAGATGAGCGGCGGCATGGACTCGACCACCATAAGCGCACTACTGCATGGGCAACTGCATAATCCCGACCAGCAGCTGCATCAGCACGTGATCTCGCATCGCTATGCCAACACCGCCGCTTGTGACGAAACCAAAAACATCATCGCCATGCAAAACCACTTTGGTTTTGCGCATTTTCACACCCTTGATATGGGGCGCTTTGCCAACATGCCCTTTGCTGAGCTCTACCCCACTGACGCACAAAACCCCGGTATCGTGCGCTCACCAAAATACGCGACCGAAGCGCAGTTTTGTCAATCACATAATATCACTCAGGTATTCACCGGTAATGGTGGAGATGAGATGTTTTGGGGACACAGTCAGATCTATTTGGATCGCTTGCGAGCTGGCGAATGGGAAGTGCTCCCTGAAAGTATAAAAGCCGCACGCGCGTTGAACATCTCACAGTTTTCTATGCTCAAAGACACCTTTATCAAGCCTTGGTTAAAATATGTCTTGCCCAATAAGCAGCTCTTTGATGTGTTGCAATACCAGCCTCCCTGGCTGGGTGAGACGGCCAAAGCGTTACTAGCAGCACAGCCTCACCCGCACAATCCGTTTATTGGTGATAGCTTGAGTAAACAGTTTCGGTATCACGGGCTATTTTATACCGCCACCTACAATTCTATGCGCGCCTATCAGGCGGTCGCACGTGATCTCGGGATCCGCATCACCCATCCTTTGATGGATCGGGATATTGCTGAGTTTAGCTTTGCGATCCCCCAAAAACACTGGTTGCAACAGCAATACCCCAAATATCTTCTGCGTCAGAGCATGCAAGATATATTGCCCAAGCAAGTCTGCTGGGATCAGCACAAAACCACCTTTGATGATCACTTTAAGCGGGTGGTAGCTACTTCTGCGCCCTGGATCCGGCGCCTACTCAGTCACCCCGACCTGCACGAACAAGGGATCATCAACAACGACGTCATCATAACTGCGTTTGATGCCATGCTAGCCGACTCCAATGCTGCGCTAAATGTCGATATGCTCTATGCGATTTTGGTGCAAAGCTGGTACCAAACGCATTGTTTAGCGCACGCCCCCAGCAGTGATGCGTTTAATCAAACGCAAATGCCATTGGCAAATCTTGGTTAAACACCCTATACCGGGCAATATTGTGGGCATCATCATTGAGCGGGCGACCGTGATATTCCACCCAGGCATGGGCGGCGAGTTTGGCGGGAGTGGCTGTTGGATCATCATCCTCATTGATGCGCACACCGATGCGCAGCTGTGTCTGCACCCCGGCTTTGGCCAACACGTGGATCAAATATAACGAGCGCGTCAAGCAGTTGAACGTAATGGGGGAGCGGCGTACAACGCGTTCAATATCAGCTACGATGTTAACAATATTCACCTTGCCACAGGGCTTGGACAACGGCGTCCGCAGCGCTTGTTCAATCGCCCGTTGGGCATAGCGCTGTATATACCAGCGTTGCCAACACAAGCCCCAGCCGTGATACACATACCGCGGAATAGCTAAAATATGTCGCCAGCGTTTTTCAGAGGATAGGAGGATGTCCCACATATCATTAGCTCCACATAACACTACACGGTGGCTTGACGCTGTTCGATGAGGGCTTTTTGGGTCAAATACGCCAATACTTCCTGTACATCTTGTGCGAGTTCATCGCTGGCCACATCGTATTGTGCATGCAAATGCGCGACGATTTGTGCCACGGATTCACCCTGATTGACGCGATCCATGATCTGGGTTGCCATCGAATTTAAGGTGTAATACTGGCCATTTTCGGCGTCGAGGATCACCGTTTCGTCATCGAGTTTTTGGATCAGCGCTCGCTGACTCACCGCAAAAGTAGTATCTGGGTCAAACGCTTCATGAGACGTTGCGTTGGATAAGGTCATGTGCCACTCCTAGTGAATAAAGTTGGCCGTTATTGAGCTGATAGGCATGCTCTGCAATCTCACATAACTGTGGTTCATGCGTCACAATCAGCACTGTTTTGCCCGCTAATGCCGGCGCAATCTGGGTTTTAAAATGCGCCACAGCGTCCTGATCAGCTGCGGCCGTTGGTTCATCGAGTAAAACTAATTGTGCACCTTGCAACAGCGCACGCGCCAAGGCCAAGCGCTGCCGCTGTCCACCTGAAAGCAATACGCCGTTCTCGCCAATGGCTGTAGCGTAGCCTTGTGGCAATTGCTCAATAAAGCGCGCCGCACCAGCCTGCTTAGCAGCTGCGTGCACCTCATGGTCTGTAGCGCTGGCCATACCATAGCGAATGTTATCCTCTACTGAGCCGTGCACTAGCGATACTTGCTGTGAGACCAACGCCACGTGTTGCCGGTAGCTGCGGCTAGTCACGCCGGCGCTATCTTGCCCATCGACCAGAATTTTCCCTTGTTGCGGCAGATAAAATCGCATCAACAGGTGTAATAAAGTGGATTTGCCTGACCCATTGACCCCTTGCAATACAGTGATACTGCCCGCTGGGAGCGTTAACGATAAATCGCGCAAGACCCACGCTGTCTGTTCAGCGCTAGCCGCTGATGGTAAATCGTAGGCAAACTTGAGGTTGCGAATAACGACATGCCCGCCTTGCGGCACGAATTCCAAAGCGTCATCGGTGTCGCGCTCTGTCGGTGTGGCCAGCAGTGTCAAAATCCGCTGTGATGCGCCGCTAGCCTGATGCCACTGACCATACACGCCAGCCAGGGTGCTCATGGGGCGAGCAAATAACAAGCCATACAACAGCAGCATGACGAGCTGCCCACCTTGGAGGAGCCCTTGTTGCCACTGCCATGCGCTATAGCTCACCGCCGCGACTATCCCCAGCGATATCAACAGCTGCATCAACGGAGTTAACATCCCTTGCCACCACAGCTGACGACAGCGAAGCCCAAAGGTTGTGGTTACCTGCTTGGCATATTGCGCTTGGCTATCGGCTTCTTTGTGACACGCTTTGACTAACGCCATATTCTGCACAGTTTCGGTTGCTACAGCCATGCCTTGTGCATGCGTATCCATCACCTGAGCGGAAAGCGGTGCGATTTGTTTGCCTAAAATTTTCATGATCACCAAAAATCCCGGCACGCACAGCGCAATCAACAGGGTCAGCCACCCATCGATACTCCCCATCATCACCAGCGCGCCAATACCCACCAGCAGTGCCGGGATAATACTGCTCAGCACACCCGACATAAAATAACTAAGCTGATTGACATCGTGACTGAGCACGCTGAGTAAGTCTCCACTTCGGCGCGTGGCAAAATAGCCCATTGGCATGGCCTGAATGTGCCCAAACACCCGAAGTGATAGACGTTTGAGAATGCTCGCACCCAGCACGTTAACCCGATATCCCGTGATAAACCGCAGGCTCGCCTGTACGCACAACAGTGCAACGATAAGCAATAGCCCTTGTTGCCATGTGGGAGTTGCAAACGGTGTCGTAGCAAACTGAGAAGAAGAAGAAAGCTGAGTAGAAGAAAAAACTGACGTGGATAGTTGGCCAATGATATAAGGAAGACTCAGCGCCGCGAGGCTTTCCAATATCAATAGACAAACCAAACCGATTAGCAACCATCGCTGAGGTGCTAAGTATGCCAATACCAAATGAGATAATCGTTGGGCCGGTTCGCGCTGCATTCGACAACATCCTTTTGTCAAGTAAGTTTAGTATGGCAAAGCATGACTATTTTGCAAGTTACCCCAATGTTTCATTGCCTTAGAACTATTTTGGTGCAAAACAGGCCTCGATAGTGCGTATTTATGACGTGTCGCATTTCTCTTTTAACAAAAAATCAATGAAAACAGTGACTTTGATTATGGTATCAAACTTGCTCTAGGTTGTTTTTACATACATTTTTTAGCTTATTGCTACCTGCCCTGCCTGCAATTGCAGATCCAACAGGCGCAGCCACCAACGGCGGTGACCGCTTTTGTCCTATCTTACAAGATAAGAGTTCGACAACAAGCGCCAGTGGGCTCAACGGCGAGCCCGCACAAGTAACAAGCATCTATGACATTTATCACTGAATGATAGAGGATGTTTGCATGTCGCAATCCACACACAAAGTCATCGTGGTCGGCAACGGGATGGTTGGCCACAAATTTATTGAATCGCTCGTTGCGCATGATGATGCCTCGCAATACAGCATTACTACTTTTTCTGAAGAGCCGCGTCTCGCTTATGATCGCGTGCAACTTTCCGCGTATTTTGCCGGCAGCACCGTTGACGATTTGATGCTCACTAGTCCCAGTTACTATGATGAACACGGCGTACGCTATTTGGTCAACGAAAAAGTCACCGCAATCGACAAAAGCGCCAAGACCATCACCACTTCCTCAGGCACAGTTGAGCCTTACGATACGTTAGTTTTGGCGACGGGTTCTTACCCATTTGTGCCGCCAATCCCAGGTAAAGATCAAGACCACTGCTTGGTGTACCGCACCATTGAAGATCTTGAAGCGATTACCGCCTCTGCGGCAGATAGCGAAGTCGGCGTGGTCGTCGGTGGTGGTCTGCTTGGGCTGGAATGTGCCAATGCCCTGCACAACCTCAAACTGACCTCGCACGTCGTCGAGTTCGCGCCGCAGCTGATGGCGGTTCAAATTGACGAAGGCGGCGGCTCATTGCTTAGACAAAAGATTGAAGCACTTGGGGTGAGCGTACACACTGGCAAAAATACCACGGAGATTGTCGCCGGTAACGAGCGTCGTTACCGCATGAATTTCGCCGACGGCTCGCATCTAGAGACGGACATGATTGTCTTTTCTGCCGGTATTCGCCCGCAGGATAGTCTCGCGCGCGAGTTTGATTTAACCCTAGGTGAGCGCGGCGGCATCGTCATCAACGATCACTGCCAAACCTCCGACCCAAGCATATATGCCATCGGTGAATGCGCACTGTGGGATAACAAAATTTATGGCCTCGTCGCCCCTGGATACAGCATGGCCAAAGCCGCGGTGTCACATATCACTGGTGGCGATGTTGCCTTCCAAGGCGCCGACATGAGCACCAAACTCAAACTCATGGGCGTGGATGTGGGCAGCATTGGCGATACCCATGCACGCACCGAAGGCGCGCTTACCTATACCTATTTTAACCAGCCCGAGGGCGTGTACAAACGCCTTGTGGTCAGCAGCGACAAACAAACCTTGCTTGGCGCGGTACTAATTGGCGATACGTCTGATTTTGGCACGCTCTTGCCAATGATGCTCGAAAAAATGACCTTACCAGAACAGCCAGAGATATTGATTTTGCCGGCAGTTGACGGTGCCGACAGCGCCCTTGGCGTGGCTGCGCTGCCGGATTCCGCGCAGGTCTGCTCCTGCCACGATGTCTCCAAAGGCGATATCGCAGCAGCGGTTGCCCAAGGTGCCTGTGACGTAGCCAGTCTTAAGTCTTGCACCAAAGCCGGCACCGGTTGTGGCGGCTGTGTGGCCATGATGGGACAAGTGCTCAACAGTGAACTTGAAAAAATGGGCGTGGAGGTCAACGACCACCTTTGTGAACATTTTGAATATTCGCGCCAGGAGCTGTTTGACATCATCCGCACCAAGCAAATTAAAACCTTTGACGAGCTCATTGCGCAGTACGGATCAGGCATGGGCTGTATGACCTGTAAGCCGGCAGTGGGCTCCATGCTGGCGACTTACTGGAATGAATATGTGCTGTCAAATGACCATATTCACTTGCAGGACACCAACGATATTTTCCTCGCCAACATGCAAAAAGACGGCACCTATTCGGTTGTGCCACGCATTGCCGCAGGTGAAATCACGCCACAAGGCTTGATCACATTAGGCGAGATTGGCCAAAAATATGATCTGTACACCAAAATCACCGGCGGTCAGCGCATAGATTTTTTTGGGGCGCAGCTGCATGAACTGCCGTTGATTTGGCAGGAGCTCACCGATGCAGGGTTTGAAACGGGACATGCGTATGGCAAATCCTTGCGCACCGTCAAATCTTGCGTCGGCAGCACCTGGTGCCGCTACGGTATGCTCGACTCAGTGTCGATGGCAGTGTTGTTAGAAATGCGCTACAAAGGCCTGCGCTCGCCACACAAACTCAAAATGGCCGTCTCCGGCTGTACCCGCGAATGTGCCGAGGCACAGGGTAAAGACATCGGCGTCATCGCTACCGATAAAGGCTGGAACCTATATGTGTGCGGTAACGGCGGCATGAAACCTCGGCATGCGGATTTGTTTGCCACTGATTTGGACGATGCGACATTACTGCAATATATCGACCGTATCTTGATGTTTTACTGCCGCACCGCAGACCGCCTCCAGCGCACCTCGACCTGGATGGACAACATGGAAGGTGGCTTGGATTATCTCAAAAGCGTCGTGATTGACGACAAGCTCAAGATTGGCGCAGATCTGGAAGCGGACATGGCGCGCGTCATTGACACCTACGAATGTGAGTGGAAAAAAACCCTCGAGTCGCCAGAGCGCCTGAAGCGTTTTGCCCACTTCATCAACTCAGATGCGACCGATGATAGCCTGGCGTATGAGCCTGATCGCGGCCAAAACAAAGCCCGCATCGCCACTAAACAGGCAGCAGCTGAACGCATTCCCGTGGCTATTGCCAAATAATAAGGTCATTAAGGAGATTATCATGTTAGCAGAAACACAATTACAGGCCGATTGGCAAACCGTGTGCCAACTAGCAGACATTAGTCCTTTTACAGGCGTGTGTGCGCTGGTGGGGGATGAGCAAGTCGCTGTTTTTAGAGTGGGAGATAATGCTCTGTATGCGGTACAAAACTTCTGCCCACACGGCAAAGCCAGCGTGCTGTCGCGCGGGCTCGTCGGCGCAGTTGGCGAGCGTGTAGTAGTTGCCAGCCCGCTATATAAACAGCAATATGACCTAGCAACAGGTGAGTGTTTGGAAGATCCCAATACTGTGTTAAAAACCTTTGCAGTGCGCGTTGAAGACGGATGCGTTCAAGTAATGAACTAGCGTTCGTATCCTATCTAAATGACAGAGGTCGCTGCATCAAGCAGCGGCCTTTTTTGTAGGTGAAATCAAAGGATAAACCTCAACTTTTTGTCAGCTAATTATCTCTTACTCCCTTTGGTATACTCAAATAATCTTTTGAGCGCCTACTCCAAGAATCGTCAATACATTTAATGAAACAGACTCTTGAATAATACATTAGTATTTATATATATATCACTGTCAATATATATTACTAGCAGTGAAAAATTTAGCATCGATAAATTGATATCATGCTTATATCGTGTAGGATTTAGGTTTAAGCCTAGTTATGCTGAAGGTATTCTGACCATGACTGTTGAACAAGTCACAGATGCGTAGGGGATGCTTAATATCCAGCTTCTTTTTGATGTCTAACGGCTAGAATAATAATTGAGTCACCATCTAATCGACACATAGCCACGTAACCACTTTTCCCAAAATCAATGGTCCATTCACGAAACAATGGATCCATATCCGGTACTGGACGTCCTACATTAGGATGCAAAGCTAGTATTTTTATACTAGCCCTTATCTCTCGGATAGCTCGGCTAGCTAATACTTGGTCTTCTTTAGCGAGAAAGCGATACAACCTTTGAATATCTGAAAGTGCAGCTGGCGACCAAAACAATTTGGTCATTCAGGTAGCTCCGCATCTTCTCCGTTTTCTAGTTTGACAAGCCACGCGTCTGCATCACTTGAACTCACACGCTTACCATTAGCTTGATAAGACTCCCAAGCCTGTAACGCATCTTGCTTAAACGTCTCTCGTTTTTCTTCACGATCAACATATTCGCGTATTGCTTCACACATTAACCAATGAGAAGAACGCTGCCTTGCACTAGCTAGTTCTTGAATACGCGCTTTTAAGGCTGCGTCGATTTTAACTGTCGTGGCCATCAGCTTACCTCTTAGGAACATTGCAAATATTCGTCTAGTTTAACTATTTTGACATACAAGCAAAACAAGCAAGGTATCAATAAGTATTACCTTTTAATACTAACACAAAAATCCAATATATCCCCCCCATTGTGCAAGCCCCTGTCCAAAACTGTGCATGGGCAATCACCTACATCTTTATACAGTCAAAGACTACCAATAATATCAATCACTTAGCCACTTGGCACTGTCTGTGCTAACTCTATAACAGCAGTCACACTACGATAGTGTATCCGACAAAGAAGTCACCTCATGCCGTTTGGCGTGGGTGGCTTTTTTTGTGCCGGATAAAAATGTTTTATTTGTAATTTTTGGAGAACACCATGCAACCTACCTTACCCAGTCTTTCTGGCTTTACCAAAAAGCTGATCGCCGGTGCGGCCATCGTCGCCACCACGATATCGTTCAGCTCTCACGCCGAATTGGGCTACCCTGAAAAAGAAGAACTCACCTTTGGTTTTATTAAACTCACCGATATGGCGCCAATCGCGGTTGCTTATGAAAATGGGTATTTTGAAGATGAAGGCCTATATGTCACCATCGAAGCGCAAGCCAACTGGAAGGTATTGTTAGACGGCGTCATTGACGGACGTTTGGACGGTGCGCACATGCTCGCCGGCCAGCCAATCGCCGCCACCATCGGTTACGGTACCCAAGCGGAAATCATCACGCCTTTTTCGATGGATTTAAACGGCAATGCCATCACGGTATCTAACGAAATTTGGGCGGAAATGAAGCCTAACATTCCCAAAATGGCCGATGGCCGTCCCGTACACCCCATCAAGGCGGACGCGTTAAAGCCGGTCGTTGATAAGTACATCGACTCAGGTAAGCCGTTTAACATGGGCATGGTCTTTCCGGTATCTACCCACAACTATGAGCTGCGCTACTGGTTAGCCGCTGGTGGTATTCACCCAGGGTTTTATGCGCCGCACAAAGGCGACACCTCGGGCAAAATTGACGCCCAAGCGCTCTTATCTGTGACCCCGCCGCCACAAATGCCCGCAACCTTAGAAGCCGGTACCATTTATGGTTACTGCGTCGGTGAGCCGTGGAACCAACAGGCCGTGTTTAAAGGCATCGGTGTGCCGGTAGTGACTGACTACGAGATCTGGAAAAACAACCCAGAAAAAGTCTTCGGGATCACCAAGGAGTTTTCTGAAAAATACCCCAACACCACTATTCGTCTGACGCGCGCTTTGATCCGCGCCGCCATTTGGTTAGATGAAAACAACAACGCGAACCGCAAAGAAGCCGTCAAAATCCTCGCCAAATCAGAATACGTAGGCGCGGATTATGAAGTCATTGCTAACTCCATGACCGGCACCTTCGAATACGAAAAAGGCGACAAGCGCGACGTGCCAGACTTTAACGTGTTCTTCCGCTATAACGCGACCTACCCGTACTACTCTGATGCGATTTGGTATCTCACCCAGATGCGTCGCTGGGGCCAAATTGCCGAGGGCAAATCTGATGAGTGGTACTTTGAAACGGCCAAGAAAGTCTATCGTCCTGACATTTACCTGCAGGCAGTGGAGTCGTTAATTGCTGAAAAAATCGTCCCAGCAAGCTTATTTGACAGCTTAGAAGGCGTCGATGGCTTCCGTGCACCGCAAACGCACTTTATCGATAACATCGTGTATGACGGCAAAGCGCCAAACGCCTATATCGATAAATTTAGCATCGGCCTAAAAGCCGCACAACAGCTGTAAGTTGCAACACGTTGGCGGTGGGCGTCCCCGTGCTCACTGCCAATTTTTTACTACCATAAATGATACTAAGATAGAGGAATCCCCATGCCAAACTTAGTCACAGAATTTACCAGCGGTCGCCACGACGTTGGCTTTCAAACCAAAATGCCGCCGGCAGTGAACGCGTTTTTACGCGCGGTTAGTTTACCCGTGCTCGGTGTGCTTGTTTTTATTTTATTGTGGTCGATTGGCGCGAGCAAAATCGACACCTCCCTTGGCAAGTTCCCCGGCCCGGCTGCTGTGGCGGAACAGGTCGTCAACCTCTACGATGAGCATCAAGCCTCACGACAAAAAGAAGCCGCGTTTTATGAGCGCCAAGAAAAACGCAATGCCGACCGCATGGCCAAAGACCCCAACTATGTACCCAAAACACGTGCATTTACGGGCAAAGAAACCTTTGTTGACCAGATTTTTACGAGTCTTGCCACCGTTATGAGCGGCTTTGTCCTAGCAGCGCTCATTGCTATCCCGCTGGGGATTGCGATTGGCTTGAGCAAAACGCTCAATACCGCGATCAACCCCATTATTCAGATATTTAAGCCCGTTTCACCACTAGCTTGGTTGCCCTTGGTGACTATGGTAGTCAGTGCCCTGTATGTTAGCGCAGACCCGATGTTTGCCAAATCCTACATCGTCTCGCTGATCACCGTTACCCTGTGCTGTTTATGGCCAATGGTAATGAACACGTCCGTTGGCGTGGCCTCTCTCAACTCAGATTGGACCAATGTCTCGCGCGTACTGCGCCTGCCAACCTTAACCCATATTCGCAAAATTGTGTTACCCGCTTCAGTACCGGCGATTTTTACCGGCATGCGTTTGTCGCTCGGGATCGCTTGGATGGTCTTGATCGCCGCAGAAATGCTGGCGCAGAACCCCGGCCTTGGCAAATTTGTCTGGGATGAATTCCAAAATGGCAGCTCATCATCGCTCAGCCGCATTATGACCGCCGTCTTGGTCATTGGCCTGATTGGCTTCTTGTTAGACCGTTCAATGCTTCTACTGCAACGCTGGTTGTCGTGGGACAAATCCACCCAAGTGCGCTAAGAGGAGAGCTATCGTGGAACCATTATTAAATATCAGCAAAATCGACATGGTCTTTCCGACCCCTAAAGGTGATTTTACCGCCCTCAAAGACGTGGATTTGCAAATTCAAAAAGGCGAGTTTATCTCCCTTATCGGTCACTCTGGCTGCGGTAAATCCACCGTCTTGAACGTCGTTGCCGGTTTGTATAACGCCACTAAAGGCGGCGTATTACTCAACGGCCGCGAGGTGCTTGAGCCCGGTCCCGACAGAGCTGTCGTCTTTCAAAACCACTCGCTCTTGCCCTGGCTGACCGCCTATCAAAACGTGGAGTTAGCTGTTGATCAGGTCTTTGCCAACAGCAAATCACCGGCGGAGAAAAAAGGCTGGATTGAGCATAACCTCAAGCTTGTACACATGGATCACGCCATGCACAAACATCCAGATGAGATCTCTGGCGGCATGAAACAGCGCGTCGGGATAGCCCGCGCCCTGGCGATGCAGCCTGAAGTATTGTTGATGGATGAGCCTTTTGGAGCACTTGATGCACTCACGCGTGCGCACATGCAGGACTCGCTCATGGAAATTCAAGAAGAGCTCAACAACACGGTGATCATGATCACCCACGACGTGGATGAGGCCGTGCTGTTATCCGACCGCATCGTGATGATGACCAATGGCCCGGCTGCGACCGTGGGTGAGATCCTGCACGTCGACCTGCCGCGCCCTCGTGAGCGTCTGGCGCTAGCGGAAGATCCGCAGTACAACCACTATCGCTCCGAAGTCTTGACCTTCTTGTACGACAAGCAGCGCAAAGTGGAGCCCATTAGCAGTAAGAAAAAAACCACTACAGCGAAGGTTGATGTTAAACACACTGCTTAGATGCCTA
The DNA here is from genome assembly GCA_964559075.1 of uncultured Glaciecola sp. Classification (GTDB taxonomy): domain Bacteria; phylum Pseudomonadota; class Gammaproteobacteria; order Enterobacterales; family Alteromonadaceae; genus Opacimonas. Next base: position 91,675 of record CAZLGJ010000001.1, read on the forward strand.
GCCCTGTTGGGCTTGGCCATCAGTTTGGTAGGGGAAGCTTGCGGCCGTTCGCTCAACGTGGCGGTCGCAAGCAATTTTCACCTGCCGGCAAAGCACCTCGCGACAGAATTCATAACACTGCATGAAGTGGAAGTGGAGATCATCGCCGGCGCCTCTGGCGTGTTGACCGCACAAATTCAGCAAGGCGCGCCCTTTGATTTGTTTTTAGCTGCCGATATGGCCTACCCGCAGTTTTTGCATGAGCAAGGTCGCGCTTTGGCACCTGAGCCCTACGCGCAAGGTACCCTGGTATGGTGGCACCCACAGCAGTCAACACTCCCCGATACATTAGCTACAGTGGTGATAGCCGACCCGCTGGTCGCCCCGTATGGCAGAGCTGCACAAGCAGTATTGGAAGCACATATACCAGCTCCGACGCAAGTTGTGCATGCCACCAATATTAACCACGCATTTACCTTGATCGACACCGGCCATGTTGGGCTAGGACTTATCAGTTTGAGTCATCTGCGCTATGCCCTTATGCGGTTTGAGCAAGGCAAATACGTTAACTTTACTCCCGTTGCCCCCGACGCCTATCCTCGATTGACCCAAGGCGCGACGATTGTCGCACAAAATACCGATGGCAATAATGCCGAACTGGCACGAAAGTTTCTTGATTTTATTCAAGCACCGGCGCAACAGCGCTATCTTCAACAGATGGGATACACGGCGTTATAACCCATGATAAGCAGTAACACCTTGTTGGCCTTGACCGTTAGTATGTCTTTGGCCACGTTAACCGTTTTGATATTATTAGTGATCTGCATCCCCACCGCGTGGTGGCTTGCCCAATATCAGGGCAGAGCCAAATCCCTGTGGCAAACGCTCATCACCTTGCCGTTGGTGCTCCCGCCTACGGTACTGGGCTTCTATTTGCTGGTCGCCTTTGCCCCCGACGCGCCTCTTGGGCAGTTTTGGCACGCGCTGACCGGCACGAGCTTGGCCTTTAGCTTTACCGGAATTTTGTTTGGTTCGCTTATCTATTCGCTGCCCTTTGTGATGCAGCCGCTCATCAACGAATTTCAACAGGTTGGCAAAACCTATCAGCAGGTGTTTGAAACTTTGGGCATTCCCCGCTGGCGCGCGTTTTTCTTATTGGTACTGCCTGCTTGTCGCGGCAGCATCATCACCGCCGCAACCTTAGGTTTTGCCCATACCTTGGGGGAATTTGGGCTGATTTTATTGATTGGCGGCAATATCCCAGGCGAGACCCGCGTATTATCCGTCGAGCTCTACAACCAAATCATGCTGCTGGATTACGCCAGCGCGCATCAAAGTGCCATGTTATTGCTCGGCTTTAGCGCCATCAGTCTGTGGCTGTTGTATTGGCTCAGCCCCAAGCACCAAGTGCTAAAAGTGTAGGAGCGCTTGATGTCGTTGTTTATCGAAGCGCATATTCAGACCGATCACAGCGAAGGCTATTCGCTCGCATGGGATCTCAATAAAGGCAATATCGGCGTGTATGGCGCCAACGGTTCTGGTAAAACGACCTTGCTCAAACACCTAGCAGGGCTTGGGCATCATCGCCAAGATCGCCAGTCGCGCATCAGCATTGATGGCCAGTTATTACAACAAGGCCCCACCAATAACCCTTGTGTGTATGTCTCACAACACCCTAGTCTGATCCCTTCCATGAGCGTTGTTGAAAACCTGCGTTTGGTGCCACGGCACAGTCAATGGTCAGCGCGCATGAATTGGGATGATGTGATTAATGTGTGCAAGCTTGCACCATTATTGATCAAAACCCCCGCGATGCTTTCCGGTGGCGAGCTGCAGCTGGTGGCGTTGGCACGTGCATTATTGAGCGGTAAGCCTGTTATTTTGCTCGATGAACCCTTTAGTGCATTAGATTATGCCGCGCGCCAGCACTGCCTACGCTTGCTGCCTAAGATCCGCGCCCAATACGACATTCACTTTGTGTTAGTGAGTCACCACTTACAGGATATTGCCCTGTGTTGTGAGCAAATACTGTTTATTGAGCAGCAGCATATTGCGCAATTTGGCCCCATCGATAAAGTGTTACATGATATTCAGCAGCACAGTGCAGAGGGCTATTTTAGCCGCTTGCCGTTGCGGCCTCTACATAAACAACAGACTTGGCAACTCGTCTCTCAGCCAAACACCGTCATCAGTGCGCATTCTCTACCGTCTGCGGCTGTGAATGACGCCCCGAGCACCGCGCTGATCCCTGCGCACAATGTCACGGTGCACTCACGTGCCCATCGGGATCTATTCACCAACGTTCTGCCATGCAAACTCACGCGCATCCATCACGAAAGCGATGGCACAGTGACCCTACATTTGCTGCATCACAAGCAACGTTTGCTGGCACAGATGTCTCAAGCAGAATTTCAGGCATTAAATTTGCAACCTCAGACCAAACAAGTAAACCAAACAGTCCGTTCGTCAGCAGAAAGCAGCGCGCCAAACACGCCCTACGATACTTTGTTATATGCGCATTTTGCGTCGCTTTAATATTGAGAATACTGAGAACACACAGCAACACCACAGGAATTTTATGCTAAACGATGTTTTTACAGCGGCCACAGACACCCCGGCCACCACGTCACATTCACATACCCGGGCATTTACGCCGCTAAACATCGCGGTCCTCACGGTATCCGACACGCGTACGCTTGAGAACGATACCTCAGGACAATCCCTCGTCAATCTTGCCGCAAAAGCCGGTCATCAATGCATGGCGCATCAGATTGTCAAAGACGATATTTATCAGATCCGCGCCACGGTCTCTGGCTGGATCGCCGATCCCGACATTCACGCGATTATTTCAACTGGCGGTACCGGATTTGCCGGTCGTGACTCAACACCGGAAGCCATCTCAGTGCTGTTTGACAAAACCATCGAAGGCTTTGGTGAGCTATTTCGCGCCACCTCATATGAAGAAATCGGGACTAGCACCATTCAGTCGCGCGCCCTAGCAGGCTTAGCCAATCACACCGTGATCTTTTGTCTCCCCGGCAGCACTGGCGCTTGTCGCACAGGCTGGCGCATCATCGAACCACAGTTAGATGCGACTCACCGGCCGTGCAATTTTGTCGCGCATCTGCTGCCTACAACTAAGTGTGAAAGCAGAGGCTAATCAGATGGCTTTAACCCATATCGACGCCGATGCGCAAGTCAACATGGTGGATGTGACCGATAAGACACCGTCAGTGCGGATCGCTCGCGCAGAGGGTTATTTGAATCTTTCTGCAGTTGCCCTTGAGCAAGTCATGCAGGCCAACAACAAAAAAGGCGATGTGCTAACCATCGCCAAAATAGCAGGTATTCAAGGCGCCAAACAGTGTGCCAACCTCATCCCGTTATGCCACCCGCTTGCGCTGAGTAAAGTGGAGGTCAACATCACTTGTTTACCTGCACAGTCGCAGATCCACGTCACCAGCATGTGCAAGCTAACGGGCGTGACGGGCGTTGAAATGGAAGCGCTGACCTCTGTGCAAATTGCACTTCTGACGCTGTTTGATATGACCAAAGCAGCCGATCCGGCGATGACCATGCACGGGATCCGCGTGGTGGAAAAACACGGTGGCAAAAATGGTGAATGGCATCATCCCGATTAATCATTTTACCTACATTAAATGCGATTATATGACATACTATTAAAATAGTTCACCAGAATAGGCAGTGATAACCATGTCCAATAATTTACATTTATCCTTAACTAAAGAGCTTCGGCAATTTGTGGATAGTCAGGCTGGAGACGACACAATCTTTGCGACACCCAGTGAATATCTTCGGGATCTCATTCGCAAAGATATGATGGAAAAGCAAGTCGTTAAGCATCTTCTAAACGGCCTTGAAGATGTTCAGTTAAACCGCTTTGCTGATGAATCGATTATGGATATTGCGAGTGAAGACTAAGCACTACCTTTTGACCCAGACTGCAGCAAATGATTTTAGAAGGGCTAAAGCCTGGTCACTAAAAAGGTGGGGCAAAGAAAATACGACTAGCTATTTTCAGTACATAGAAAATATTGCCAATGAACTTGGTAAACAAACATTACTCGCAAAAACAGACGTATTAGGTGTTGATAACTTGAGTATATGGCCAATCAAAGAACACTATCTAGTATACATACCTCTAGATAATGAACTCATCGCAATAGTGGGGCTATTTAGGCAGACACAGGATCTTACATCAATCATTCAAAACAACAGTCTTGCATTTAAACGTCAATTTACAAAATTAGCGCTTCGCCAACAGAGGAAAAAGCATGTTTAAAGTCTTATTTTTTGGTCAGCTCGCCGATATGCTGGCCTGTCGCAACCTTTCTATGCCAGCCAGTAGTGCGTCGAATATGCATGATTTATTAGATATTTTACGTGAACGTGACCCCAAATGGTCAGAAGCGCTCAACAATGAACAGCTCATGATGGCCGTCAATCACACCTTAGTTACACCAGAGCACCCCATTGCCGATGGTGATGAAGTGGCGTTTTTCCCGCCTGTCACCGGCGGCTAATACGATGGCCAAACCAGCCCCATTAATTGCCGTACAAACCGATGATTTTGACATGTCTGATTGCTATCAGGCACTAGTTGCAGACAACTGTGAAGATGGTGCGGTCGTGACCTTTGTCGGGCGCGTCAGAGAATTTAATCAGGGCCATAATGTCGCTGACATGCTCCTAGAGCACTACCCGGGAATGACCGAAAAAGCCCTGCATGAACTAGCCCAGCAAGCGCAGTCGAGCTTTGCCATTCATCGGGTCAGTGTGATTCATCGGGTGGGGCATTTGCGCTTGTGCGATCAAATAGTGTTTGTTGGGGTCAGTGCTGCGCATCGCAAAGACGCTTTTGCCGCCTGTATGTGGTTAATGGACGAGCTGAAATCACGCGCACCGTTTTGGAAAAAAGAAACCACGACCACAGGCATGCGCTGGGTCAGCGCCGAGACAATGACTCAGTCATCGAGGCCTGAACAATAAACAGCTCTTTGAATATGCTCTAAGACGCCATTCCCACGCCATGACATAATCCCATGTGAGCTCGGTCACGCTGCGCCCACATTTGATGGGCTTTGGCTTGAGCTTGACCATAATCCATATTCTCTAGCACCATCAAATACTGCGTCAGTGACCCAATGATGGCTGCAAACGCATATTCACTGCGATATGTCCCTTGCCAACACGCACGCAAATCAGCAATCTGCATCTCGCGCGGCTTGATTTGCCACTGCGCAAGCTGTGCCGGTACGGTCACCTGCCCAATCTCGCCAGAAACACAGCGAAACAGCTCACAGTCACGCTCCGGATTCATCTCCGGCTCACCGCCCTCGCCGCGAATACAGGCAACATCAAGATCACCTAGGGCTTGCGCTGTCTGTACGTGACGCTCATCAAAATGGCGATGATGCACGCCGTGAAAACTCACACGCGCCTTGACGGGGTTAAGCATTCTAGCAATGGTATTGGCGCTTGAGCGCAAGCCAAGTTCATCGCGCATATCCATAATTGTCGCCAACGACGGCAATACTGCCGATAGTGGGGCATGTACCAGACCATGCTGGATGAGCATCTGCTTGGCATTGCTCGCACTTAATGCACTGGGTAAAGCTAGCTGACTAAATACGCTATCGAGATACAACCGCTGCGACTGGCCTTCAGCATGACTGTGCATAAACACGCGATAACCGTGCTGTGCGAGACACAGCGCAGACAGCACGTACCAAGGTAAATGGCGGCGCTTGCCAGCATAACCCCCCAAATCTAAGTCAACTTCCAGCGTCTGCCACTCACGCGTCACTTGAGCGCGCGCAGCTTTGACAAACCCAGCCAATTCAATATGGCTTTCTTCCCGCACCCGCAATAGCATCAAAAACGCACCCAACTGCGCTTGCGTAGATTGACCGTTGAGCACCATGGTATATGCCGCTTGTGCTTCTTCTAGGGTCAAATAACGTCCGGCACGCTGACCGCGCCCGATGATTTTTAAATAATCTGCAAACACCTGCATCGCCTTGTCCTCTTATTTGCCCACGACGTGTTTTATTGGAATGGTCTTAGTGCCCTTTTCGACCCAGAGGTTGGGCAACTCACATGCGGCTCCGCCGTGAGCATCAATGAGCTGTTGTAGCTCGGGTTTGCACGACCCGCAGTTGGTCCCGCATTGCAATGCTTTGCCCAAACTAGCCACGCTGTGTTTTTGCTCGCCCAATGCGGCGTTAATGGTATTCTCCCCAACTCGAAAGCAGCTACAGACCAGGCGACCTTGGCGATGTGCCTCCGGTAATTTATGGCGCAGCAATGCCCCATAAGCGCTAGCCTCGATACTCGATTGCCCCAGTAACTCATCTAGCCATGCCCAAGCAAGTTCGCCGTGCTCCAAGACAGCGGAAGAAGCGTGGCTGACACATATCGCTTGAATTTGCTGATCGGCTAATAAAATGGCCGTGAACGAATTTGTCTCAGTCCCTTGAAGGCTGATCCATTCACCGGCGTCAGCTGGCCACTGCTGTTGGCAGTGTGTCAACGATACTGGACTCGATAGCGCCGCACTGATGGCTTCGCCATGCCCCACACTGAAGCGCGCCCAATACTCACCAAGGTTTAAACTCGGTTGTACAGTTGGACGATGCACTATCTGCAGGCTTTGCTGCATCGCTATCGGAGAGAGCTTAACGCTAACGAATTTACTCTCGGGTTGTCCGGATAAGGGATCAACGCGCGAGCTGTAGCAGCGACTGACATTTGCACTCGGAGCCGTATGCTGTGTCCAGTGTATGGGTACAAAACAGTTACCAGGCCGCATGCCCAAATCAGCTTTAAACGGCACTGTGATATGCCCATAGCGACTGTGGATGACTACCCAATCAGTCGGCCCCAACCCTAACGCGAGCACATCTTGTGGATGCAGCGATACCAAAGGTGTCTGCTGATGATTGGCCAAGGTTGCACTGCGCGAGGTGCGCGTCATCGTGTGCCATTGATCGCGTAAGCGACCAGAATTAAGAATAAACGGATATTCAGCTTCGGGCGGCTCGGCAGGCTCTGCCAAAGTAACCGGCACAAAGCGCGCCTTGCCTGATGGCGTAAAAAAGCGCCCATCGGAAAACATGCGCTGGGTGCCGTACGGCTGCTCAGCATTGACTGGCCAGCGGATTGGCAGCAGCTGGTCATATTGCGCCACGCTCAAATCCGCTAGTCCCGAAATATCAAAATCACGCAATGGTTCTTCACCGCCATTGTGATAGCCCGACAGCGCCGCGTGCTCAGCGAAAATCTCTGCTGGATGTGCGTATGCAAAGGCATTAGCAAAGCCCATGCGCTGTGCCACGCCACAGAGCAACTGCCAATCGTGACGGGCGTCGCCAGGTGGTGGCACTACCCCGCGCTGACGTGAAATACAGCGCTCAGAATTGGTCACGGTCCCGTTTTTTTCTGACCAGGTGCTTGCAGGTAGCACAATATCGGCATAGACCAAGGTGTCATTACGGGTATAACACTCCGAGACTACCACGCACTCACATGCAGCCAAGGCTTGTTCAATTTGATTGCGATTGGGAAGACTCACTACGGGATTAGTCGCCATGATCCACACCGCTTTTACCTTGCCCGAGGCAATATTGGCGAATAAGTCCACGGCTTTTAAGCCTGCTTGAGTAGGCATGCTCGGCGCATCCCAAAAGGTCTGTACCCACTGGCGATGCTGCGCATTTTCGATATCCATGTGCGCGGCAAGCATATTGGCTAGCCCGCCCACCTCGCGCCCGCCCATGGCGTTGGGCTGACCGGTGATCGAAAACGGCCCCATGCCGGGGTGTCCGATGCGGCCTGTGGCTAGGTGACAATTGATAATGGCGTTACATTTGTCAACGCCTTGTGAGGACTGATTGACCCCTTGGGAATAAAATGTCACTGTCTTGGGCGTATTAGCAAAACGCGTATAAAACTCTCTTACCGCTTCTGGGGTAATGCCGCAGGTACGCACCACCGTTTCCACATCATACGTTGAGGCAACTGCCAGCGCCGCGTCAAATTGCTCGGTGTGCGCAGCAATATACGTTTCATTGAGCTTGCCCTGCTCGGCCAGATAACACAATAAACCATTGAACAACGCGATATCCGTGCCCGCCTTGATGGGCAGATGCACATCGGCCAAATCACAGGTGGCGTTTTGGCGCGGGTCGATCACCACGACCTTTACCGTGGGATCGGCTTGTTTTGTCGCTTGCATACGCTGATACAAAATCGGATGTGTCCATGCTGCATTAGATCCAACCAGCACCAGTAATTTTGCTTCAGACAGATCGTCATAGCAGCACGGCACTGTATCGCTACCAAAGGCGCGCTTATAGCCTGCCACCGCCGATGACATACATAAACGAGAATTGGTATCAATGTTGGCTGAGCCGATAAACCCCTTCATGAGTTTATTGGCCACGTAATAATCCTCGGTGAGGATCTGCCCAGATACATAAAAAGCCACTGCGTCGGGCCCATGTTTGGCAATAGTATCGCTAAAGCGCTCTGCCACAGCATCAAGCGCGTCATCCACAGGCACCTCGCACCCTGCAACAGATGCACCTAACACGCGGTCTTGCGGCTGAGTGGTATCGGCTAGGTGTGTGCCTTTGACACATAGTCTTCCCTGATTGGCAGGATGCGTGGCAGTGCCCTCTACGGCACTGACCTCGCCATTGGTGACGGTAATATCAACGCCGCAGCCGACGCCGCAATACGGGCATGTCGTGCACTGAGTATGCTGATCAAACTGAGCCTGACTCATGCGGCGCCGCCGGATTGTTGCTTATTTGGGGTGCTGTCTAACATGGTGGCCATGGCCACGATATTTTTGGCCACGTCTTCCATTTTTTGGCCATTGTTCATGGCCATTTTGCGAATATTTTTATAGGCCTGCGCTTCACTCATGCCCTGTTTTTCAATCAAGATAGCTTTGGCCTGATCGACCCATTTGCGCGTAGTCAGTGCCGATTTGGCATCCGCAAGCTCGGTTTTTAGCGCTTGGGTGATCCCAAAACGGGTTTTAGCAACATCAATGATTTGGCCAATTCGGTTGATTTCATTGCTCCCTGAAATATAAGCACTCACCCCAGCATTGAGTGACGCTTGCATCAGCGCAACATCATCTTGTTCAGATAACACAATCACAGGTTTCGGGTTGATATCCGTAAGCTGAGTTAAGGCCGCTAATAACGTGTCGGATGGGGCACAGGTATCAATCACGATAATGTCAGGATGGGCGGCTTCTACCGCTTTGAGGATAGACATCTCGGCAAAGGTAACCTCAGTGACGACATAAGAGGACTGGCTTAACACCTGTTGTAGCAAAGCGCTACGGGCGCTGGATTTGACATCAGTGACGAGCAGCACTCGCGATTGGGGTAAATGAGAAAGGTGTGTAGCGTGGGACATCGGCATGCCATGGTGCAAATCAATATTCATAAGATGCACTAAAACAACTTTTGTACCAGTTTTGCTAACTCATTGTAAGACTTATACAAAATTCTATATAAAACAATCTATTAACATCTTGAAGCCAGCAAAATCACAGGTCTTGTCGCATTTCAGTGCAAATCTAGCGTAGCCTGCACCGCAACTGTGATTATTGTTTACGATCCAACCAAAGCTGTGGTTCCGAATATCATAAGGCATTGTTTTTATAACATTTTAAATATGGCATAAACCTTGTAAAGCAAATGCATTGTTATTGCTTTTGAGTCAGTAAACCGTGTTATGTTAGTTGATAACCATGATCGTGCATTTTTTTATGTGCGATTGTCCATCACCGATGTGTGTAATTTTAAATGCAACTATTGCTTGCCCAACGGGTATCGCAAGACCAAAGCGCATAATTTTTTGTCGGTGCCTGAAATAGCACGCTTAAGTCGTGGTCTTGCGGCAGCTGGCGTGCGCAAAATTCGCATCACGGGCGGTGAGCCAGCGCTGCGAAAAGATCTTACCAAGATCATAGCCACTGTCGCTAATACGCCGGGGATCGAAGAAGTGGCGTTGACCACTAATGGCTTTAATTTGCTCCAGCATGTCGATGCTTGGTATGCCGCAGGCTTAACTCAACTCAACGTGTCGATTGACAGCTTGGATCCCAACCAGTTTGCGCTCATTACTGGCAGTAACAAACATCAAGCCATTCTCGAGGGCATCGACCGCGCACTGGCACTAAGGCTACCCACCAAGGTCAACACTGTTCTACTCAAGCAATACAATCTGCATCAGTGGTATCAGTTTTTAGCATGGGTAAAACACACACCCATCAGCCTGCGCTTCATTGAGCTGATGCAAACTGGTGATAACGCGGCGTTTTTTGCCGACAATCACGTGCGTGGCGAGCAATTTTTGCAGCACTTACAAAAGCGCGGCTGGGAACAGACCAAACGCAGCGCGACTGCAGGCCCGGCTCAAGAGCTCGCGCATGCTGATTACCAAGGCAAGATTGGTTTTATCATGCCCTACAGCGATGATTTTTGTGCTAGCTGTAACCGTCTGCGGATCACCGCACGCGGTGCATTACACGCTTGTTTATTTGCCGAAGAGGGTCACTCTCTGCGGCACCTGCTACAACATGATGATGATAGCCAACACCTCCAGGCGTGGTTACAACAGCAGTTGCAGCACAAAACCGCGACGCACGGATTACATCAAGCCAATCCTGGGAGCACTGAACATCTCGCCATGCTAGGCGGTTAGCGGCACAAGAGACAAACAAGTAAAACGGAATATAACAAGGAGCTCGATATGCATATTACAGGTGTCGTGTTAGCCGGTGGCAAGAGTCAGCGCATGGGACAGAACAAGGCCTATTTGCAGCGCTTTGACCAGTCTATGTTGGATTTTACCGTGGAGATTTTGGCAGCAGTGGGCGTTGACCAAATAGTTATCAATGCCAATCAACCACATCCACTCCACTACCAGCGGATCGCTGATGTGCATCCAGACGCCGGTCCGTTAAGCGGTATTCACGCAGTGATGCACACCTATCAGGGACAAACCGACGCTCTGCTGTGCATGCCAATTGATATGCCCTGCATGCAAATAGCATCATTACAGGCGTTACTTAATCAAGGCAGAGAGACTCGGCAAATCGTACACATGGCCAATCACCCGCTGCCGCTCTTTATCCCTTGTAGTGATGTGCATTTTATGGATATCACCGAACGGGTGACTTATCAAAAAGGGCTGAGCGTCCGTCACTTTGCGCAATCACATCTTGCCCATGTGCTAAGCACAGAAACGCAAGCGGCATGGACCAACACCAACACGCCCGAACAATGGGATGCGGCGTTGCAGAACCTGTCAATCAATGCCAAACACAGCTTAAATAAATAAGAGTGCGCTTAGCTAGGTGACAGCGCAAACGTCTGCATCTGCATGGTTGCGGCATCAAGCATTAACCACTGATCACACAATACCGGCGCACAGCCACTTAATAGCTTGATCGCTTCAGTGGCTTGCATTGCACCAATAATGCCAACCACTGGCGATAACACCCCCGCTTCACTGCAGCTATCACCAGGTTGTCCAAACATCCGCGCGACATCGCGATAGTTAGTCTTAGATTGAGCCGTATGAAACACGCCAAGCTGCCCTTCCATGCGAATAGCCGCGCCAACCACTAAGGGTACACCAGCGTTTGCGCACGCTTGGTCGATAGCCAGCCGCGTTGCTTTGTTATCTGTACAATCGAGCACACAGTCATACTCAGTTACCACAGTATCTGCGGAAAATCGCGTCGAGCTTACACTGATTTGGCAATCGGGGTTGAGCATTTGCAATTGCGCTTGTGCGCAGCATACTTTGCTGCGATCAATATCACTCGCGCGATAGAGAATTTGTCGCGATACATTGCTCGCATCTACCGCATCATCGTCCATTAGAGTGACGGCGCCAATACCGCTGGCAACTAAATATTGCGCCGCCGCGCAGCCTAAGCCACCGACTCCGACAATCAGCATGTGACTATTAAACAAGCGTTCCTGTCCATCAATATCCATGCCGGGCAACATGATGTGCCGTGCATGCTTTAATAGCTGCGGATAAGAAAGTTCACGAACCGACTGCGTCATGAGTCACCTACTAACTTGCCTGTAGCGCTGGGTGGAACAGGCTAATTTGGATCTCATCACCCGGCAGGACATCCTCGCGCGCAGCATCAAGCAGTGCCAAACAGTTAGCATGTTGGATACTGGTTAAGACCCCTGAGCCTTGAGTCGGTAAGGCACTGACTAACAGGTGGCCGTTTTTATGCACTTCATAAACAGCGCGCTGAAAGTCACGTCGGCCAGGTCGTTTGCGCATGCGCTCTTTCGCAATGGCCCAAAAGGTCGGCAGCTTTTGCGGCGTTTGTCCCTGCATGGTTTCAATGGCGGGGATCACCAGTTGTTGAAAGGTAATCACCGATGAGACAGGGTTGCCCGGCAACCCAAAAAACAGCGTATCGGATAACTTGCCAAAGGCAAAGGGCTTACCCGGCTTCATCGCCACCTTCCAAAACGCGACTTGACCTAGTTCGGCCAACGCGGTTTTGACAAAATCCGCATCCCCCACAGACACCCCACCGGAGCTGATGATGATATCTGCATGTTGCACTGCCTCGGTCAATGTTTCGGTTATTATCGACAAATCGTCCTGCACAATCCCGTAGTTGAGGACTTCACAGCCGAGCTTTTGCAAGGCACTTTGCAGCACATAGGAGTTGGTATCATAAATCTGCCCCTCGCCCAATGGCCGGCCAATTTCTTGTAACTCATCTCCTGTGGCAATGAGCGCCACTTTAAGAGGGCGGATCACCTCAACATTGGCGATCCCGATTGACGCTAATACACCGATATCGACAGCAGATAACGTCGTGCCTTGACGCAGAATGACCTCGTCTTTGGCGATGTCCTCGCCGCGGTAACGGATATTATTACCTGCACGCAGTGGGCTTTCAATGAGGATGATGTCACCGTTGCGCTGCACCTGCTCCTGCATCACTACAGCGTAGGTGTTTTTTGGGAGCATAGCACCGGTCATGATCCGCGCACACTGCCCACTTTTGAGTGGATGTTGCGGTGTTTGGCCAGCTAATACCGTCTCCACCACAGTGTATTCGAGCGGATTATAAAAGCGTGACGCATCACCTAGGGCATAACCATCCATCGCCGAATTGTCGTGCGGTGGTACATTCATAGGCGAGACAATATCTTTCGCAAGCACGCGTCCGTGTGCTTGGGATAACGGGAGGATTTGACTGACAGTGCATGGGGATATTTGCCCCAAAACCTGCTGTTTTGCACTACTATAGGGCAACATCCCTGTCCCCACGTCGCATATTGTCATAAAATTTTGCTCTTTCAATGATTCCATTTATCACTGAGCAAAGGTTGTTCCAACTTTTGTCTAAGCGTTGGTATGCACGTATTTTTTAACCTGCAGGATAGACATAGCTAGCACTGATCCCCAGCGGCAGCCCTACACTCCAATAGAGTAATAAAAACAATGTCCAGAGCAAAATCAGCGCAATGCTATAGGGCAACATCATCGACAGCAGAGTACCGATGCCGGTGCCTTTAACATAGCGCTGACAGTACACCACTACGAGAGGGAAATAGGGCATCAGAGGCGTAATAATATTAGATGAAGAGTCACCTAGACGATAGGCCGCTTGAGTGAGATCCGGAGAGATCCCCAACTGCATGAGCATAGGTACAAAAATCGGCCCCAACAACGCCCACTTGGCAGAAGATGAGCCCACAAACAGGTTCACAAAAGCGGTCAAAAAGATGGTCCCAACAATAGTAACCATCGCCGGCAGTGCCAAGCCTTGCAGGACTTCAGCACCGTTCACCGCTAGCAGAACGCCCAGGTTGGATTTGGCAAATGCATCGATAAACAAAGCACAGAAAAACGCCATGACAATGTAATAACTCATTCCCTGCATAGCTTTGGTCATCGAATCGATCATGTCTTTGGTGGAGCGATAGGTACCAGACACATACCCGTACACCACGCCGGGTAACAAAAATAACAAAAAGATGATCGGCACAATCGATCGCATGACCGGTGCTGCGTATGAGGTCAGCTGTCCCTCGGCATCGCGCAATGGCGAGGTTTCTGGCAGCAAAATCGCCACCAGTGCCACCAGCCCGGCTAGCAAAGTAAACGAGGCATAGCGGAGCGCTTTGATTTGTTGTGCGTTAAGCTCATCAAACTTGGGAATATCGTTCGGGTCGCCATCTACTGGCGTGTTTTGTAGCCGCGGCTCGATCACTTTATCCGTCAAATACCAAGCGATACTGATAATCACAATAGAAGATGCCGAATTAAAAAAGTAGTTGTTCAACGGGTTTAGTTCAATTTGTGGATCGATAATGCGCGCCGCTTCTTGCGTAAACGACTGGAGCAAAGGATCGATTGCCGACGGGATAAAGTTGGCACAAAAACCGCCGCTGACTCCAGCAAATGCCGCCGCGATCCCCGCCAAAGGATGACGCCCCATGGCATAAAAAATGACCCCAGCTAAGGGGATCACTAACACATAGCCTGCGTCGGTTGCGGTATGCGAAACAATCGCGACCAGTACGACCATTGGCGTCAGCAGCGAGCGTGGCGTCCAATCGAGAATGCGCTTAAGTCCGGCACTGATAAATCCCGAATGCTCGGCAACGCCTACCCCAAGCATGGCCACTAGCACCACACCCAAGGGCGCAAAACCAGTAAAAATCGTCACCATACGGCTCAAAAAATCAGCCAGCGCGGCGCCCGTTAACAAATTATTGATTTGAACCGCCTCACCAGAGCGTGGATCGATCGCACTAAAGTCCATACCGGCCATGAGTGCTGATAACGCCCAGACTACGGCTAAGCAAATCACAAAAATAATCGCGGGATCGGGCAGTTTATTGCCAACTTTTTCGACCTTGTCGAGGGCGCGCATGACCCAGGTATTTGGTTGAGGTGTGGTAGTGCTCATAGTCGTTCCTATTGTTTTTATTGTTATAGACGTGAACTGAGGATTCGGTTTAATCTTTGCGATAACCAAAGCTCGATACGCATGGTACTAAAAAGGGGCTGATTTGCCTAGGGTACTGCCCGACCTGCTGATGATAGCTCACAATTAACTTGTTGGTTGGCCGGCTCAGCGCCACATAAAGTAAACGCTTACTCTCATTTTCGCGCTTTACTCGCTTATCTTTAGGGATACTTGCCGGCATATACAACGGATAATTACTGTCTACGCATGCAGGCAGATACACAGTATCAAACTCCAAGCCTTTCGCGCGATGCACGGTGCTCACAATTAACTTATCACGTTCAGGATCGATCAGGTCGGTTTCTTTTAAGGTGGCCAACTGCGCGACTAACTGGCCACGTGCTTGTCCTTCAGCACCGGCATATTGATACAAATTCGCATTGAGCTGGTGTGAAGCAATCCCTTGAAAGCAATGTTTGATAAGCCAGGGAAAGTACTTTTGGGTGGCCTCAGCTCGGGTTTGGGCCAGTGTTTGAGGGTTATACCAGTGATCTTGTTGCTGCGCGAAGGAAAAGTAGGCATCGATACTCGTCGCCAACTCGACATCCAGTGGCGAAAAAAACGGCGTCGCAAAATCATCACACATCGTCTGCCAGGCATAGCGAAACGGTGTGATGATCGACGCGTATTGGTCAAGTAACGCATCGGCCTGCTGTAGATGCTCAGGCATGGCTTGGCACATGTGTACAAATAAAGACGCGGTGGCCTTCACATCGTCTAACGCGTTATGACTATTCACCCCAGCTAAGGTAAAAGTATCGAGCAAGCTTTCCAATTTATAGCTTGCCAAGTCTGGGTAGAGCAAGCGCGCCAGCTGTAAGGTATCAAAACACGGCCGCATCAGTAAAGCCGATAACTGCGCCTGCACATCAGGCGCAAACGTGAGTTCGGCAGAGTTGCTTTTGAGCATCTCCAAATCATAATTGAGGTTGTGCGCCAGTAGCGGACACTCTCCGACAAAAGCCAAAAACTCGGACAGCACATTGACCCAAGCGCCGCCCTTGGCCACCTGTTCTCGAGTAATGTGATGGATCGCCTGACTGTTGGCAAAAGCAGCATCGAGCGCTGCATCTCCATCAAGATCGATACAGACGTACTCATCAAATTCTGCCACCACCTGACCGCGACAAACTTTCACCGCCGCAATCTGGATGATTTTGTCACTCATAAAATCCAGACCTGTGGTTTCGGTATCAAAAATGACCACGCCTTGATCATCCGCGGCGGCTAACAACTCACGGTACGGATAGTCAAATAACGCCTGCCCCAACAAAACATGTGCCAATGGCAGTCGCTTAGCCGCAAACGCGTTGACCATGGCGATGATGTCTTTACGTGTATACCGACTGCCCGCTCCTGAACGGGTAAAGCGAAAAATAATGCTCCACCAGTCCATGCGCTGGGTGTTGGTATTAACCCCATTTAGCAAGCGCAACAGGCTCATCGCATCGACCAGCGCTAACTGCTGCATCAGATCGTTTTCACCAACGCGAAAAAAGCGCAGTCCTTGCGCCTGAAAGTGGCGACAGAACTGTTCAATGAGTTTATTGGTCGGCAATAACATCCCGATATTGCGCTGCTCATCTGCCAAAATTTGCGTGACCGCGCGCGCTGCCAACGCCACTTCTTGCTCGAGGGTCTGAGTAGCAAACAGCATAGTCGCATTTTTATCAACAGCATTGCTGCTGCACTCAGTAGCCTCTGTCCGTCTAGTCCGCATTGACACAATTGCTGGTAGCTGCCAGTGTGCGGTTCTATAGGCATTGAGGATAGTCAATAGCGGCGCTTGAGCACGGTAGTTGTTGATTAGCTGGTGCTGGGTAAAATCCTGCAAATTGCGCTGCAGCTGAGTGATATCGGCTCCCAAAAAACCATATATGGACTGCAACTCATCGCCCACCGCAAAAACATGTGAATCAGGGGCATCCAGCATGGCAATGATGGCCCACTGCAGCGGATTCAGATCTTGCACTTCGTCAATTTGGATAAACCGTTTGGGTTGCGGCGCATGCCGCAGACACGCTAGCCCCTGCACCAACAAATCGTCAAAATCAATCGCTTGTGAGGCGCGTTTGTGTCCTTGATAAGCGAGAAACACCTGATAAATACGCACAATGACATGATCAAGGTCGCGATAATCGACCCCCAGCAAGGCTTTGGCGCTCGCCACCTGTTGCGCTAGCTGCGACTGCAATAACTGTTGTGCCACGCTTAGCAGCCAGTGATCATCAGACTCGATAGCCACACTCAACAGTGCCAATCCTGCCTGCAATGATTGCATGATCCGCGTCCACGAGGGCTGATACACATTCGCCGCCGCTACCTGCCCCACATCACAGCTGTGTAGCAACACCTCAGGCACGCCGTGATAGTCGATGGGAGTCGCCAGCGCATCCACCACCGCTAGCTCAATCAGCTCTTTGGCATATTCCTCTGGGATCAGAGATTGCCATTTGAGATGGCGAAACCGCGGCTCTGTGGTCTCGCGCAACACGTGCATACAAAACGCATGAAAATTACCGATAAACGGATTGCGATCACCGAGTACGCGAGCCGCTCGCTGCTGCATTTCCAGCGCAGCGCGCACCGTAAAAGTCAGGCAGACAATCTCGTCATCAGCAAAGTGTGCCAGTCCCGACGCCTGTAAGCGCGCGGTTAATAGCGCGGTTTTACCCGCGCCAGGTGGTGCAGAGACAAAGTGCTTGCCGTCTGTTAGCGCCAGCAAATCCGCTTGCGTTTGGTCAAATCGCTGCAAAAGCTGCCCAGTAAAGGTTGTGAGTTATGCAGGTATACTAGCGTATTCTACACTTTCCTCAACTGCCTTTGCGTTGCGGTTGCGCCGCGGAATGGTCATCACATCACAGTTGACGTGCTGGATCACATCCTCAGCGGTATTGCCCAACAAAAATGCATCCATGTTTTGCCGTCCCGCAGTGCCCAAAATTAACAAGTCACACTCGTGCGCCACACAATAGGCCTCAATCGCGACCTCCACCGCATGGTGGGTTAAAATGCACTCGGTATTAGCCAGATCCCATTTTTGCGCCAGCACCTGCATTTTTTCTTCGTGATGCTCACGCACGCTGGCCAACAAGTCTTCATGGGTCAAGGCGCCAATAGCCAGACCGGCAACGTCAATGGGCTCGGCATAAAAATGCACATAGCGCACGTTCGCATCGAGTATATCGCCAATGGCCTGGGCTTGGGCAATGATGTCTTGATTGTGATGGTATAGCTCATCTTCCTTGTCACAAGGATTGATCGCCACGACGATTTGCCGATACTCGGCTTTACTGTCTTTAGTTAACAACAAAGGGCACACTTGGGTGCGGATACAGTGTCGATCGGTGGCGGTGGCAAAGGGATTAAAACTGCTGTCATCCTCACTGCAACGTTTGATTATCAGGCCGGGCTGGTGCCCTTGGGCAAATTCACTGAGCAGCTCAGCAATATTATTAGACCAGCGCACGTGTTTGTATACCGGTCGTGTACCCTCTTTCACGGCTTGATAAACCGCATCGAGCTTGTGCTCTTGCTGCGCCAAGATGTTTTGTTCCACTTCGCGATACATATCGACGGTCAAAAATTCAGAATACTGCGCAATACTGTCATAGACGGATGTAATGAGGTGTAACTCTCCACCAAATAATTCGGCCCAGAAACGCGCTTTATCCAGCGCTGGGTGCGTGTCGTGTTCGAGATTGATAGGTGCAATTACTTGCAATTGACCATACTGGAAAAAAAGCATAATTGGCCTCCTTGATTGCCTTGTTTTAAATAGCAGGTCCTGTTTAAGTGTAGGATAAATTCTGTTTTTTCGTGGTTGATCTCGGTCAAAATTGGAGGATTTGCTTCACGCTTCCACCAAACGATTACAACTAAAAGCTATTGTCGCCAACAATTTTGTCGTTATAATGGGAGCAGTTTGATTTTTCGACCATTTTATAAGCGGTCGTATTTATGGAGAAGCTCGTGAAAGTTCAGAAATTATTAGCCATTGCAGTTGCTGCCGGTGCGTTGTTTTTTGTCCAAGCGGATGAAGATATCGCTGAGCGCATTAAGCCTTATGGTCAAGTGAAAGTGGCTGGCGCTGTTGCTGCTGCCGCCGCTGGTCCAAAGTCTGGTAAAGACATTTACAACCAAGCCTGTACCGCATGTCACGCTGGTGGTGTTTTGGGTGCACCTAAAACGCAAGTTGCCGCTGACTGGAAGCCGCGTCTTGACGAAAAAGGTTTTGACACTGTTTGGCAAAATGCCATCAACGGCATTAACGCGATGCCACCAATGGGCACCTGTGGCTCATGTTCTGATGATGACATCAAAGCCGCGATCGAATACATGATTGAGGGTGTGGAATAATTCCAGCACGCATAAGATCAGCTGAAAGCCTTATCGCTTTTTTTGGGCGATAAGGTTTTTTTGTACCCACTTTCTGTGTTTATTGTAAGAACTAGACTACAATTGTATATAAACACCTGCATTAATGAGCATGCCCCAAAATTCTGTTGAACGCTTAGACGAAGAGGAACTTCGCGAGCTTATTCCTGAATTTCACCGGATGACTGA
>CAZLGJ010000002.1:0-50570 GCA_964559075.1 uncultured Glaciecola sp.
TGTGTGCGCCACCGTGCAGTAGGTCTTCACGCTTGAGGTAAAGTTTGACTTTGGGGTTGGATACGAGGTTACGCGTCAGGGTCATTGCCGTTGGGCGTCCTGCATAATCGTGTAACAAATCGCTAAATTCTTGTTTGAATGCCGGATCGTCTTTGGCATCCAAAAAGGCTTTTTCGAGCTGATCCAAGGCTGGGATCAACAGCTCGGGTACATACATACCACCAAACTCGCCAAATTTGCTGTCTAATTGATTCATGGTCTGTGCCTCTTTTATGCCTTATCTGAGTATCAACCGTAGATTCGGGCTAATGCTATCATTGTCTTCATTACGTTTTGATTATAACGTCATTAGTAACGTCGTAGCTCGTTGAACACGCGCTCAACAAGCTGTATATCTTTATTGCCCGGTGCAGATTCTACCCCAGAATTGACATCCATGAGGTCAGCGCAGGTACGACTGGCTGTAACCGCTTGGGCGATATTATCTGGGGTTAATCCTCCCGCTAGTGCAACAGGTAGTTCAGTCTCCACAGTTTGAAGCAACTGCCAGTCAAATGACTGACCGGTTCCGCCGCTTTGCGCACCGACTTTGCAATCTAGCAGTATACGCTCAACCGGTGCACGAGGAAAGGCTGGCAGCGAATCGCTCACGCCAAGTGCGCGCCAAATTTGACACTCCTGCGGCAGCACTTCGCGCAGCGCCAGTATATAGTCATCATCCTCAGTACCGTGTAGCTGCACAGCACTAAGCGCTAGTGTTGTCGCCATATCTTCGACTTGCGCCACAGGCGCATCGGCAAACACCCCAACATAGTGGCCCGGTGCAGCTTGGGTAATGTGTTGTGCTTGCGCGAGAGACACCTTGCGCTTTGATTGCTCAGCAAAGATCAGACCCAGGTAAGATACTGGGCGTTGCCATAGTGCTTGGGCTTGTTCAGGCTGTGTGATCCCGCATACTTTGACCGTGCCATATACCAGTTGATTTACGGCACGCTGTAAGTCAGCCTGGGCCATCAGTGAACTGCCTACCAAAAAGCCATCCACAAGCGGCGCTAGGCGCGCAACGTCTTGACGGGTATAAATGCCAGACTCCGAAATTAATACGCCGGTGTGGCCCAGTGACTTGATCAAAGGCACTAGGGTTTCTGTGGCGCCTAAATCGGCGGACAAATCACGCAAGTTACGGTTGTTGATGCCGATGATTTTGGCACCTAGGGCAACCGCACGATGTGCTTCTTCTTCGTTGGATACTTCGGTGAGCACATCTAGCGCAAGTTCATCCGCGACCATATGAAGCGCGCGATATTCCGTATCGGTCAAGACTGACAGCATCAACAAAATCGCATCAGCGTTGTGATAGCGAGCGCGATACACCTGATACTCGTTGACAAAAAAGTCTTTGTTGAGCACCGGAATATCGACGTGTTCGGTCACATAGTCTAGATAGTCATAAGTGCCTTGGAAATACTTCTCATCAGTTAATACAGACAGTGCGGCAGCCTCAGTGGTGTAGGCTGCAAGGATTTCATCCAAATCAAACACTGGACGAATTAAGCCCTTTGAAGGCGAGGCTTTTTTGCACTCAAAAATATAACCGGCATTGGGCTGAGATAACGCCTCAAATAAACTCTTGGTAGACGGCACGAGGTTTGCTTTGACCTGTGTAAGCGGCAACGCAGCCTCAAGTGCGACGAGCTCAGTGCGCTTATCAATGACAATTTGTTCTAATACATTAGGCATGCTCATTCTATGCTGATTCCTGTGGTGTCTGGCTGAGCTGGGCGGCGGTAGCAATCGTTGTAAAGGGGAGGCCTTTGGCGATGGCATCTAAAGCCAAATCCGCGCCTTGTCGATAAGACTCAGCTGCGCCGGTTAAATATAATAACGCACCAGCGTTCATGGCAATCGCGTGCATGTGCGCGGCTGCGCCTTGGCCTTTGAAGACCGCTTCGATGGCGGCTTTGTTCTCTTCTGGCGTGCCGCCGACAATCGCTTCTAGCGGCGCTGTTGGTAAACCAAAATCCGCCGGTGTGACGACGCTTTCGGTCATATTATCCCCGTTAATTTCGACCACTTGGGTTGAGCCATGCAGGGCAAACTCATCTAAACCGCTGCCGTGGACAATTAAAGCGCGTTCATGCTCGAGTAACTGCAGCGTTTGCGCATACGGAATCAGTAGCTCTGGTGTATACACGCCCATCACTGAATGGGTCGGTTTAGCAGGGTTAGCAAGCGGGCCAAGGATATTAAAGATAGTACGGGTTTTGAGCTCAGTGCGTACCGGCATCGCGTGTTTCACACCCGCGTGATACACAGGCGCAAATAAGAAACACAGGTTGCTCTGATCCAAACACTGGCGCGCAGTGGCCGGACTGTGCATTAAATCATAGCCAAAAGCGTTAAACAAATCAGCTGAGCCAGACTGGCTCGAGACGCTGCGATTGCCGTGTTTGGCAACTGCTACTCCGCAGCTAGCGGCAACTACGGCTGCAGCACTGGAAATGTTGATGGTGTTGTGACCATCGCCACCGGTACCCACAATATCGGCAAAGGGGCGATCAGGGCATGGAAATGGCGTCGCATGTTCGACCATGGCTTGCGCCGCACCGGCGATTTCTTGCGGGGTTTCGCCTTTTATTTTAAGCGCCATTAACAGCGCTGTGAGGGCTATTTCACTGACGTTACCTTGCATCACTTCGCTAAACAAAGCGTGACTTTGTGCTTGAGAAAGATCCGCTTGGCTATATAAAGTCTCTAAACTGGCTAAAAACGACATGTGATTTCCTTATGTAACATCTGATTGCAGTAAATACGCAATGCTATCACGCAATAGTTGACTGCCGTGATAGGTCAAAATGGACTCGGGATGGAACTGCATACCGAGCATTTTGTCTTGAGCATGATGAATGACCATGGGGATGTCGTTGATCTGACCCAATACCGCAAGGGTATCAGGCATTTCACCGGCAACCAAAGAGTGGTAGCGAGCCACTGACATGGGCTGTGGCATATTGGTAAACATCTTATCGCCGCAGTGTGTTAGCGGTGACGCTTTGCCATGAACCACGGCTTCGGCACGTACCACGGTGCCCCCGTAGTGTTCGACAATCGCTTGATGGCCTAAACAAATCCCCAGTATTGGATACTCACCAGCGGCGCGAGCGATCACTTCTGGCATGCAGCCAGCGTCACTAGGCGCGCCCGGACCGGGTGATAACAACAGTAAGGTTGGGCCTTGGCTAGCGCATTGCGCTAATGCTTCAAGCACTGTATCGGCACTTACCGTGTTGCGAAATACCTGCATATTAAAGTTGAGGGTACGCAGCTCGTCTACTAGGTTGTAAGTAAACGAGTCGACGTTATCGAGCATGACGACCTGATAATTATTCATGCGACTGTCCTTGTGATTGGATAATTGCCCGCATGACGGCTTGCGCTTTGGCGCGGGTTTCGTCAGCTTCACTTTGCGGCACCGAATCGTGCACGACACCAGCACCAGCTTGAATATGTGCGATGCCGTGCTGCACAAAGGCAGAGCGGATCACGATGCAGGTGTCCATATTGCCTTGGCCATCGAGATAGCCAACGGCGCCACCATAGCTGCCGCGCCGCTGTTGTTCGACTGCGCGAATTAATTTTGCTGCAGAGACTTTGGGGGCGCCGACTAAGGTGCCCATATTCATGCAGGCTTGATAGGCGTGAAGCGCATCAAGCTGGGGTTGGAGTTGACCCACTACGCGAGATACTAAATGCATAACGTGTGAGTACCTGTCGACTTTTAAGAGCTCTTTGACATGGCGCGTTCCGGGTTGCGACACCCTGGCGACATCATTTCGCGCCAAATCAACCAGCATGATATGTTCGGATTTCTCTTTGATATCTTCGCGTAAATCTAACTCAATGCGTCCGTCCAAATCGCGGTCAATGGTGCCATCGGGGCGTTTTCCGCGCGGTCTAGTACCCGCAATCGGGTAGATTTCGACCTGGTTGGTTTGTGCAGTGTATTTCAGCGCTGATTCGGGCGATGCGCCAAATAAGCTAAATGCTTCGTCGTGCATGTAAAACATATACGGGCTTGGGTTGAGCTGTTTGAGCTCGGCATAGGCCAAAATAGGTTCAGGGCAGGGCAGTGAAAACGTGCGCGACGGTACCACTTGAAAAATATCGCCGGCAAGAATGTGCTCTTTGAGTGACAGCACATCTTCGCAAAACTCAGCATCACTTTTATCGACCTGAATATCATTATTGCCAAGAGATAAGCGCGGCGCTGGAATTTGCTGCTGTAGATGCGTGGGTTCTTGCGTAAACGCGTTTACCCAGCGGCGCTGTTGCTCTGCAAACTGGGTGCTCACTTCAACAGACTGGCAGAAGCGGTTTTGGATCACCACGCTCTCACGCTGCTGATGGTCAATGACACATAAGGTATCAGCGAGATAAAAAACAAAGTCGGGGCAGGTGTTAGCGCCATTGGGGACATCGGGCAAAGCTTCGGCTACCGCAAATAAATCATAGGCAAAACAGCCGCCCAAAAATATCCCAAATTCTTCTTCGTGAGGAATTTGCGTGACCAAATGACGCAGTACACTAAACACGTTGTCGCTTTGTAAGCGGGTTTCCTCATCAATATTGGGGTTAGCTGCGGGAAATTCGCATATCATGAGCGCATCGCTTTGTTCAGCAATATATGGCGCTAAGGAATGCTGCAACAAGTGTAAAGCGGCTCGTCCATTGCTGTTTTGTGCAACGAGTTCGACTCGCTGACCATGACACTCCATGCGGACACAGGCTTGCAGTAGCATGATGCTCTTGAGATTGTCTTTGCTGTCGATCTCGGCTGATTCTAACAGCATGGTATTTTGGGTATCGTTGCACATGGCGTAATATTGCGCCAGCGGATCACTGCTGTAGGGCACGCTAATCCGTTGTGATGCTACCTGTGTTAAAGCGTGTTCGTTGTTCACCCGGTGTTTCCTCTTGCTCTTTGTCTGAGCCACTGCCTTAAAAATTCGATAATGGGTATCGAAACGGTTCTGCCGTTTTGGGCATAAAAAAAGCCCGTGATAAACGGGCTTTATGTCATGCGCATGCGAAACACAGCCCTAGAGGGACTGCCACCACCAAACTGCTGTGTTTGACGTAGTTAACGTTGTCTTTTGTGAGTAAGGAGACATGCTGCGCATAACCTGTATTTGTTTCAATAACTAACTTCTAAATTTGATAAATTTCAAACCTAACAGTACGTTGGCAGCACACATGGCACATAAAGCATTGGTGCTACAAACTTCCTCATATATACTAATGATAATTGAAGCAAATGCAATAACCTTTTGATGAAAGTTGATTTACACTCACACACGCACTTTTCTGACGGGCAACTCTCTCCAACAGAGCTTGTTTTGCGTGCCCACAATCAACAGGTGGACATGCTGGCAATCACCGACCACGACACCACGGCAGGCCTTGCTGAGGCAAGAGCATGTCAGGCAAAACAAAAGCGGGCGATGACGATTATTGCTGGGGTGGAGATCACCACCAAATGGCACGGATTTGAAATACATATCTTGGGTTTAAATATCGATGACACCTGTGCGACTTTAGCCTCACATCTGCAGTCACAGTCTGAAATTCGCCATGCGCGCGCTCAAAAAATGAGCGACAAGCTGGCTCGGATAGGCATTGAACATGTTTATGAAGATGCATTAGTCAGTGTGGGCAAGGGGCAAATCACGCGTGCCCATTTAGCGCAGGTCTTGTTGGCGCGTAAATTGGTGAGTAATTGGAACGGTGCGTTTACCCAGTACTTAGGCAAAGACAAAAAGGCTTATGTTAACGCGCCTTGGCCTGAGATCAGCACGGCGATTGCATGGATCCACGCTGCAGGCGGCACAGCAGTACTCGCGCACCCCGCTGCATACGACATGAAAAGCAAATGGTTACGCCGTTTATTACGTGATATGGTGGATGCGGGAGCAACCGGGATGGAAGTCACTCATCCAAATATGGCGCCACCGAAAAAACAATTTTTAGCGCAATTGGCGCGAGAGTATGGTTTGCAAGCTTCTGTCGGTTCAGACTTTCACGGGCCGAGTCCCTGGACTGAGTTGGGTCGCAAACTCGATATAGATGCAGATCTTCACACAGTTTGGCAGGATTGGCCCACAAGGATGCAGGTAGCATGAGTCAGTTTTTTTATATCCACCCCGATACGCCTCAAGCGCGTTTGATTAAACAAACCGTTGAGATCATCAAACAAGGCCATGTCATTGTCTACCCAACCGATTCGGGGTATTCAATTGGTTGTCAAATGGATAACAAAAGTGCGCTAGAGCAAATTTGTCGCATCCGTCAGCTTAACAAAGACCATAACTTTACCTTGATGTGTCGGGATATGTCGGAGCTCTCCGAGTATGCGCGCGTGGATAACGTGTCGTTTCGCTTATTAAAAAATAACACGCCGGGACCTTATACCTTTATTTTTAAAGCCACCAAAGAGGTGCCCAAACGCTTGCAAAATCCGAAGCGTAAGACGATCGGCATTCGCGTGCCAGATAACCCCATAGCACTGGCTATTTTGGAGCAGCTGGGCGAGCCGTTGATGTCAACGACGCTGATTTTACCGGATCAAGACATGGCCGAGTCCGACCCGGATCACATTCGCGACGTGCTAGAAAAACAAGTAGGTCTGATCATTCACGGCGGCTATATTGGTGAGCAACCCACCACAGTAATTGATTTATCGGAAGGAGAAGTGCAGATTATTCGCCATGGAAGCGGTGCTATTGAACCATTTGCATAAACGGTATGAGCGAGTCTAATCACACCATGATCCAGCAGCCTTTGCCCTTGGCATTTGTCAATGGGGAGGCGCTAATCGAAAAACCCGAGGACCTGTTTATTCCGCCGGATGCGCTCGAGGTGATTTTGGAAACCTTTGAGGGCCCACTAGATCTGCTGCTTTATCTCATCCGCAAACAAAAGCTAGATATTGTTGATTTGCCCGTCTATGAAATTACCAAGCAGTATATGGCTTACGTTGAGTTGATGCAGGAAGTCAAATTGGAGTTAGCGGCGGAGTATATGCTGATGGCCGCTATATTGGCTGAAATTAAGTCGCGTTTGTTGTTGCCAAAGCCTCCTGCAGAGGATGATGATGAAGTCGACCCGCGCACTGAACTCATTCGTCGACTGCGCGAATATGAAGTGATCAAGCAAGCCGCTCAAGAGATTGATGCGCTGCCGCGTTATGGTCGTGATTTTCATCACGCACACGCACAAGCCGCCGATAATATCGAGCCTGAAAAAATTCACCCGCACGTTGATTTGACCGATATTGTGTTGGCATTTGCACAAGCCATGAAACGCGCCGATGCGTTTGCCCATCATCAGATATCTCGAGAACAACTTT
This sequence comes from uncultured Glaciecola sp., assembly GCA_964559075.1. Classification (GTDB taxonomy): domain Bacteria; phylum Pseudomonadota; class Gammaproteobacteria; order Enterobacterales; family Alteromonadaceae; genus Opacimonas. The sequence continues at coordinate 7,406 of CAZLGJ010000002.1, forward strand.
CCACGCGGGCGCGGATGTCGGCTATTTTGCAAACCCTCAATGCCGAAGACTTCACACCCTTGACCGACTTGTTTGCGCCTGAAGAGGGCAAGGCCGGTTGTGTGGTGAGTTTTTTGGCGATTCTAGAACTGGTTAAAGAAGGGCTCTTAGAGTGCATTCAAGCTGCGGCAATGGGAGTGGTAAATGTGAGATTAGCAAACGGTGCATAAAGCATGAAGATAAAACATGAACAGCTCAAACAATTGATTGAGGCCGCGATTTTTGTCGCGGATCAGCCATTATCCATTGCCCGTATGAAGCAAACTGTGCTGCTTGATTTTACGGTCTCCACCCAAGCGATTAACAAAGTATTGGCTGAATTACGACTAGATTATGAACCGCGCGGGATCGTGCTTCGTGAAACGGCCAGTGGTTTCCGCTTTCAAACACAGCCGTCGCTCTCTGAATGGCTAGGGCGATTATGGCAAGAAACTGTGCCCAAATACTCACGTGCACTGCTTGAAACTCTGGCGTTGATTGCTTATCGACAGCCGATTACCCGCGGCGAGATTGAACAAGTGCGGGGCGTAACGGTGAGCAGCAATATCATGAAAACCCTCCAAGAGCGCGACTGGGTGCAGGTGGTGGGCCACAAAGAGGTGCCGGGAAGACCGGCACTGTACGCTACTACGGCGCAATTTTTGGATTTTTTTGGCTTAACTGCGCTAACAGAACTCCCTGATGTAGAGACGTTTATGGAAGCAATCAATGAGGCGCAACATTTAACGGTTGAGGATGAAGCACAAACGAGCTCCGCGTCTACACAACAAGGGGAACTGTTAGCAGAAAATAACGACGCGCCGGATAATAATTCTGATATAATGTCACAAGAATTGACAGACAGTCAGCCCGCACCTCCAGAACAACTTCACTAGCGATTGAAAACCTATGCCAAAAACATCACCGCCCGTTACCAAGTCATCTTCGCCCACCAAACAGGCAAGCGAACCGGCTTCCGAAAAACTGCAAAAAATACTGGCCAACGCTGGGGTAGGTTCTCGTCGTGAGATGGAGCGCTGGATCCAAGAGGGACGTGCATCTATCAACGGTAAAACAGCAAAGCTTGGTGATCGCGCTGTGGTCGGCGATCAAATTCGCGTTGACGGAAACTTAGTTAAATATGACAAAGATGATTTTGTCTGTCGCGTGTTGATGTATAACAAGCCTGAGGGAGAGATTTGTACCAATGCTGATCCCGAGGGTCGCGACACCGTGTTTGACCGTCTGCCGCCACTGCGCAATGGTCGTTGGATCGCTGTGGGTCGCTTAGATATGAATACCAGCGGATTGCTCTTATTCACCAATGACGGTGAATTAGCGAATCGTTTGATGCACCCCAAACATCAGGTGGATCGCCACTACGCTGTGCGCGTGTTTGGCGCGGTGACACAAGAAATGATCACCCGCTTACTAAAAGGCGTAGAGCTGGATGATGGCCTGGCCAAGTTTGACGAGATACGTCTGCGCGTCGCAGCTGAGGACAGTATCAATCAATGGTTTGACGTGCGTTTGGCAGAGGGACGTAACCGTGAAGTACGCCGTTTGTGGGAATCACAAGAGGTGCAAGTCTCACGCTTAATTCGTTTGCAATACGGCGCGCTCGAATTACCTAAGCGCCTGCCACAAGGGGCATGGGTCGAGGCGGAGCTTACGCAAGTCAACGCACTGCGTAAAAGCGTCCAGCTACCTGCAGAGACCCAGACGCAGCTCAAAATTAACGAGAACGAGCTTGACCACAAAAAGCTCTCGCAAATGCGACGTTCGGTTAAAAAACACAAAGATGTTACGCAAAGACAACGCAAGCGCAGTTCGAGTAATTTAAAAAAGTAGGCGACTCACTTTCAGTATTAGGTAAAATTAGTTTTGAGCCGATTGGTTCGGGTTAGAACTTAAATCCTGTTGGATAGCTATGCAAGCCATCAAAATCACCCTTGCTAAGCGGTGCACCATTTTTCCTAGCAATTGCATACACCATACTGACATGGAACATGTAGTTGGGGATGATGTATTCTAAGATGAAGCGGCTTTGAGGAAGTGATACTTCTGAAAAACCAGCGGAATCAGAAATTGATTGATTGTCATCAAAATTCGTTACGTCAGGCAATGAATCGACATGTGTCCTAACCTTTTCCACCATTGTTAAGACAGAATCTTTGCCCGATCCAACGAGTTCATACGAGGCTAAATCAATACCTACCAATGGACAATAACCTCTCAACAAAAAATTAGCTGCAACTTGTGCATTTAATTCAAGAGAAAACATGCCCTCAGATAATGAGTCAGAGAATACATCATTTGGTGCTTTATTAACGATAACGCTCAGTTGCTTCAAATAACCAAGGAATAATTGCTTTGTCGAAATGCTAATATTGACCTCCTAAAACCCCGAGCGCTTAGCGTCTGCTATCAGTAGATAGTGAGCACCGAATATCAGATTTTGAAGATATGAATCTAGGCAGCGAGAATTGCCCACAAAATAGCAACAGTCATAAATACTAAAGCTGCAGAAAACTTATAGAGTGACTTAGGGTGTTTAATGGTGACCTGAATACTGCTCCCAGCAATAAATAACAGCACAAAGGCGACGATGAAATCAACGAACTGCCAGCGTACTTGTTCAGTCACCAGCATAGCAACTAGAGGGATGCAGAGGATCGCAGCGGACAAAAATGCCATGCGCTTGAGGTCGACATATTTGGTAAATTCGTCCATGTGATTGTCCTTATGTGATGCAGTTAGCCTAACGGGGTATAGAACGTTTCTGGCAATTCAAAGTCACCTTCAACTTCAACTAGCTTGTTGTCTTCAAAACGAACAATCAGCTGTTTTTTCATATCTTCGCCAAAGCCTTCCATACCGCGTTTGATTTCATACACATAATACCAAGTATCATGGTTAAACAAGTCGTTGACTACGGGCTTGCCCAATACAAATTCGACTTGCTCCTTGGTCATCTCAATACGTAATTTGGCGACATCACGCTTATCTAAATAATTGCCCTGCGGGATATCGATACGGTAAATCCAGTTGCTGCATCCCGTTAGCGTGATACACGCTAATAATGAGCAAACCATAAAAAATCGTGACATGTCATTCATCTTCTTATTAATTAATACGCAAATGCTAACCTAGGCACATAGACCTTGCAACAATAAAGAAGTTCAGCTGACTTTTTTTAATAACTCTTCTGCATTTGCAATGGCGGTATCGGTGATCTCGTCTCCCGCCAGCAAGCGCGCTAATTCGCGTACGCGCGCGCTCTCATCGAGTTTGCGCATGCTTGTTTCCGTGCTTTTACCATCGGTGAGCTTATTCACAAAGAGCTGTTGATGCCCCTGAGCAGCAACTTGCGGCAAATGTGTGACACATAATACCTGTGTGTTTTTACCTAAAGTGCGTAAGAGTTGACCAATAATAGATGCGGTAGGCCCACTGATCCCCGTATCGACCTCATCAAAAATTAACGTAGGGATCGCATTTTGGTCTGAAGTGATGACCTGTATCGCCAAACCAATACGCGATAACTCACCTCCAGATACCACTTCATCTAAATGCCCAAGCGGCTGGCCAGGGTTAGTCGTAATCAAGATGTTAACTTCATCTTGTCCCAAGGCGGAAAAGCCTTGTGCGGATAAATGCTCAACGGCAAACGTTAGCTGGGTATGCGGCATGTTCATTTTACTAACGCTTTGTACAATTTCGGCAGCAAATTTTTCGCCTGCTTTGCGACGTGACTGGCTAAGTTTCTCGCTTAATGCAAGATATTCACTGCGACACTCACTCAAGGTCTGTTGCAATGATTGCAATTGCTCATCATCGCCTTGTAAGCTCAGGTACTCAGCTTTGAGCTCAGCATGGTATTGATGCAAATTTTCCGGCATTACCGCATGTTTGCGCGCAAGTTCATTGGCTTGATTATAGCGTTGTTCAACTTGCTGCATGCGCATTGGATCAAGCTCCAACTGACTGCAATAATCCTCAAGCTCAGTTGCAGCCTCCTGTAGATTTATTTCTGCCTCGGTTAAGCAGGTCAAAATACCAGCTAGCGCGGGGTCATTTTCGACCTGTTCAGATAATTCACGAATGCTCAAGCTGACCATTTTAACGGCGTTGTACTGCTCATCCTCACTAATGCGATACGCCGCTTTTTGTGCATTTTCTATTAAATCTTGTGCATTACTCAAACGCTTGTATTCAATCTCTAACTCACCAAACTCATCGGCCTGTAGTGCAAAAGTATCGAGTTCTTCGACCTGATATTCCAGCAGTTGTTTGCGGTCTAGTCGCTGCTGTTGTGCTTTGGTAAGCGCATTTAATGTGTGTTGTGTTTCTTGATAGCGCTGATAACTCTGTGCAACTTTTTCAAGAAGCGCAGGGTGATTGGCATAGCTATCCAACAAGGCGAGCTGGGCTTCGGGTTTGAGCAAATGGTGATGAGCATGTTGCCCATGAATAGCCAGTAGCTGCGATGATAATTGTTTAAGCTGCTGTAAGGTCACCGAAACGCCGTTAATAAAGGCCTTCGAACGTCCCTCCGCTGAGATTACGCGACGAATATGACATTCGTCTTGCTGGTCATCATTGCCAAGTTCATGCTCATCTAACCAGCGTTTGACTTTGTCGAGATTACCAATGCCGAAGGTCGCAACTAGCTGCGCTTTATCAGCGCCTTTACGCACTGCACTGGCATCTGCACGGGCACCTAAACATAAGCTCAATCCGTCTATGGCTATGGATTTACCTGCGCCGGTTTCGCCAGTGATAACACTAAGGCCTTGAGAAAACTCAACGTTGACTTGTCTGACAATGGCAAAATTTTCGATAGATAATGATAACAGCATGGCGCACCCGTATACTGGTTGTTTATACAATAACTGTAAATATAACCAGTAAATGTAAAGGTGGCAAGATCAGTTTTAAAAAAGTTTCGTGCCCCAGTTTAATTTGGTGCGCAACACATTAAAGTAATCGTAGCTCGAGGGGTGAACAATGCGCAGTGGGCTGGGGAATTTGCGGATCAATACCTCATCACCAGGCATGACACTTAGTCCAACCTGACTATCACAGCTCACCTGACAATCGTCGGTGTTAGCGCGAGAAATTACGAGTTTCACGGTGTTATCCGCATCTACGACAATTGGCCGAGACGTGAGGGTATGCGGAAACATTGGTACCAAGGTCATTGCATTGAGTGAAGGCATTAAGATGGGCCCACCACCGGATAGAGAGTAGGCGGTAGAACCTGTTGGCGTTGCGACAATCAAACCATCGGAGCGCTGTGTGAACATAAAGTTATCGTTGGTGTAGACTTCAAACTCCATCATGTGAGCGACTTTGGCATGGTGGAGCACCACTTCATTGACCGCAACATTAGTAGACTTGAGAGAGTCGTGTCTACGCACATCAACTTCGAGTAAAAAACGATTTTCAACAACGCCGTTACCCGCAAAAATATCGTCTAAGTCTTCTAGGATGTTATCGGGATTGATATCGGTCAAAAAGCCCAAGTTGCCGCGGTTAACGCCCACCACATGGATGTCATAGCGGGCCAAGACCCGAGCTGCACCAAGCATATTGCCATCACCGCCCACCACAATGGCCAAATCCGCCTCTTGGCCAATTTTGACTAAGTTAGCGGATTCAAGGCTGGTGCCAATCAGTTCTGCATGTAAGCGCTCTTCAATCAACACGCGACACTGTTTGTTGGCTAAATAGTCAATGAGGCCAAGGACGCTTTGGTATGTGGCTTCGTGCTGTGGTTTGCCTAATATTCCTACGGTTTGATAGCTCATGTGTAATACGTTTGCACAGGTAAAATAACAACTAAGTGCAATGTATCATGTTTTTAGCGCGCGACCCAACCCCCATCGAGCACCAGAGTTTGCGCAGTCATGTTTTTGGCCGCATCGGATATCAAAAACTCAGCAGTTTTGGCAAGTTCCAAAGGTTCAATGAAGGCTTTTTTGGGCATGGGTTCCAACATGATTTTGTTAACCACATCTTCTTCGGAGATACCATTCTCTTGTGCCTGTTTGGCAATTTGTGCCTCGACCAACGGGGTTTTGACATAAGCAGGGCATAATGTGTTAATTGTAATGTCTTTATCGCCATTTTCGAGCGCAACTGTTTTGGCCAGGCCAATAAGACCGTGTTTTGCCGCTATATACGCTGATTTAAAAGGGGAGGCGACCAGCGAGTGAATGGAGCCGACATTGATGATGCGGCCATAATTACGTTCGCGCATGCCTGGTAAAAACGCTTGGGTCAGCATTGCAGGGCCGACAAGCATAATGTTGATCAACAATTGCCATTTTTCTGGTGGAAAATCTTCAATCCGGCTGACGTGTTGGATCCCCGCATTATTGACCAATACGTCAATAGTAAGCCCTTCTAGCTGCTCATGTACCTTGCTAATATCTTCAAGGCTACCTACGTCTAATTTTACCGCATGCGCTTGATGACCTGCGTCCTTGAGCTGATTTGTCGCATCAGTTGCGGCATCTAGATTAATATCAGCAATCACAATAGTGTGCCCTTGCTGAGCAAAGTATTCAGCCATGGCAAAGCCAATGCCGCTGGCACCACCGGTGATAAAAAACGTTCTACTCATTGTGTCCTTCCTATTGTTTGGGGCTGGCATACGCATGACCAAGTGCATTGACCATGGTGTGAACCGCACGAATTTGTTGACCTTTGCGCGTGGCATAGTCTGCGTCAGTATAGCCCCACCAATCCCAACAACCGTGGGGGTTAAAGGGTAGGGCGTAAGAATTTTTGGTTTGCGGATAGAGCACTGCTAAGCGGTTGGTATCAGCCCAGCGATTAAAACCTGTTTGTTCGATGTAGTCCATGCCGATGGTGTTGGCGTTTTGTTTGCAGCCGTGAAAGCTGACGTGAAGCTGACAGGCTTCACCATCCAAACAGCTATCGGGAATATATAGATAACCTTTGCGCGCAAGGCCTTTGGCTGTCTTGCCACCGAGTTTGCGCTGTTTAATCGGATATACTTTGCCTGCGGGTTGCTCGCTCGGTGGATTTAATGACCCGTAAAAATGCGTCAGCATGGCACCAGCAGCATCAAAGTCACAAGCGCCGATAAATGGTGGGGCTGTAATCTCACACGCATTGCCATTCTCTACTGTGGGAAAATGATGTCCGCTTGGTCTATTTAACACGGTTTCCATGTGGGCACGATCAAACCAATACGAATATTGTTCGATGAGTTTGTCAGCGACATGCCTGCCAAGAGTAGGGTCTGCTTCGCCGTGGTAAATCCAGACTTGGCTATTTTTGATATCTTCATCAGTAGCAAGCAGTTGCTTGTTTTGATAAAACTTGATGGTTTCTCGCAACACGGCTAAGTCAATGGGCGCGTCTTCTTTGTCCAGACAGGCTGATAACGCTTTAGATAGTGAACCTTGGGCGCAGAGGTATGGGCCTGCCGCTAAAATCCCAACCCCGCGAATGGCCTCCGCGTGTGCCATGTGGTATTGACCTGCCATGTAACCGCCGGAAGAAAGTCCTGATATGGTTATGTTGTCAGCATCAATATTGAGCTTGTCGATAGGGGCTTGGGCGTGAGCAAAGAAACTTAAAAAGCTGGCAAACATCATTATCCATTTGATTATGTGATTCATAGTACTAACCTATTGCGTGTCAGGGGATAGGAAAGACGCAATCTGCGCAGCAGCATCTTGAATCGTTAGTAATCCATTAAGGTGCCCATATTGTCCGCGTAACACCGTCAGTTGCGACCTCTTGTCCAGCGACAATAAAGCATCATGCGTCAATTCTAGATGATAAGGCATTAATAACAAATCATTCTCGGTTGGCAACAATAATACTTTTGCCTTAAGCTTTGCCAATCCCGTTATTAAATCAGACTCTTGGCCCGCCATATAAAGTTGGCAAGCGCGCACTAGATACAGTAGGTGGTTAGCATCCATCAATGCCGCACGCTCACTTGCCCGGCCTTTTAACCACTGAGTAATACTATGATCGGCCATGATATCCTGCAAGGGCGCAGTTTCTAATGGGCTATACTGCAACTGTTCGCCAATGGCGTTGACAAAGTCTGGGTGCAAGGCGGTTTGGGTGATCGCCATCAGCGCCGCTGTCAGTCCTGCAATTGGTGGATTCTCTGCAGTATAAGCGCCATTTTGCCATAAGGGGTCAATTTTGATGGGCATTGTCCAATGTTCTAAGGCCGTTGTGGTCCAAGCATCAGAATGGGCTGCACCAATTACAGCAATGACGCTATTAACCCAGTCTGGATATGCTGTGGCCCACTCCAAAGCTTGCATACTCCCCATTGATGCCCCCACCACAGCATGCAAGCGTTCTATGCCAAGTGAAGAGAGCAGGGCTTTTTGGATATTGACTTGGTCGCGCATGGTAATGACTGGAAATTGTAAACCATATGGTTTTCCCGTTTCAGGGTTGATGGTAGCAGGGCCCGTGGTGATGACATTGGGATCATGCACGCCCAAATTGGCAAGGGTATCAACAGCAATGACATAAAATTGATTGGTATCAATGGCTTTACCAGCTCCGATAATGGCATCCCAATATCCAACCTCACCATCATCAGTGTAGCGTCCTGCAGCATGTGAGTTGCCGGTAAAATAATGGGTGATTAAAATCACATTATCGCGTTTGGCAGAGAGCTCCCCATAAGCTTCCCAGCCAATGGTCGCTTGCGGAATCGTGCGGCCGTTAAAAAATGTAAATGTATCTGTAGTAAAACGTTTTTTTTCTTTAAAAAATGACGAGTCTGAGGCGTCGCTAGCATCTACGTTGAACATCATCATTCCCAGAAGTAAAACACACACTATTGATACAGATTTTGTCAGGTGTGTCAAAGAAAATAACTTAATTGCTGGTATTACAACAGCAAGCCTCATAGGTGAAATGTTTAGAATAATTGATTGATAAGACGTTAACATGTTTGTCCTCGCTCGAGTTAGTACGCAGCTTAGTGTCTAAAATACACTGAATAAAAATATCGCCAGCCCTAAGCCAAGTAGCGGCATGACTACCGTCAATGCACCTAGCGGTAAATAGGCGTTGGCGTGTGTTTCGCCACATATTGCTCTAATAAGGGTAACGACATAGCCATTATGTGGCAACGAATCTAACGCGCCGGACGAGATTGCCACAATGCGATGCAATTCTTCAGGATCCACATTTTGTTCAAGATAGTGCGGCCCGATTAAGGGCAGGGCAATGGCCTGTCCACCCGATGCCGAGCCGGTCAGGCCTGCAATAACACTGACCGCCACGGCTGCGCCAATCAGTTCATTACCGGGTAGTTGCGTCATGATTGCCACTGTATCGGTAAACGCTTGAGTATTTTTGGCCACGGCGCCAAAGCCTACCACTGCGGCAGTATTTCCTATGGCTAACAGTGCGCCTGTTGTACCGTGATTAATGGCTTGGTTGATGTCGATAAAATAGCGGTAGTTGATCGCCATAAGGCTCAAAACCCCGCCACCTAATGCGATGATCAACGCCATTTTGCCAAAGCTCTCATGAAACATAAACGACAATACTAGGACGATGATAATTGGTACAATACCGGTGATTGGATTAGGCAGGGCGCGATCGGCGACTTGCGGATCATTATCGCGAGCCACAAAAGTTTCACCTTGCGACACGGCTTTACTGATCATGCGTTTCAGCCACCAGTAGCCAAATAATGCCATAAAGATGGCGACGACTAAACTCACTTCCCATGCGGCAAACGCAGTTGTGCCAAGGTGGGGAATAGGGATCCAGTTCTGTATTTCGGGGCTACCCGCTGAGGTCATGGTAAATGTAACTGAACCGAAGGCCAAGGTTGCGGGGATAAAACGCCGAGGAAGGTTAGCATCTTTGAAGAGACTTACGGCCATCGGGTAGACGGAAAATGCCACTACAAATAGTGATACTCCCCCGTAAGTTAAAATGGCGCAAGCACTGACGATGGCTAATACAGCATGTTGGAAGCCGAGTTTGGTCACAATCCATTGTGCGAGCGCATCAGCTGCGCCGGTGTCTTCCATAAACTTACCAAACAGCGCCCCAAGTAAAAACATAAAGAACCACGCCCCGACAAAACTAGTAAAGCCAGACATGTAGGTCACGACAAAATTTGTATCGCCAACAAAAACGCTAATGCCATTCGTTAAAGCTACCACTAAGGCGCAAAGTGGCGCGGCAATGAACAAGTTCATACCGCGGATGGTCAACACAATGAGTAGACCGAGTCCACCTAATAAGCCAATAGCACTTAACATTTTACCTCCTAATTGGTACAAGAATCGTCGCCGATGTTACAAATTTGTTATTTATTTTCAGGGCTAAGCATGCGTGATATCGCTTGGCTTTCCCATAGTACTATCGTGCTAAGGATTATTGTGATGAGCTGTCGTACTATTCTTGGTGATTAATAAATTCACATAAAAATTACATTCTATTTACCAGGAGTGGTTATGAATAACAATACACACACACAAAAGTACCATACTGAGTTAGGACAATGTGCACACAGTGCGGGTGCTCGACGTCCATTGAATCCGCGCAGAAATCTCGTGCACGCAGCCGTTGTTGTTGGGCTTGCTCTGTCTGGCTCAACTGCATTTGCCCAAGCGCAAAATAGCGAAATGAATAACCAAGGCCTAGAGGTGATTGAGGTAACCGCACGTAAAACGGTAGAGTCCTTGCAAGAAATTCCCGTATCAATTACTTCTTTAGGTGCCCAAGAGCTCGCCGACAAAGGCATTGCGGTAATCACCGAAATCCAACAGTTCTCACCTAACACGACCTTGCAGGCAAGTCGCGGAACTAACAACACGTTAACTGCATTCATTCGAGGCGTTGGTCAAGAAGATCCGCTTTGGGGGTATGAGCCTGGTGTGGGTATTTATATCAATGATGTGTACATCGCCAGACCACAGGGCGCGGTTCTAGATTTGTTAGATGTATCTCGTATTGAAGTATTGCGCGGTCCACAAGGCACTTTGTATGGCAAAAATACCATTGGCGGTGCAGTCAAATATATCACCAAAGAAATGAGTGGTGATACGACCTTTACCATTGAAGGTACCGTGGGCAATTACCAGCAAGTAGATGCTAAAGTAACAGGGCAGCTTCCCATCGTAGAGGATAAGCTGTACTTAGGTTTTGGCTATGCCAATTTAACTCGTGATGGTTATGGCGAGTTTTTGCAGTCGGCATTAGATGGGCAAGATCTCGAAAACTACAATAAAGATTTGTGGGCAGGGCGCTTAGACGTTGAATTTACGCCCGCTGATGATTGGTTCATTCGTTTAAGCTATGACAAAACAGTCGATGAGTCTAACGCAAAAGGCGGTTACCGTCTCCTACCAAGCTTACTGACGAATGCACCGGTACCGGATAGTGTATATGACTCTTATACTTCTTTGCCTACTTGGAATAAAGTAGAGCTTGAGGGCTACAGCTTGACTGTGCGTCATGACCTTAATGACAAGACGCAGCTCAAGTATATTGCAGCCAGCCGCGAAGGTTATTCTCCCACTAACATCGATTTTGATAATACGCCGTTGGATATTTTTGATGTACCCGCTGAATACTTTGATGAGTCAACGTCACATGAATTACAGTTTAACTACAGTGATAACGATTACACGGTAGTCGGGGGACTGTATTATTACGATGGTGAATCGTGCGGTAATTTTGATGCGATTCTAAGTGGATTTGGTGTGACTCGTGAAATCACCGGCTGCAGCAACTCTGAAAGTTGGGCGCTTTATACGCAAGCCAACTTTAGCTTATCTGACAAAGTATCGATGGCAGTCGGCGCTCGTTACACAGACGAGGAACGCTCCGCAACAGTTAACAACGGCTTGTTACTTGGCAATGTCTATCCCTATGATGGTTGGATACCCGGTTATACACGTCCTGATGCCTTATTTGATGGTGAAATCGTGCCGCAAGTACTCGGCACAGACAGCGACGGCGATGGTGTATTGGATGCACCTAAAAGCGAAAGCTGGTCTCGTTTTACGCCTAGCGTGAGCATTGAATATCAAGCACATCGAGACCTCATGTTCTTTGCTTCTTATGCGCAAGGGTTTAAGTCAGGGACGTTTAACCCGCGAGCAGGTGCCAATGAAGACGCGGTCAATCCCGAGGTAGTTGATTCAATCGAAATTGGCATGAAAAGTGAGTGGAATGACAACCTGCGTCTAAATGTTACGGTATTCGACCTCGACCATAAAGATCGTCAATATGTCTCAGTCTTACCAACAGAGGATGCGACTGTATTGGCGCAGGTTTTGGGGAATGTTGGCAAATCGTCAGCAACTGGTCTTGAAGCCGAAATCACTTACCAAGCCACTGACAATCTAACATTATCGGCTGCCTTAGGTTATATCGACGCAGAGTTTGATGAAGTATTAGAAGCGACCGAAGATGGTTTTATTAATATTGCGGACACCTTTGAAGTATCCAATACCCCAGATACTACGTTAAACCTCGGTTTTACTTATTATATACCGGCAAGCTATGGCGAGTTTAGTATCAACGGTAACTATTACTACCGCAGTGAATATGGTATTACCGAGCGAGTTAACTTACTCGTTCAAGACGGTTATGGATTGGCTAACTTATCAGTAAACTGGCAAGATCCTAACGGTGAATGGTATGGTGGTTTACATATCAAAAATATCACAGGACAAGAATACTTAGTTGGCGGCTATCAGTTTGTTGCCCCAGATCCAAGTGACCCAACTAATCGTGATTTATACACGCCAGGTCTGGGCGGTGATAATACGCTGATTGGTTATTACGGCGCGCCAATGACACTGCACCTCACGGTTGGTTACCGCTTCTAACCCTTGTTGTATGCATCAGCACAAAAGCGTCCCATCTGTGGGCGCTTTTGCATTTTTAAACCGTTAATTAGGTGGAGTATCTGCTAAAGGCGACTTTTCAATCCTGAAAAATCATGTTACAAACAACATAACAAATGGATATTGCCACTGTCGGAGTGACACATGAGTAAGCCTGCTCCTCGAGTTTTACAGGATCATCAGGTGCTAATTGCAGATGATCACCCTTTATTCCGCAATGCGTTGCGTTATGCGCTGTTGGGCATGACTAATAAGTTTATTGCGGAGGCTGAAAATTTTTCTCAAACTTGTCAAATACTGACGGAGCAGCCGCAGATTGATTTGGTCTTTTTGGACATCAATATGCCAGATGTCAAAGGACTTGAAGGGCTGGTAACACTGCTGAATGAATTCCCTGGCAGACAAGTGATCATGATCTCTGCTCATGAAGAGCCCGAGATTATCAGCAAAGCGTTGAGCTTAGGCGCGATTGGCTTCATTCCAAAATCCACCAAGTTAGAGGCGCTACATGCCAGTATAGAAGAGATCCTCAACGGCACCTCCATGCCGCCTAGTGAAATCACTGAAACGACCACTGAAGATGATTTTATCCAAAAATTACAGTTATTGACCCCACATCAACTCAAAGTATTGCAGTACATGGCAGATGGGCTGTTGAATAAGCAAATTGCCTATACTATGGAGATCTCTGAATCGACGGTGAAGCAACATGCATCTGCGGTACTCAAAAAATTGGGATTAATCAACCGCACGCAAGCCGGCGTTATTTACAAACAGTATTTAGACATTAATACATCTATCGAATAGCGCTTGCACTTAGACCAGTGTCTGAAGCGCTAATAAACGTTTAAGGGACGTGGCTTGTATGGGTTTTGCCAAATATTGCAAGTTCAGGTCTTTTGCGAGTTCGCGGATATTCAGCGATTTATCCGCAGTGGTCAAGATCCCAAAAGGGGGCTGCGCATCTTGTGCTTGCCAGAGTGAACAGGCGAGATCCCAAGCTACTGTGCCTAACTCGCCGTGGTCGAGATGGTAATCTACGATCAGCACATCACATGTATCTTTTGCACGCACTGCATCTAACAACGCTTGCTGCCGGTTAAACCAGCGTAACTCAACCTCCCAATGTTCGCACAGTGCGCGCATTGCGTTGGCGACTTGTGCATCATTTTCTAACAGCCAGATTGTCAGGGTGTTATCAATACTAATGGTGGGTATTCTGGATAGCTGCGATGTCGGCGTGACCGGTGCGAGTGCCTCAATATTACAACGTGGAATAACTAAGGAAAAAAGACTGCCGTGGTGAAGGCGCGATTGTACGTTGATTTGTACATCAATCAGTGCACAAATACCTTTTACGATAGTCAGGCCAATCCCCAATCCCTCATTGCGACTTTGTCCGTTTAGTTGGGTAAATTCTTCAAAAATATGTTGTTGTTGCTCGTGAGCAATCCCCGGCCCATTATCATAAACACAAAAAACGACTTTATTCGCTTGGCGACGAAAGCCGCAGACGACTTTCCCGCCACCATTGGGATGACTCAATGCGGTATAGCGAATGGCGTTTGCAATCAGGTTTTGACAACAGCGCTGCAGCAGCTTGTGGTCAGAGGTAACGAGCAATCGGCTCGGGACATAACGAAAATTTACCTGCTTACTCTGTGCAATGACACTATGCTCCTGTACCAGTGGCGCAAGCATTGCGTCAACTTTAACGGGGATGAGCTTGGCCTGAATGGCGCCAGAGTCGAGCTTAGTCACGTCCAAAATATCTTTGAGTAGGGTTTCTGCATGTTGTAAAGCGTTATGCAGATCGCTACTTAGCGGAGCCAGCTCGGTGTGTTTGGTTTTTTCCGATAAAATATTACTCAATAGCTGCGCGGCATTAAAAGGCTGCATCAAATCGTGACCAGCGGCTGCCAAAAAGCGTGTTTTACTTTTGTTAGCTGCCTCTGCTTTTTGTTTTTCAGATTCTAGTTGCTGGGTTTGTTGTGCCCATGTCAGTAACGACGCTGATGCAGATTGTCCTTGGGCGTAAGTTGCCAAGAGCATGCTGGTACTAGCAGAGCCTAGGCGGTTAGCCAGTGCATCTCGTGCTTGTGTGTATTGTTCGCTGCGACTGCCGTATTTTTTCTGTTGCATCTGCTCGATATCTTCGCTGGGCAATAGTTGCTGACAAAGTGTCAATAACTCTTCTAACGGCAGGCGTTCTCGCTTCACTTGGTCATGCGTGGTTTGTGAATTGTAGTGCGCATAATAGCGCCCGCACAGCGGCTGTATTAAGCTAACCACAGCAACGTTTAATAACACAGAGATCAACAAGTGAATTTCAAGGTGACTTGCCGATATGAACCAGCGCGCATAAATGCCATTAAACGCATCAGGGGCAAGAATATACCCTAGCCAAATAGCAATGCCAGCGGCCATCCCTGCAACACAGGCAAGCAAGTTAACGGTACGCGTTTGCATACCCAGTACAAAACTTGGGAATACTTGGGCGATCATCGCCAGTGCCACAAAGCCAGAGAACACCAGTTCGGTATATTTTGCGATGTATTCAAAAAACAGATAAGCGGCAATCAAAAAGCCGACAACAGTCAGTCGACGAATGAACAGGACACTGTCATGACGTAGCGAAGTAGGGCGCTCCGAGGCTTGTCGTATCTGCTTTTTGACCCAAATCGGGCTGATAATGTTATTCGCAATCATAATACTACAGGCAATGGTTGAGACCATTATCATGGGGATCGCAGCGGCAATCACACCTAGAATCACCAAGGTCGTCAACCACGGTGCTTGTTGGGTAAACGGAATGGCTAAGGTAAAAATATCGGCGCTGATCAGTTCGTTGTTAATCAAGCTTTGGCCGGCAAGGGCGATGGGTAACACCGGCAAGCTCATCAATGCTAAAATCGCGCTAAACTGCCACCGCGCTTGAGCAAAAACATGGGGGTCGCGATTGATCACAAAGGCGATGTGAAACTGCCGAGGGGTACAAAATACTGCAATAACGCCTAACAACATGTAACACAAATACGTCAACCATGCCGATAGGGTGTTGTTGTCACTCGAGGCAATGGCATTCACATTGAGGTTCTCAGCAGTGTTTCTCATGACCATCATTTGTTGCATAAAGGTGGTCATGTCTGGGTAGAGGACGTACCCTAAAAACAACATCACGGCCAGCAGCGCGATGAGTTTCAGCACGGTTGCCAGTGCGGAAGTATATAGAAGTGCTTGACCCTGTTCATACAGGCTACGGTTACTGTAGCTTAGCACCCCGACGCACATAATGAGCAACCCGGTGATCCAAAATGCCAGATTGGTCGGCGCATCGAGCAGAATAAATTCACTCATGTTGGTCAAAGCAGAAAGCTGCAGCGCAATATAAGGGATCACTGACGCACATAAGATGAGCGTGATGAGCGGACTAAACCAGCTTACATGAGGCCAGCGCAGTCCCATAAAATCGGCTAATGACGCCGTGTTGTGGCGGCGACTGATTTCACACACTTTGATTAGCGCAGTGTGCCCCAAAATCATTGTCGCAATAATGCCAGCATAGGTTGGCATCAGCGCCCACCCATGCTGGACCGCTTGAGCAACCGTCCCGAGCATCGCCCAACTGGTACAATGAATGCCCAGTGCTAGGCTAAACAGCCGGGTTTTGGTTTGCGTTGAAGGAGTGAACTTTGGCGTTGCCCAAAATATTAAGGCAATCGCGATAAAAAAACTCACTATCAAGCCAATTAAGGTGTTCACTCCGACCATTGATACCTGTCCTTCCTATGACTATTTGGTCTATTAATGCGTGAATTTAAACATTACCACGAACATTGGTACAAAACCTTAAAAAATTTAGGCCTTATTTCGGTTTTTTACTTGAACTGACGATTTTTATCCCCACCTTGCTTTTCATTAACGTCAAATGAACACCATTTCGGAGGTAAGCATGAGCGAGACTGTAGAGCCGCAAAATGACGATACTCAGCCTGAGCAAAATACCGCACAGGCCTCAGCACAAGAATCAACACCAGAGCAATCAGCTTCTGCGCGAGTAGAAGCAGGGGATGCCGGTAACTCTGATCAAGCAGACACGGTTAAAGTTGACCCGGTTGCAGCACAAATTGCAGCGTTAGAAGCTGAGGTTGCAGCGGCTAAACAAGCCTTGCATGACCAGAAGGAAGGAGCATTACGCGCTTTAGCCGAAGGTGAAAATGCCAAACGCCGTGCCGAAGCGGAGATTGATAAGGCGCGTAAATTTGCGCTAGAAAAATTCGCAGGTGATTTGTTACCGGTGATTGACAGCTTGGATCAAGCTGTTCGCTACGCCGATCCTAACAATGAAGCCTTAAAGCCAGTGTTAGAAGGATTGGAGCTAACCCAAAAAACTTTCAATGACACGGTCACCAAACACGGCTTAGTCGTGCTTGACCCGCAAGGTCAACCGTTTAACCCAGAACAGCACCAGGCAATGTCGATGCAAGAAAGCGCCGAAGTTGAGCCAAATACAGTATTAGCTGTGGTGCAAAAAGGCTACGAAATCAATGGTCGTTTATTGCGTCCGGCCATGGTCATGGTGTCACAAGCACCTGCCAACAAAATCGACGTAGAAGCGTAATTATTTGTTATTTGGGGCTTGAAATAAATCTGTAATACCCCCACTAACATTGTAACTATTGAACACATATTTTTTTGAGGAAATTGCAATGGGTAAAATCATTGGTATTGACTTAGGTACAACTAATTCATGTGTTGCTGTATTAGACGGCGACAAAGCAAAAGTAATTGAGAACGCTGAGGGCGATCGCACAACTCCTTCTATCATTGCGTACACCAACGATGGTGAAACGCTTGTTGGTGCACCAGCTAAGCGTCAGGCAGTGACAAACCCACAAAACACGTTGTTTGCGATCAAGCGTTTGATCGGTCGTCGTTTTGCTGACAAAGAAGTGCAAAAAGACATCGGCATTATGCCATTCAAAATCATCGAAGCAGACAACAAAGATGCGTGGGTAGAGGTTAAGGGCGAAAAAATGGCGCCACCACAAATCTCAGCTGAAGTATTAAAGAAAATGAAAAAAACCGCCGAAGACTTTTTGGGTGAAGCGGTAACCGGTGCAGTTATTACTGTTCCTGCATACTTTAATGATGCGCAGCGCCAAGCGACTAAAGACGCTGGCCGTATTGCGGGTCTTGATGTAAAACGCATCATCAACGAACCAACCGCCGCTGCTCTTGCTTACGGCATGGACAAAAAATCAGGCGACAACGTGGTTGCGGTATATGACCTAGGTGGCGGTACGTTTGATATTTCTATCATCGAAATCGACGAAGTTGATGGCGAGCACACTTTTGAAGTATTAGCGACTAATGGTGATACGCACTTAGGTGGTGAAGACTTTGATAACCGCGTGATCAATTATTTGGTTGCCGAGTTCAAAAAAGAGCAAGGCGTGGATTTGACTAAAGATCCGCTTGCGATGCAGCGTCTTAAAGAAGCCGGTGAAAAAGCCAAGATCGAATTATCTTCGGCACAGCAAACTGAAGTAAACTTGCCTTATATCACTGCAGATGCGTCTGGTCCTAAGCACATGGCGATTAAAATTACTCGTGCCAAGCTTGAGTCGCTAGTTGAAGATATGGTGAAAGCATCACTTGAGCCAGTCAAGCAAGCCCTAGCAGATGCGGATTTATCTGTGTCTGACATCAACGATATCATTTTGGTGGGTGGTCAAACGCGTATGCCGTTAGTGCAAAAATACGTGACTGAATTCTTTGGTAAAGAGCCGCGCAAAGTCGTTAACCCTGATGAACCAGTTGCCACAGGTGCAGCGAGTCAAGGCGGTGTATTGTCAGGTGACGTGAAAGATGTATTGCTACTAGACGTGACGCCGTTATCATTAGGTATCGAGACCATGGGCGGCGTGATGACCGCGCTGATTGAGAAAAACACGACTATCCCAACCAAGAAGTCGCAAACCTTCTCAACAGCCGATGACAATCAATCAGCGGTAACTGTCCACGTATTACAAGGTGAACGTAAGCAAGCGCAGGGTAACAAATCACTTGGCCAGTTTAACCTAGAAGGCATTCGCCCAGCACCACGTGGCGTACCTCAGATTGAAGTGACGTTTGACATCGACGCTGACGGTATTTTACACGTATCGGCGAAAGATAAAGACACAGGCACTGAGCAGAAGATCACGATCAAAGCATCATCTGGTTTGTCAGAAGACGAAATTAACCAAATGGTACAAGATGCTGAAGCGAACAAAGAAGCCGATGCCAAATTTGAAGAGCTCGTACAAGCGCGTAACTCTGCTGACGGCATGGTGTCTTCAATTAAGAAGCAAATCGAAGAAGCTGGTGATGCATTACCGGCTGACGAAAAAGAAAAAATCGAAGCGGCGATTGCGGAAGTTGAAACCGCTACCCGTGGTGACGACAAAGCTGAAATTGAAGCGAAAACACAAGCCTTGATTGAAGCATCTGCAAAATTAATGGAAATTGCGCAAGCGCAAGCGGGTGCACAAGCTGCTGGTGGTGAAGCGCCAGAGGCGGATGCGTCTGCAAAGAAAGCAGATGATGATGTCGTTGATGCTGAGTTTGAAGAAGTCAAAGACGATAAAAAATAACGTCGACTGAGCGCAGGGCATCTTGAGTGCCCTCAATAATACAAGCGCAGCTGCTAATTGGCTTCTGCGCTTTGTTTGTAAATAAAGAATGGGAAATTTGCATGTCTAAACGTGATTATTATGAAGTGCTAGGGGTCAGTAAATCTGCTTCTGAGCGTGACATCAAAAAAGCCTACAAAAAATTGGCAATGAAGTATCACCCTGATCGTACTCAGGGCGATAAAGGCATGGAAGAAAAGTTCAAAGAGATCCAAGAAGCCGTTGAAGTGTTAACGGATGACCAAAAACGCGCGGCGTATGATCAGTACGGTCATGATGCCTTTGACCAAGCCCGAGGCGGGTATGGCGGCGCGGGCGGCGCAGATTTTGGTGATATTTTCGGCGATGTATTTGGCGATATCTTTGGCGGTGGACGCGGTGGCGGCCGGCAACGTGCACGCGGTGGCAGTGACCTGCGTTACAACCTTGACCTGTCACTAGAAGAAGCGGTGCGCGGTAAAGAAATCGAAATCCAGGTACCAACGCTGGTGTCTTGTGATACCTGTGATGGTTCTGGCGCTAAGCCGGGCACATCACCCAAAACCTGTTCAACCTGCCATGGCTCAGGTCAAGTGCAAATGCGTCAAGGCTTCTTTGCGGTGCAGCAAACTTGCCCAACCTGTGGTGGTAAAGGCAAGGTCATTACCGATCCTTGTGGTGATTGTCACGGCCGTGGTCGCAAAGAAAAAACCAAAACGCTCTCGGTGAAGATCCCCGCAGGTGTCGATACTGGTGATCGCATTCGCTTATCCGGTGAGGGCGAAGCTGGCGAGATGGGCGCACCTCCAGGTGATTTGTACGTACAGGTGAACGTGCGCGAGCACAAAATCTTTCAACGCGATGGCAATAACTTGTACTGCGAAGTGCCGTTGAGCTTTACCACAGCCGCGCTTGGTGGAGAGATCCAGGTGCCGACCCTAGATGGTAAGGTCAAACTCAAAGTGGCTCCAGAAACGCAAACTGGCCGCATGTTCCGGTTGCGCGGTAAAGGCGTCAAATCAGTGCGCTCTTCTATGGTAGGCGATTTGATGTGTAAGGTCGTTATCGAAACGCCGGTAAACCTGTCAAGCAAGCAAAAAGCCTTGCTAGAGGAGTTTGAGGCTTCAATGGATGGTACAGTAGCCAAGCATCGCCCGAAGGAGCAGGGCTTCTTTGACGGTGTCAAAAAGTTTTTTGACGATTTGACCAACTAGTCTTCGCCTTTTATCTATGACAAACGATAAGCCGATGTAAAAATCGGCTTTTTTTTTGGCTAAATTTTGCTAGGATGCATAATAGTGTAACGGAGTCGTTATACCATCATCGACAGTTACTTGCGTATGACAATGAATACTTTCTATAAGGAAAACGAAATGCGTTCTACATCTCTCATCAAAACCTCAGCATTGGCTGCCACTCTTACTCTGTGCGCAAGCATGACCTTTGCTGCACATGCTGAACTCAATGACAAACAAGCCAAAAATGCGGTGGAGTTTCGCCAGTCGCTCTTTCAACTGGTCAAAAGTAATGTTGGTGCGTTTGGCGCGATGGCCAAAGGTGAAATGCCCATTGATGAAGCGCTTATCGAAAAGAACGCCACTCGGTTGCACCAGCTATCGTTAATGATCCCCGATTATTTTAATGCAGATACGCGCAACAACGATGTGCAAACCAAGACTTTAGATAAGGTGTGGACGGATAAGGCGGACTTTGATAACAAAGCGCAAGCCTTGACTGATAAAGCGCAAACTTTGTTAACATCAGTGCAAAATAAAGATTCAGACGCCTATGTCAAAAATATGCGTGCCATTTTTGGTACCTGTAAGGCATGTCACGACGACTATAAGGCGGAATAGCCCATTAAACGTCCTGCTTAATCGAGGCGATAGGTATTAAAAATCAAACATATCTGCCGCTTCAATGCCCAACCAGTCGGGTACGTGATTTACCAACAAATACACTTTTAATGCTGCAATCAAGATGCACACCACACAGGTTAGGTGCAGCTGCAGGGTATGCTTAACCCGATATTCTCCAAGTGGTTTATTGCCATTAAACATAGCTCTGATGATAAAGGGTTCACTCGTGCGCTGGTGCCAGATTACTGCCACAATGTGGATCACGATAAGCGCCAACAATAAGTTGAACGCATTATTATGAAAGAACATTATTGCCTCAGTTACCGGTTCAGACAGCCAGTAGTGAAATTCACCGGCAAACAAAATATCGTCAGTCATGAATAAGCCCGATAGACCTTGCAAAGCGATAATAACTAAAAAAGCCACCACTGCCAGTGCGCCCAACGGGTTATGGGTCGCGTGCACGGGTTTAGGTGATTGCGCAAGATACTCACGCAGTGCACTGGGGCTGGGCACAAACGCGCTGAAACGCGCAGGTTCCGGTCCGACGAATCCCCATAATACGCGCCAGATAATCATTCCCAACAAGGTGTAGCCGAGTAGGGCATGATTATCAATGGCATCATCGGCAATTTCGGCTGAATAATATTGATAAGCGATACTTGCGACTAGTAACCAATGGAATAGGCGGGTATAGATGTCCCAAACTCTGTTTTGTTGATTTACATGCTGATCCATATTTTATCTACATCCATGATTTGGCTTCCGAGGCAACCTTGTAGAGCAATACATGCGCGATGTCATCTGCCTCTTGAGCGGGTAATAAGGGAATTTTATAGCTGCCAGAAGCGAGCTGGATTTTGATGGTTTTGAGTCCGCGTCGCTGCATAAAGTAACTTTGCGATAAGCTCACGCGCTGAACTTTCGCCACCGGTAGGCAATAACGGTCGATACCCAACAGTCCTTTGCGTATGTAAACGTACTCATCACTGACCGCAAACCCCCAGCGTCGCCAGCGCAAATAAACACCGCCACACAGCAACACAGTAATGAGCGCTGCAAACAGCATGTGAATTTCGGTGTTGTGAATAGCCAGCCCCCATGCGGCGATGCTAAGCGGTAGCGCAATTAATAACAAGTGACGTGAAATAAACAACCTGCTGATGGGGTGAAACTGAACAGCATGCACTTGATGACCAGCAAAGACTTCGCTCAAGATATCGCGGCACTGATACAAAAACACCGATGGTACAATTAGCTTGTTGTTGACGGTACTTGGGTCGGCCGATTGTATTTGCGCGTTGAGCTGATCGAGACGCAAATTAATCCGCCCAAATAAGGTATCCAACCAGTCTTGTTTCAAAATCGCCAGCTGCACACGTGACAGGGGAACGGCCACCTCGTGTTTAGTGATTAGGCCACTGCGGCGGATGAGTTTGTTTTTGGTTTTGGACAGGGTATAGCCAAAGAACATAATAATGGCGCCGAGTATCGATAACAACGTCATGATCCCAACCAGGATCAAAAACAGCACCATGACATACAGACCAAGTTGCCACATGGGGTCGTTGTCCCAATGTGCTTTTGCATCGATGCCAAAGCCCACCAGCGCGTCTTTGAAAAAATCAATGATATGCTCAATAAACGGCGCTAACGCAGCCAATATCAAATATACGCGGTTTGAGGTGATCCCATGCATCGCCAAATCGCCAATGCTGCGGGTATTGATCACGGTTTCTTCACTGTGCTCGACAGAGGTAGCAGACGCGTCAGCTTCTGCATCTGCTTTGATATCTGCTTTTACCTCATTGATCGCGGTGCGCAATTCCTGTGCATGAGTGAGTTTGAGCGCAATGAGTACCGCCTCTTGGGAGAGGGATCCGCCCGAGTCAAATGCCAATGACGCATAGCCAAAAAATCGATAATAAAAGGGCTGTTCAATTTTGACGTTCTGAATACGGTTGAAGGGTAGGTTGGTATGTTTTTTAAAGAACACACCGCTTTTTACCTCCACTGAGCCCTCGTGGAGTCGGTAGCGAAACATCACAAAAGAAAGCACCGCAAAAAATGCCATCAAGCTGATAATAGCGCCAGTAATCGCCGCCGCAGTCCAAGGGTTGGCTTTGATTTCGTCCCACAGCACGATTAACCCCGGCAGCATATAGATCACATTGTTGACCAGCAAGAAAACAAATTTTTCGATGTAGTACAGAATTGCAATCGGGGCAACGCGATGCCACGTCGCCTCATCGTCGATTTGTGGGGTGAGAGCCTCTTGTGAAATCTCAGCCATGTTGCTGCAGCTCTTTGTGGTTGAGGATCAGGCTGCGTATATTTTGTGCGGTGGTTTTGCGCAAGCCCGGAATTATGAAGGTTTGCGAAATGTCACCCGCGCTAAAAATATGCAGTTTAGCCAGTCCGACTTTGCGGTCAATCGGTCCTTGTTTGACTTCAATATGTTGGATGCGGCAGATAGGCTGGGTGATCACTTTGCGAAACAATAGGCCTTTAAACAAGGTAATATCTTGCTCCCGCAAACAGAAGCCCAAGCGCTTATTCGCAAAAAACGTATATACTTCCAAACACGCCCAGATGGTAATGACTGCACCGCCAATGCGGGACGCGTAATAAATAAACTCGCTAGGTAAATGCCACCACGGCTGCGATAAAAACCGGGTGTAGTGTAGTGCTGCTATCAGCACAATTACCAGTGATACGAGGAGTTCGATACCGGGGTATTCAACAGCGATTGGCTGTTTTTGTAAGGGGGCCATATGTTCGGTGCTGACCGAAACTAGCGCGTTTGAGAAATTAGTCGTAATGGGTGTATCCATGCTATTTCCTTGATACAACTGCGGTATTTATTGTGTTTATTCAGTTCTCTAATAGTGTATTATGGCGCAAAATAGCTTAAGAACAACCTCTTGCCAGGTTGATATTTGTAAAAGATTGTATCGCTAGGAAAAGATATTTTGACGACTCACATTACTATTTTGGGTGCCAATGGGCGCATGGGACGTAACTTAATCGCAGCTGTGGCAGAAGATGAGTCTGCCGCATTACACAGTGCCACGGTGAGAGAAGCATCGCCTTTATTAGGCCTTGATGCTGGTGTCGCTGTCGGGGTCGCTGAGCAGGGGACTGCACTAATGCCGCTGGCACAGGTGGACGCGAGTACAACTGATGTGGTCATCGATTTTACCTTGCCCGCGGTATTACAACCTCACCTTGATTGGTGTGTTGCCAATAATACGCCTATTGTGATTGGTACCACTGGCTTTAACGAGGCGCAAGAGCAAGCGCTACACAATGCAGCAAAGCATATTCCCATTGTGTTTGCGGCCAACTATAGCGTGGGTGTGAATCTGTTGATTAAACTGGCGCAACAAACCGCGCAGGTTATGGGGGAGAGTGCCGATATCGAAATCATTGAGACCCATCACCGGCACAAAGTCGATGCACCTTCTGGCACCGCTCTCGCGTTAGGTAAAGGTATAGCTGCGACACTTAATCGCGACCTCGCCGAGTGTGCGGTTTATGGTCGCGAAGGGGTGACTGGTGAGCGCGACCAACAAACTATCGGTTTTGCTACTGTGCGCGGTGGCGATGTGGTCGGCGATCATACGGTATTGTTTGCCGAACTTGGTGAGCGCATCGAGCTGACTCATAAAGCCTCAAGTCGCATGACGTTTGCCAAGGGGGCATTGCGCGCGGCCAAATGGCTCAAAGACAAACCTGCGGGTCTGTATTCGATGTTTGACGTATTGGGTTTATAAAAATCTTTTACAATTTGGCCTGTTTACGACGTGGTTTAACATGGTTTTTACACCTTAAGCCCTAAATTTTGCATAAACACCTTATTTTTGGGGTTTTTGTAATTTTAACTGGCACAAATTCACGTTTAACTATATAATTTCGCTAATTTGCCTACGAGAATTAATTCAGTTCGACGGATGAACTGATGTAGTGCAAAGGATGTGTCGACGGGATGAACATACATGTATGTTTTTATCCCGTTTTTTGTATGTGTAACAAAATTTTGGTTTGTTGCACCTAGTTATCCTACGACTGGAGGTTGACTTGTCTCATACTGCCCTTTTGGTGTTAGAAGACGGTTCTGTCTTTAAAGGTACCGCAATTGGTGCCACTGGCGAATCTGTTGGTGAAGTTGTTTTTAATACTTCAATGACAGGTTATCAAGAAATTCTTACCGACCCCTCATACGCTGAACAAATCGTGACCCTGACGTATCCCCACATTGGGAATACCGGCACGAACAGCGAAGATGTCGAATCATCCAATATTTGGGCAAAAGGACTGGTGATCCGCGATTATCCGCTCCTTGCTTCGAACTTCCGCAACGAACAATCATTAACGGATTATCTCATCGCCAACAATATTGTCGGCATTGCAGATATCGATACGCGTCGCCTTACGCGTATTTTACGTGATAAAGGCGCACAAAACGGCTGTATCGTTGCCGGTGATGCACTAGATGAAGCATCTGCTTTGGCACAAGCTAAAGCATTTGCCGGACTCAAAGGCATGGACTTGGCAAAAGACGTGACCTGCACTGAGACGCACACTTGGAATGATAGCGTGTGGGCCTTAGGCGAGGGCTATGCAACGGATGTGACGGACTTACCGCATCACGTGGTTGCCTATGATTTTGGGGCAAAACACAATATCTTGCGCATGCTGGTTGCGCGCGGCTGTCGCTTAACTGTTGTGCCTGCTACGACGCCAGCAGAAGACGTATTAGCGCTCAATCCCGATGGCATCTTCTTATCCAATGGCCCTGGCGATCCTGAGCCTTGTACTTATGCCATTGCTGCTATTCAGTCATTTTTGGACAAAGGCCTGCCGATTTTTGGAATTTGCCTTGGTCATCAGCTGCTTGCTTTAGCAAGTGGTGCACAGACGGAAAAAATGAAATTTGGTCATCACGGCGCCAACCACCCAGTCAAGGATATTGCGCGCGATGTGGTGATGATCACCTCACAAAACCATGGTTTTGCCGTAAAAGAAGACAATTTGCCTGCCAATATCGAAGTGACGCACAAGTCTTTATTTGATGGGTCATTACAGGGCATTCATCTAACGGATAAACCGGCATTTAGTTTTCAAGGTCACCCTGAAGCCAGCCCAGGCCCACACGATGCTGCGCCGTTATTTGACCACTTTATTGAATTGATTGAGCAACATAAACAGTAGGAATTAAGATGCCAAAACGTACTGACATACAAAGTGTATTGATTTTAGGTGCCGGTCCTATTGTGATTGGTCAAGCCTGTGAATTTGACTACTCTGGCGCACAAGCGTGTAAAGCATTGCGTGAAGAGGGTTACCGCGTGATTTTGGTTAACTCCAATCCAGCGACCATTATGACGGATCCCGAAATGGCTGATGCCACCTACATCGAGCCAATTCACTGGGAAGTCGTCGAAAAAATTATCGAAAAAGAACGCCCAGATGTGGTGCTCCCAACCATGGGCGGCCAGACTGCGCTAAACTGTGCACTTGATCTGAACAAGCATGGCGTGCTTGAAAAATACGGCGTAGAGTTGATTGGTGCCACAGCAGATGCCATCGACAAAGCGGAAGATCGCGAGCGCTTCGACAAAGCCATGAAATCTATTGGTCTTGAATGTCCACGTGCTGAGATTGCTCACACTATTCAAGAAGCACACGATGTATTAAGCCGTATCGGTTTTCCGTGTATTATTCGTCCGTCATTTACTATGGGCGGCACCGGTGGTGGTATTGCTTATAACATTGACGAATTCAACGAAATTTGTACGCGCGGGCTAGACCTTTCACCTACCTCTGAACTTTTGATTGATGAGTCATTAATTGGTTGGAAAGAGTATGAGATGGAAGTGGTGCGCGACAAAGCGGATAACTGCATCATCGTTTGTACCATTGAAAACTTCGATGCGATGGGCGTGCACACCGGTGACTCGATCACGGTAGCACCTGCGCAAACGCTCACTGATAAAGAAT
Source organism: uncultured Glaciecola sp. (assembly GCA_964559075.1). Classification (GTDB taxonomy): domain Bacteria; phylum Pseudomonadota; class Gammaproteobacteria; order Enterobacterales; family Alteromonadaceae; genus Opacimonas. The sequence continues at coordinate 34,838 of CAZLGJ010000002.1, forward strand.
TCCAAATCATGCGTAATGCCGCCATGGCAGTACTGCGAGAGATCGGTGTTGAAACCGGTGGCTCGAATGTCCAGTTTGGGGTTAACCCGAAAGACGGTCGCATGGTCATTATCGAGATGAATCCGCGTGTGTCGCGTTCATCCGCACTTGCGTCAAAAGCCACGGGGTTCCCGATTGCCAAAGTCGCCGCGAAACTCGCCATCGGTTATACGCTTGATGAATTGGCCAACGATATCACAGGCGGCTTAACACCCGCATCGTTTGAACCTGCGATTGACTACGTCGTCACTAAGATCCCGCGTTTTAACTTTGAAAAATTTGCTGGCGCAAATGATCGCTTAACGACCCAGATGAAGTCAGTAGGTGAGGTTATGGCGATTGGTCGTAACCAACAAGAATCATTGCAAAAAGCCCTGCGCGGACTAGAGGTAGGGATCAACGGTATGGATCCTATCTTGGATATGGATGCGCCTGATGCCAAACAAACCCTGATGTATGAATTGCGTGAGCCAGGTGCAGACCGTATTTTGTTCATTGGTGATGCCTTCCGCATGGGCATGAGTGTTGATGAAGTGTTTAGCTACACCAATGTTGACCGTTGGTATTTAGTTCAGCTTGAGGAAATCATTCAGCTTGAACAACTCGTTGAACGCATTGGCCTCGCAGGTATTGAGCCAGACCTAATGCGCAAGCTTAAGCGCAAAGGCTTCTCAGATGCGCGTCTTGCCGCACTGACTAATGTGGCAGAAGACGATATTCGCGATACGCGCCTCAAAGCCGGTATCAAGCCTGTGTACAAGCGCGTTGATACCTGCGCCGCAGAATTTTCGACCAGCACCGCGTATATGTACTCGACCTATGATGAAGAGTGCGAAGCTAATCCATCTGACAAAGACAAGATCATGGTCTTAGGTGGCGGTCCAAACCGTATCGGTCAAGGAATTGAGTTCGATTATTGCTGTGTACACGCAGCCCTTGCAATGCGCGAAGACGGCTACGAGACCATCATGGTTAACTGTAATCCAGAAACGGTGTCGACCGATTATGATACATCAGATCGCTTGTATTTTGAGCCGGTAACGCTTGAAGATGTGCTTGAAATTGTGCGTGTTGAGCAGCCCAAAGGCGTGATTGTTCAGTACGGTGGTCAAACACCATTAAAACTTGCGCGTGCCTTAGAAGCCAACGGTGTGCCCATTATCGGGACATCACCTGATGCGATTGATCGCGCCGAAGATCGCGAGCGTTTCCAACACATGGTAAACAAGCTCAATCTTAAGCAGCCTGCCAACGCCACCGTCAGCAATATGGAACAGGCGCTTACCGAAGCTGAAAATATCGGTTTCCCATTGGTGGTGCGTCCATCCTACGTGTTAGGCGGCCGTGCTATGGAAATCGTCTATGACCTTAAAGACTTAAAGCGCTATCTCAACGAGGCAGTCAAGGTATCGAACGATTCACCTGTGTTACTTGACCGCTTCCTAGATGACGCGATTGAAGTTGATATTGATGCTATCTGCGACGGTACCGATGTCGTGATTGGCGGTATTATGGAGCATATCGAACAAGCAGGTGTGCATTCAGGCGATTCAGCCTGTTCGTTGCCGCCGTATTCGCTATCGCCTGAAATCCAGCAAGTCATGCGTGAACAAGTTAAAGCGATGGCCTTGGAACTAGGCGTAGTTGGCTTGATGAATACCCAGTTTGCCGTCAAAGACAACGAAGTCTATCTGATTGAGGTTAATCCGCGTGCTGCGCGTACTGTACCTTTTGTGTCTAAAGCGACAGGGCGTGCCTGTGCCAAAGTAGCAGCCCGTGCAATGGCAGGGCAGTCACTGGCGAGTCAAGGTGTGACGGATGAAATCATTCCGCCGTTTTACTCGGTCAAAGAAGTGGTGTTGCCATTTGCGAAGTTCCAAGGTGTTGATCCACTGTTGGGTCCAGAGATGCGCTCCACCGGCGAAGTAATGGGCGTGGGTGAAACGTTTGAAGAAGCCTATGCCAAAGCGAACTTAGGTGCGTCCTCGCCTATCCCAACGGGCGGCAAAGCGTTACTATCAGTGCGCAATAATGACAAAGTACGTTTGGTGGAACTGGCTAAGTTGATGCTGGAGCGTGGTTATGAGCTCGAAGCGACTCGCGGCACGGCGACAGCCCTGTATGATGCTGGCGTGACCGATGTGGCCGTAGTCAATAAAGTCTCTGAAGGTCGTCCGAACATCGTTGACGCAATCAAAAACGGTGAGTATGCATATATCATCAACACCACTGAAGGGCGTCAGGCGATCACTGATTCGGTTTACATTCGTAAAGAGGCCCTGTTGAACAAGGTGACATACACCACCACGTTAAACGCCGCATTTGCGACGATCAATTCCAAAGAAGCGGATGATCGCGCGCGCGTGACCTCGGTGCAAGCCTTACATCAACAGGTAAAAAATCATTAATATCGAGATGACAAACGGCGCAAAGCCATTTATTATTACGTCGTAAAAATGTAATTAAAAGCGTCTGTTCACAGGCGCTTTTTTATTCATGTTTGCCCTGAGCACATGGATGTCATACATAGCCTATACAAAAATGAGAAGAGGGATCCCCCATGACACAGTTTCCTATGACAGTGAAAGGCGCCGAAGCCTTGCGTGCTGAATTACAAGAGTTAAAATCGGTAAAGCGACCACAGATTATTCAAGCCATCGCCGAAGCCCGCGAGCATGGCGATCTTAAAGAAAACGCTGAGTACCACGCTGCACGCGAACAGCAGAGCTTCTGTGAAGGGCGTATTCAAGATATCGAAGGCAAGCTTTCCAACGCGCAAATTATTGATGTGGCCAATATTCCCAATTCGGGGAAAGTCATTTTTGGTACCACGGTTACTGTGCTCAATTGTGATACCGATGAAGAAATTACGTATCGCATTGTGGGCGATGATGAAGCGGATATCAAAAACAACCAAATCTCGGTCAATTCACCGATTGCACGTGGCTTAATCGGCAAGTCAGTTGATGATGTCGCCAATATTCAAACCCCCAAGGGCATTGTCGAGTTTGAAATCATCGAGGTTGAGCACATTTAGCGATCTGCACAAACGTGGTTTATACTCAAAAAGCGCCTTATTGGCGCTTTTTTTATAGGGAAACATGAAAAATGCACAAACTACGATGGCTAGTCCTGATCCTGCTGTTTTCATCGAGCCAAGTATTGGCTGAACGCGCGGTACAGCAACTGTATTTATCTCAACAAGACAACGCTGCACCTGCATGGTTTAAGGCTTATGCACAAGCAAACTACCAGACATCCTTTGAGCTGCTTTCAGTGCATGGCAGCAAACCGCCTAAGCCGCAGTTTTTGTCTAACGCTTACATTTATGCCAATCGTCTGCATGCCGTGAAGGATGCGAAACACACAACGTGGGGCAGTGACTTCTACAATCAGTTCCCTCCATCCTCTGTGCAATTTACTGACACAGAGCAGGTGCAATTGCCCCTAAAGCGCAATCTATTTGTTGGGAAAATGGGAGGCGATACGGTGAGGATCGTATTGGATACTGGTGGGCACGGCATCACTGTCTCACAAGCCTTGGTCGACAAATATAACCTGCCCACCGACCCATCTATTATCGGCACATCTTACATGCCGGCGTTTGATAGAGTGTCCACAAACAGCCCGACCATCATCAAACGCCTGCAGTTTGGCGGTATGGAGCTGCATAATCTAAGGGCAGAGTACACGGTGAGCGTTGAGGAAAGTGGCCAATTTAGCTCGGATCAACAATATGATATTTTCATGGGTCTGGATAGTCTGATTGGCTTGGTTGAGGTGGTGAGGTTTGATTGGCAAACACAACAGGTTACTTTTTCCAATTCCCCCCTGGCGATGCAAAGCCCTCAACCGTTTATATTTTTTGACTCAAAACCCATCACTGTCCTTAGATTAGGGGACAATTATCTAACAACTGTGCTTGATACGGGGTCGCCTGTCGATATTCTAAATAAAGCGCTGTTTACTGGGCTTTATGCTAATAAGGAACAAAAAAAATATGGTGCCTATGTTTATCATCAGTATACGGTGCCCATTACGATACAAAATACCGAGTTTTTATTAGGTGTGGCTGATTATATGGAAGGCTTTAATCTCAAACTTGACGGAGAAAAAATTGACCTCATCATTGGCACCTCGCATCGACAGTTGACCATTGATTTACAACATAATCGATTTGAACTTAAATAATGCTAGGAAGCACCGCATCAATCTACCTAAGCCGAGAGTTAAGCTCGGCGATATGTGCTGGCGTGACTTCACAACATCCGCCGATAATTGACGCCCCAAGCGAGTGCCACGCTTGTGCAAAATCCGCATACTGTGCGGGTAAAAAATCTGTGCGGGCAGTGAGTGTTTTGACCGTCTCACCTGGGTAAAGGGAGGTGACCGATTCAAAGCCATTGGCGTATGCGCCAAAAGGAAGACCGTATCCTTTTATAATCGGTAGCGCTTTAGAAATCACTTCGGGTCGCGAGCAGTTGAGCAAGATCGCATCTGGCGCCAACGGCAGCAGGGCTTGCACAGCCTCATGCAGGGATTCTCCTCCTCTAAGTTGCTCAGGGTGGCTATCCGACACTGAAAACGCAACCCACACTGGCTTACCTGATGTTTTAGCGGCAGCACATGCAGTGGTTGCTTCAAGAATTGATGACATAGTTTCACAGATAAATACATCCACCCCATCATTTTGCAGGGCCACGAGCTGTGTGTAGCTTTGTTGAGAGGCAAATCTGTCTGGTGCGACATCTGGGCGATAACTGGCCAGTAATGGCGGTAAACACCCCGCGATTTGCACCGCTTTGCCGCTCTTGGCAATTGCCGTACGCGCAGCATGTATGGCATTGCTATGTAGAGTAGCTAACCAATCCAAAGCACCATTTGCCGCTAAACGATCAGGGGTGGCTGTATACGTATTGAGCGTAATAACCTCGGCACCGGCTTGAATAAATTCAGCATGCAACTCACTCACCAACTGCGGTTCGTGATACATGATCTCTGCTGACCATAAATTGCTTAAAGGTCGCAAAGAGCGCTGGGTTAATAATTGGCCCATACCGCCGTCTAAACAAGTAAAACTAGGGGATGCTGTCATAAAAGAAAAATAGTTGCCGGTTGGACTGTTCTGATGCTGGCAATTGTACTATACAAAAGATGTGTAGGGGAGTACCTGAATGAAATCGTATGCAGGACACTTTTGACGTTGAATTCAGGTAAGCTAGCTAAAAATTTCATAGGTATGTGAGGATAAGAATGCATTTTAAATCATCAAAACTTGCGCTAGCTGGTGCGATCGTCGCCGCGTTAAGCGTGACTATTTTAGGCTGTTCTAAAGCGCCAGAGACTGCCACAACGCCAACCTCTGACAAGGAGAGCGCCATGAGCCAGCCTGCGCATGTTAAACCCGTGGTATACCAAGTGTTTACCCGTTTATTTGGTAATACCCAAACGGCCAATGTTCCATGGGGCACAGTTGAGCAAAACGGCGTCGGCAAAATGTCTGATTTTACCGATGAAGCGCTAGCGGGTATTAAAGAGCTAGGCGTATCACATATTTGGTATACCGGCATTCCTCATCATGCGCTAGTGGCTGACTACACGCAGTACGGTATTTCACTTGACGATCCCGACGTCATCAAAGGTCGCGCTGGCTCACCCTATGCGGTGAAAGACTATTACTCGGTGAACCCCGATTTGGCCGATGATCCGGCTCAGCGCATGGCTGAGTTTGAAGCATTGGTGGCACGGACGCATGCGCATGGTATGCAGGTGATCATTGATATCGTGCCCAATCACGTAGCGCGTCAATACGAGTCATTGGGTAAACCTGACGGAGTAGAGGACTTTGGTGCAAATGACGATACCACTGTGGAGTATGCACGTGACAACAACTTTTACTACATCGTGGGCGAGGATTTTGTCGTGCCTGAAGCCAAAGACGGCTATCAACCGCTCGGTGGCGATACTGCGCCACGGCTCGATAACCAATTTACCGAATCGCCAGCCAAGTGGACCGGCAACGGCTCACGCTTAGCCCAGCCTGATATCAATGACTGGTATGAAACCGTTAAGGTCAACTATGGTGTACGTCCAGACGGCACTTATGACTTTCCTACTTTACCGTCTGCATACCGCAAAAAAGACTTAGCAGCACACCATGCTTTTTGGCAGGACAAAGATTTACCGGATTCTTGGTATAAGTTTGAGGACATTGTGCATTTTTGGTTAGACAAGGGCGTGGATGGTTTTCGCTTTGATATGGCAGAAATGGTGCCAGTTGAATTTTGGTCATTTTTGAACTCGTCAATCAAGCAGAAAAACCCCGATGCCTTCCTTTTGGCAGAAGTCTATAATCCGAGCCTGTTTCGCGACTATTTGCACTTGGGGAAAATGGATTATTTGTACGATAAGGTCGATTTTTATGACGCATTAAAATGGGTTATTCAGGGACATGGCAGTACCGATGCGCTTGAACGTATCCAAGCTGAAGTCCGTGATATCGAACAGCACATGCTGCACTTTTTGGAAAATCATGATGAGCAGCGCATTGCCAGCCCTGAGTTTGCCGGTGACATGCACAAGGGCAAGCCTATGCTAGTCGTCTCTGCTTTGATTAGCCGCTCCCCAACGATGCTCTATTTTGGTCAGGATGTGGGTGAAGATGGCTCGGAAGAACCGGGTTTTGGTGGTCCATCGCGTACCAGTATCTTTGATTATATGGGGGTGCCTGCACACCAGCGCTGGATGAATAATGGCGCGTTTGATGGTAGACAACTCACCAAAGAAGAAGCTGCGTTGCGCGAATTTTACATCAAAGTGATGCAGATAGCTGCGTTTCATCCTGCCATGGCCGGTGAGTATTTATCACTTCACAGTGCCAATAAAGCCACTCCAGGCTACACCGATAAACACTTTGCGTTTACCCGCTTTACCCTCGATGAACAGCTTATTGTGGTCAATAACTTTACTACGGAGGCGATGCGCACTGATTTGCACCTGCCTGCAGCTGTTGTGACCCAGCTCCAGTTAAAAAATGGCAGTAATCGCGTTGTCGATTTGCTAACTGGTCGTGATTTTGAGTTACGCGTCACCGACGGTGTTGGCGCTTTGCCCCTTGAAATACAAGGGCTGGCGTCCGTTGTGCTTGAACTGCAACCATAAGGTCAGCACATGACGTTTTCGCACTTAAAAACAGCCGTATGGGCGTTGGTTTGGCTAGTGAGCGCCGTGCCAGCACTGGCGCTTGAGCAGTCTTCAGTCCCGTTTACCTATGAACGCGATGGTGCACGGCTGCATCTTAGTAATGCTAGTCACTCGGTCACGGTAACCGCCCAGCACGATGGGGTGTTTGTCATCACCCATCATGTTGATGCACAGATGTTACCGTCGTTTGCCTTACCAGAGTCCGCTTTAGCTGCGGTCAAGGAAAGTGAACTGCGGCTCACTGAAACCGATAGCTATGTGCGTTTTGGCACAGCCCAATATGCCGTAAAAATCGATAAAGCGACACAGCGCATGGCGTTCTATCGCAACAATGAGCGCTTAGTCGAGGAAGAGACGGGGGCGTTTGTCTATCCCAACATGCGTGGCGTGCGCTTTAAGATCGCACCAGGTGAGCAGTTTTATGGCGGTGGTCAGCGCGTGCTGGGGATGGATCGTCGCGGCCACAAAATGCCGCTATACAACCGTGCTCATTATGGCTATACCACTGAATCCAAGCAGATGTATTATTCGCTGCCGGCGGTTATGTCGGATCAGTCCTACGCAATTTTGTTTGATAACAGTGCCACTGGCGAGCTTGATATTGGCGCGGATGAAGCTGATGTGCTTGAGTTTAATGCGCAAGCAGGGCGCTTAAGCTACATAGTGGTGATGGCAGATACTTTGCCTGAGGTGGTCAAACGCACCGTGCAGACGACAGGCACCCAGCCATTGCCACCGCGTTGGGCATTGGGCAATTTTGCATCGCGTTTTGGCTACCGCACGCAACAAGAAACCCTCGATACTGCTGCGTTATTTCGCCAAAAAGACGTGCCGTTAGATGCGATTGTGCTGGACTTATATTGGTTTGGTAAAGACGTCAAAGGGCATATGGGTAACCTTGAATGGGATCTAGCGGCTTGGCCTGAGCCTGAGCAAATGATCGCTCAGCTCTTGGCGGATAATGTCAAAACCATTGTGATCACCGAGCCTTTTATTTTAACCACTTCAACAAAGTGGGAGGATGCGGTAAGCAATAATGCATTGGCCACTGGCTTAAACCAAACGCCTAAAACTTTTGATTTTTTCTTTGGTAACACGGGTTTGGTCGATGTGTTTTCGCCAGATGGACAAGATTGGTTTGGGCAGTTTTACGCCTCGCTTGCCAAGCAAGGTGTTGCAGGTTGGTGGGGCGATTTGGGGGAGCCCGAAGTTCATCCTGCCGATACACTGCATCAAGTGGCAGGCATTACGCGCACCGCAGATGAAATTCACAATGTCTATGGTCATCAGTGGGCGGCGAATGTCTATCAACAAATGCGTCGCTTGCAGCCAGAGCAACGGCCTTTTATCTTGATGCGTTCGGGGTTTTTGGGCTCACAGCGCTATGGGTTAACGCCATGGACCGGGGATGTATCGCGCAGTTGGGGCGGATTACAGTCGCAGGTTGAGTTGGCATTACAAATGTCGGTGTTTGGTTTGGCCTATATTCACTCTGACATAGGTGGCTTTGCTGGAGGCGATACCTTTGATCCAGAGCTCTACGTGCGCTGGACCCAACACGGCGTGTTTAGCCCGGTTTTTCGTCCGCATGCACAAGAAAACATTGCCCCTGAGCCAGTGTTTCACGACGGCATTGCACTAGACCTTGCGCGAAAATACATCAAGCTGCGCTATCGTTTGATGCCATATATTTATTCACAGGCGATGTATAATAGTATGACCGGCATGCCATTGATGCGCCCGACCAGTTTTGTCGGTGCTGAATTTGACCATGCTACTAGCTATATGTTTGGTGATGCGATGCTGGTAACACCGGTGACCGAGGTTGGGCTGCGTGCACAAAGCGTATCGTTACCACAAGGCGTATGGTTTGATTATTGGCAAAAAACCAAGTTACCTGGTGGACAAAAGGTGCAAGCTGCTGCGCCGCTTGAGCAGATCCCAGTGCACATTAAAGCGGGGAGCTTTATTCCTCAGCTAGCAGTTGCTCCATCGCACCTTGATGACTACCACACCGATGAATTAGTGATTGAGTATTACGCTGATACTAGTGTTCCGCTGGCACAAAACACTTGGTATGAAGATGATGGTCGCGATCCACACAGCATCAAGACCAATGCTTACCAAAGCATACACTTAAGTGCCGCCCAGCGGCCAAGCGCGCTGAGTTTGCATTATACGGTACAGGGCAGTTATGCCGGTGCGCCGGCACAGCGCCAAGTGACGAGCAAAATTTGGGGGATAGAGCGCCCTAATTCGGTAAGCCTTAATAGCGCCGCCGTTGCCTGGCAGTGGCAAGACGGTGCGCTATTGGTTACGCACACACTATTGTCAGACCCACAAGCGCCAACCCAGTTAGATATCACGTGGTAACATCTTATATCACTGTGTTTATTCGTTAAGCAGGCGATGCTTCAACTGGTTCTTCATCCATCACAAAGACGCGTAAGCGTTCTTTGTGATTGTTTTCGTATTGTTTGAGCTTGTTGATCGTCGCCTCGGTAAAGGTATGGCCTTGGGGCAACATCAACACGTATTTTTGGTTGTAAATGTCGGCTTCTAAGATCATGCCGGGCTTAAGCTCGCCAACACTGATTGAGCCATCATCAGGCACTTCTTCATAATCGAGACTGAGCTCATTAAAATGATCTAAGATAGCAGGATCGTATTTGGTGCCGCGATGCATATTCATTTCTTGTCTAGCCTCATAGGCCTCATAGTGCTTAATACTTACTTTGCCCACGCGGTAACGCCAAAAATCACGCGCGATAAATAAGATCCGCGCACCGACAGGGATAGTCTCGCCAACCAGCATTTCCGGGTAGCCTTGGCCGTTATAATATTCAAACTGATGCTCGATAATATCTATCACGCTTTGCATATGGGTGAGTGGTGAGAGCATCATGGTTGCAATATCCACCTGACGCACGTAGGCTTTTTGTTGTTCGTAGTTGAGATCGTTAAAAGCGGTGTTAAACAAATGCACTTCTTTGCCAATCAACCCAATCTGACATAACAGTGCAGCTTGCTGGATGTCGCGAATTTGGTCTTTGGACAGCGCCATTTTTTCAGCCAGCTCTACCGCGAGTTTGCCGACGAGTTGCGCAAACTCGCCATCGAGCTCTGGATGCACACTGATGCAGTTAAACAGCACCTTTTCAGCAGCCGCATATTCGCGCTTGAGCTTGTGCATCGCAGCTTGAATTTGCTTGGTGCGCACGTTGACTTTTTTATCTAAAGAGTGAGTCAGTTCTTTGAGCGCGCGGTTTTGTTTAACCAGCGTTTGCTGCAGGCGAATATTTTCTTGCTTGAGTTTGGTGTACTTGAGGCCATCTTTGACGGCTAACACTAACTCTTGATTATCCCAAGGTTTTTGTAAGTAGCGATGGATCCCGCCTTGGTTAACCGCGGTCATGATCGAATCTAAATCCGCAAAACCAGTCAATACCACGCGATATACATCCGGATACAAGTCCGCTACTTGTGCTAATAACTCAGCCCCGGTCATATGAGGCATTTTCATATCCGACACAATCATCGCGATATCGTGGTTGGCAAACATTTCTAGTGCTTCTTTGCCACTTTGCGCCAACAAAATATTGATGTTGGACTTGTGAAACAGGCGTTTGATCGAGCGCAAAATACTGGTTTCATCATCCACAAACAACACGGTAAATACGTGCGGTGTCGATGTTGCTGCTGCTTTATTATTAGCTACCGTAGGTTCCATATTCATTTCCGTTAGTTAGGATACTAGCACATCACTGTGCTGATTATTGGCCATGGCATTGGCAATGGTATTTTCATCGGCATGAATGGGCAGGGTAATCATAAATTTGGTGCCCACATTGATTTCACTTTCAACATCAATACGTCCCTGGTGTTCTTTAATGATGTTGAAGGATATCGACAGCCCCAAGCCCGTTCCTTCTCCTTCCGGTTTGGTGGTGAAGAAAGGGTCAAATAGCTGTTTTAAGTGTTCAGGCGCAATACCGTGACCATTATCTGCGACAGTCACCTTTATATTGCCATCGACCATTTCGCTGATCACTTGAATATTGCCGCGCTCTCCCACAGCATGGCCAGCGTTGACGAGCAAATTCGTCAATACCTGAATAATTTTACCAACATGCATATCGATATTCGGCAGGTCTGAGTCTAATTGAGTGTCGATGGTGCAGTGATACTTTAACTGGTTATGCACCATTTTGAGTGTGGTCTCAATACACTGATTGATGTTGAACGATTGCATGGAGTCTTCATCTGCGCGTGAAAAGCTCTTCAGCCCACTGACAATGTCAGACACTCGGGCAAGGCCATCGTCCGACTCTTGAATGATATCCATCCCGTCAGCCAACAAAAACTGAATATCTTCTTCACTCATGATCGCCGCGATTTTTTGTTGCAAGACACGTCTCTCAAACACGTCTTTGGACGCCAAAAAAGCCAAAATCAATTCATTGAGCTGGGTAAATGTCACTAGGTACTCTCGCAAGGATGCCAGATTACTTTTGACAAAGCCGACGGGATTATTAATTTCGTGAGCAACCCCAGCGGCAAGTTGTCCCACCGATGCCATCTTTTCTGCTTGATTGAGCTGTGACTGTGCTTCTTTAAGGTCTTTGTTAATGTCTTTGAGTTTCTCATTACTGGTTCTGAGCATGGCGGTGCGGTTAATGATTTGCTCTTCGAGGTTGGCGTTGAGAGTAAACAATTCATTTTGAAACTTTTGTGAACGTTTAATTTGGCGGTTTAAGGCATCGACAAGCGCGTTAAACGATTCGGCCACGACCATGACTTCATGATCGGTATCGTACATATCAATGCGTTCTCGAATAGGTTCGCCAGTGGTGATCTGTTGTGTCATATTTTCTGCGCTTTGCTTGAGGCGCGTGAGTTGCTTGACTAAGTAGCCACTAAAAAAATATGCGATGATTGAAATAAATAGAATCTCTACTGCCGCCACCCCAGCAATAACTAGCTGAGTTTCGTTGATGGCTTGAGCGATAAAATCAACTTTTAACCCAAGTTGCACATACCCAAATGCCTGTCCCTCAATCACAATAGCGGCTTCGACATCAAACACGCCATCGTTCACAGCTGCAACCGATTGTTCTGTTGCATATACTGTCATTGCTGGCGCATCACCCGATTGCGCTAGATTGTTATAGTTGCTGTCAAGAATGCGTGCATAAACAATATCCTGATGCGTCATCATTTCCTGCACAAAGACTTCTAATGAGGCAATGTCATAGGTCACAACGGCATCTTTGGTCATGCTGGCAAAGAGCTGTGCAGACATTTTGGCTTTTTTTTCTAAATTATATGACAGTGACGCTTCAATGACGGCTGTCACCATCAAGGCAAGCATCAAAAAGAAGCATGCCTCAATCAGAGTGACGCCAAATGTCAATTTTTTGCGAAGCGAATAAGTCATGAGTTATTTTGCAATCTCTGCCGTTGAAAGCTGTAAACCCCGAACATCGTCCCAGCTGTGATCTTGCGCTGTTGTCAGTTCAAACATACCGAGCGTATCGAGGATCTCTTTTCCTGTATCGGATAAATGCATATTTACTAAAGCGTCTTGAATCACACGACGCACAGGTAGCGGTAACTCGGAATTAACAGCAAAAGCATGGGGCGTATACGCTTTGGTCGTAAATAACACCTCTAAATCTTGTTTAACCGAGTCTGGCAAGTTATTAAAGGTGCGCATAATGCCGCCACCGGCGGCGGCGAATCCCCGCTGAACGTTTAGGTAAACCGAGTCATGTGACTTAACAAATCGCGGTGCAAAAGGGATACCCGCTTGCGTTAATTCGGCACTTGGTAGTAAGGTTGCTGCAAATGCCGCAGGTGCGGGAAACGCGATGGTTTGTTCGGTCAAATCCGCTATCGTGCTAATGGGACTTTGTTTGCGTTTGACGATAATACCCTTAATGGTTTTATTGGCCTGCATAGCAACAGCGTCATAGCCTGTAGGCGAGGCAAATACCGTATAGTGAAACGGATTCATATAAGCGATGTCATAGGTGTTTTTTGCCAGCTCTTTTTCAAACGCAGGAATCGATTTGGCGGTGGCAAAGCGAATGTCTAAGCCCGTTTGGTCTGATAGGTAGTTAGTCAGTGGCACCCAGCGGATCGCCAACACATTCGAGGCCTGTTGCGGTACCACGCCAAACGTATAGGTTTGCGCATGCAAAGCGTTGACAAAAAACAGAGCGCTTAGGATTGGCATGCAGGCAACCAAGCGCCAACGAATTGATTTACGCATCATTAATTAGCTCCGCAATGGTATTGAGTAAAGTTTCGTTCTTGAACGGTTTTTGGATAACCGCATCTGCTCCAGCACTGATGGCGGTGTGCATCAGGTTGTTCGCATCCGCTGAGATTAAAATAATTTTGAGCGACGCATATTCACCTTGTTCACGCGTAAAGCGCAAAATATCCAAACCGTTAATGCCCGGCATATTGACATCTAAAGTCATGACTTGGGGTTGATGTTGGTTTAACAAAGCACCAGCTTGAAATCCATCAGTCGCCATAATCGGCTCCCACTGCGCTTGTTTGATGACTCTGGCAATACTTTTGAGCATGGGGATGTCATCTTCGATGATCAACACTTTAGGCGCTTCTTCAATTGCCAATAACTGTCCGGGGACGGGTACTTCATGGGCTTCACAAAATGTGGTGAAATCCTGTAAGGCGATGCGGTTATTGCCCCTGCCGGGCAGTTTATGCGCCTTGATAATACCCTTGTTGATGTAGCGCTGGATGGTGCGAGTGGTGAGATTTAAAAGCTGTGCGGCTTCGCCTGTCGTTAAATAAACCATATTTTATGTTCCCTTCAAAATATGCAGAATATGAATATGCGGTAAAGTTCCTTGTATCAGTGACGACAATTACTTAGACTGACAAAAAAGGAATTTTGTATGCAGCAATATTGGTGTCTATTTTTCTTATTATTTAGTGTATCGGTCAGTGCAAGCCGATCCGTAGAGAAAGATGCGACAATTACGCAATCTGCGACAGTGGCGGCTGCTCAGCCTTCTGCTGTAAACACAAGCTTCCGCTGGCAGGGCAATGCGCTGTTCCGCTATGAAGACGCACAGTTTAACTTTCGCAATGATATCCAGCGTCTGCGCTTTATCGGCAATCTTGGGCTGCAGGCCAAACGAGCTAATTGGAGCGGCGTTGCGCGCCTCACAACCGGTCTCAAAAACAAACAAAATGTGCCAGCGATTACTTTGGTCAAATTTAACCAACAACCGCAACCCGACTCTGACCTTTACCTCGATCGACTTTTTGTGCAGTATCAATCGCAAACTCTCGGGCAGTTTCGCTTAGGCAAACAGCCCTGGATGCTAACTAATGTCACCGATACTTTTTGGGACCGTCACCTTCACCCAATCGGGTTCAGCTGGCAAGGTAAACAAGCCTTCCCCGTTACCGCCGCACTATTGGCACCATTAGATGGGGCTAGTGATACCGTTGGTCGTTTATTATTGCTACAGGGGCATTTTACAACTCGCCTAGGAGAGGACTGGTCATGGGAGCTACACCCGTGGTGGGTGCAATTTGAAGGCGCAGATGCTGAGTTTGCTACCCGTGATACTGCGCTGGATCATCAGTCACTGCGCTTGACTATGCTGGCCAAGCGGGCAAATTGGCAGCTCGGCGTGGACGTTGCGCAAGCTGTAGATGCACCTGAAGATGGCTTTGGCGATCACAGTATTGCTACGCAGCTCACTTACGGCAAGCTCCGCGAGGTTGGCACGATGCAGTGGCACGTGCGCTATGTGCACACAGAGCGCTATGCAGTAATTACCGAATTCGCGCAAAACGCCATAGCGGGTTTTTCGACCTCAAATATTAAAGGATTTGATGTGCGCTACCGATATAAAGTTATGCCGCGCGTGTGGTTTGGACTACGCTATAGTGATATTGAAAGCATTCGCGGCAATGACAAAGCCGGAACGCGATTTAGAATAGAACTCGGCATGTCTCTATAAGCACCCCGTGACTTTGCCGATAAGTTTAACCAATTATTTCACTTTGAATGACGAATAGATAATGAAAGCACAAGAAAAAATTGAAATTCTCGTAGTTGATGATGAACTGAATATTTTGAAGTCAATGCGTCGTTTGTTTCGTCAAAGCGGGTACATGGTACATACTGCCAATAGTGGTGCAGAAGCGTTAGACATTCTCGAAAACCATGCCAATATTTGTTTGGTGTTGTCGGACTTTCGCATGCCGTCGATGAACGGAGGGGAGTTGCTATCAGAAGTTAAGGTCCGCTATCCCGACAAAGTGGGTATGATAATATCCGGTTTTACGGATTTTAACTCGGCGTTAAGCGTGCTTAATGATGGCACGGCGTTTAAGTTTTTGACCAAGCCTTGGGACAACCAAGCGCTGTTGAAAGACGTGGCGGAAGGGGTAGCCCATGCTGCTGAGAAAGCCTCGGTGCAATCTATTCTTGGTGAGA
>CAZLGJ010000002.1:50580-54929 GCA_964559075.1 uncultured Glaciecola sp.
GCGCAACTTTGTCGATGCTATCGAAGCGTGTCAGTTTGCCAATGATAAGCATTGTGCGATGTTATTTTCTGTTGAGAATGCGCTGGATTTAAAACGCCACGCGTTTTCGATGGATTCAATCCTCACGCAGCTTGCCCAAACGGTGCAAGAATACTTTAGCGTGCCCTGTGAGTTTTTTCAGCCCAAAGAATCAGAGCTAATTGTCCTGCTCTCCTGGGTGGAAGATATGCCGTCACAGTTGACTCAGCTGTTTCGACAAGTATCCACCGCGAATTGGCTGCATGAGCAAGGCGTATCCATTGATTTATCCTCTAGCTACTTTGCCAGTGATGAACTCACCGGTGCATCGGATTATCTATACGAAACGCTGCGCGAGGCAACGGTATTAATTCGTTCACAGGAAGATTTTGTCGCGATTACCGAACAATATATTACTGCAAAAAAGCGTCAGCTCACCATTAAATCTGATGTCGCTAAAGCGCTTGCGGGGAATCAATTTTCATTGGTATATCAGCCTAAGGTGACTCTGGCCAACGGGCTTGTTGAAAATGCAGAAGTCCTGCTGCGTTGGCAACATGCCGAGCTTGGCTGGATTTCCCCAGTTGAAATCATTGAAATTGCCGAGGCCGACGGCCAGATTATTGATATCGGTGAATGGGTGCTCAAAAATGGTATTGCCCAGCTGTCGCGTTTGCTTAGGGTGAGTCATGAGGTCAAGCGACTCTCAATCAACGTCTCTGTGAATCAGTTGACCAATTTAAATATCGTCAATTCGATCAAACGCTACTTGCAAGAATACAGCGTTGAACCCGAACATTTGGTGATTGAAATCACCGAGACCGGACTTATCAAAAACCTTAAAACGATTTCAAAAACGCTTCACGCGATTAAGCAACTTGGTGTGTCCATCGCCATCGATGATTTTGGGGTAGGGTACTCATCTTTTGCGTATCTGAGTAAGCTGCCGATTGATATTTTGAAAATTGACCGCGCCCTCATCGATGATATTGAATACAATCAAGATACCCAAGTGTTGATGAAAAACCTCGTGCAGACCTGTCACAATCTCAATATTGATGTAGTCGCAGAGGGCGTTGAAACCCTCGCGTCTTTACAAAAGATCAATTTAACTGAATGTGACTACGTGCAGGGCTATTATTATTCTGCGCCGGTAAAAGCGCAGGAAATTGAGCATATTTTTGTCGCGCAACCGTTTCGCACGCAAACACTTGCATTGACGCACTAGGCTTTCCTTATATAGCTGGATCTAGCTTTACACTATGGGTTCGGCTTGCCACTTTTCTTTACCAAACTGCACGCGCATTGGGCCAAATTCTCGTTCAGAACGCCACTGATGCTGGACATATTTGATAGAAACACCGCTGTGCAGGGTATTGGTAGCGGTGACGCGCAAAAACTTCGGCAGTGAAGCATTAATCGCTGCTTGATCCGCGAGTTTATCTTGGATCCACACATAGAGCTGCTGCTCTTTGCGCAAGGCCGCTTCTAGTTGGGTGACTTTGGGCACTAATTCTTCTGGAATAGTACGGCCCTGTAAACGGGCTAACTGAGCTTGATGCTGTTTGAGGTTGCGCTGGATTGTTGCCGCCATTCTTAGTAACTCGTCATTGCCAGAAGTCAGGCGCGCCAGCGGTTCACTAAAATCAATCACGATATGACTGCCTGATGTCGCACCGATCACACCTGCACAAATATCCCCGCGACAGACAATTTGACAGCCAATGACGATACCTTCTGCTTTGTCTTTATTTTTACCAACATAAATTGCGCCGTTACAAGCAACATGTGAAAACGCAAGCTGTTTAAAAATATGCAAATCACCATCACAGTGAATATCACAGCCCTGCGCATTGGCGATCGTTACATTGCCTTGTGCCCGCAATACGCAGTTGGGCGGGGCTTGTGCGGACACAGACTGGCCCGCGGCGCCTTGGGTAATCACGATGTCTCCGGTCGTTTCAATATAAGCAGATTCAACAAAACCGTTGATGGTGACATCGCCTTTGGCAATGATCCGCATTTTGTCGGCGACATCGCCATTGATCACAACCGCACCGTTAAAATCAATGTTCCCCGTGCCGACATTGACGCCATTGCTAGAGAAAACATCGTCAACTTTTATTTTATTTCCGGCAAAGCTCGGCATACCGGTTTTCTCTGCGACAATGAGGTTTGGGTCATCGTCACTCGCAACCACATTGGCATCCAGTTTAAAGGCTTGTTTTTTACCGGGTTTGGCTTTGATGGCTTTGCCATCGACGCTAAAACCATCACGGCCTTTGGTTTCGGGTTTGATCCGTGCAATAGGGGTACCGCTCAGCACACTCACGATTTCACCGAGGTTGCGCATATCGGCCACATCATTTTCGTTTATCTGTGGACGTAATACACGCTCGAGGATATTGGGGACGAGCTGCACGAGCGTGGTGGGTTGGCCAGCTTTTGGCGGTAACCCCTTGGCCACGACCACTGCGTATTTATCACCAGGTAACAAAGACCGGCAGTGTGCCAATGCATCAGTGATACGTTTTTTGCTCAAGCCGCGATTAACGCCCTGTTCTTTACAAATATTAATCAATTCAGCGACGGTGTGGAGTTTACCTGCATATGGCGCGGTGATAATCAGCTCTGCACTCATCTTATCTTTGCTTAGCACTACTTGATATTCGGCGTCTTTGGCAATGCCAATGGTTTCTTGGTATTCATTAACGACGTTGGATTCAAAGTCGAGGTTTGCTTTGGCAATGATTGCCTCTAGGGCAGTTTGTTCCAAAAAGTAGCTAGCAAAGCGGCTGGCGCGTATGTATTTTTTGATATCATCAATTGCAATCGCTTGTAACAAGCCGCTGGTATTGATGGTAACCAGCAGCTGTGATTGAGTTTCGTCTAACTTAAGGTGAACACCTTGCATGCATTTCTCTCAACGGAATGGGAACTTGTCTGACAAGTTTTAAATTTCTTAAAATTGCTTTAAAAAGAATGGATTATCGACCTACATCTGTCAACGTTTAGGTTAAATATTCAGCTATTTTTCGAACGGTTAAGCGTTTAAACTTCATTTTTATCACAAAAAATTCAGCCAATATTCTCTAAAGTCTTGTGCCATCAAAAAAAGCATTGTTCACATAGTGACTTAGCAAAAAGCAATTCTACAACTAGATTTTTATTTTTGATTCTTATGTGTTTTATGAATATGCAATGTCGCTGACTTAGGTAATACTATTGTTCTGCTTGGAGCATTTATTGTCATGTTCGTATAAAAGAAACAAGGAAGCCACCGATGACGATTATTGAGCAACGCTTAGTTCAATCTTTACAATCCGATACCGACTCAATCGCCTATACCCCATCTCCTAGCTCCATTGAGCACAGACTGAATGCCATGTACCAAGAGCTGCGCTGCTGCGATTCAACGTTTCCTTTTACTTCGGCAGTGATGTTCAAAAAATCGATCTTGGCCGCAAGCGATCAAGATGCAGAACTAGCCTATTGGCAAAGCATTGCAAAACGTCGATAGGTGACGTTTTTTGTGCATCACTTGCGCAAGCATACATTTCCTTTAAACTAGCCTCTCTAAAAATAACAGTCATTTTTTGTTGAGGAAGCGGTTATGTCGGTCTCTAGTTGGTATCGTGTAGCAAATGTGCTCGCAGGTCTTGTTCTCATGGTAAGTGTCTCAGTTGTACAAGCAGATGAAGCGCTGCAGGCACAGGCCACATCTTCCTCAACCTCTCCGGCTCCGATTGCCATTGCCCTACATGGCGGGGCAGGGACATTGACTGCTGCGCAGTTTACGCCCGAGTTGGAGCAGTCCTATCGCGCGGTCTTAGACAAAGCATTGATGACGGGTTATGCGCTGTTACAACAGGGTGAAGATGGCCAAGCAGCGGTGCTTGCGGCAGTGACCATTTTGGAAGATTCGGAGCTGTTCAATGCCGGTAAAGGGGCGGTATATACCTTTTCTGGCCAGCATGAGTTGGATGCCTCGATCATGCATGGCGCGAAGCGTGACGCGGGGGCCGTAGCCGGTGCGCGCACTATCAAAAATCCCATTAAAGCGGCGCAAGCGGTCATGAATAAATCTGTACACGTGCTGTTAAGCGGTGCTGGTGCTGATGAGTTTGCCCGTGAGCACGGGCTGGAGCTCGTTGATAATAGCTATTTTAATACCCCGCGACGTTTCGAGGCGCTACAACAAGCTAAGCAAAAAATTGCTGCACAAACGAAACACTCTAGCGCCATGTTATATCAGCAACCCGACAAGTTTGGCACTGTCGGCGTGGTTGTGTTAGACCGACAAGGTAATTTGGTGGCAGGCACGTCAACTG
>CAZLGJ010000002.1:54939-59336 GCA_964559075.1 uncultured Glaciecola sp.
GCAAAACGCTATGGCCGTATTGGGGACTCGCCTATCATTGGTGCGGGCACCTTTGCCGATAATGCCTCTTGTGCCGTTTCGGCAACCGGTCATGGTGAATATTTTATCCGCTATCAGGTTGCCAGCGATATTTGTAAGCGCATGCAGTACCAAGAACAAACTCTTCAGACTGCCGCCGATCATGTCATTCATGATGTACTGGCGCCAGCAGGAGGCGATGGCGGGGTAGTCGCTGTCGATGCAAAAGGCAATGTCGCCATGCCGTTTAATACAGCGGGGATGTATCGGGCGAGTATTGACCGTGACGGAAACAAAGTCATCGCGATCTTTGGTGATCCTCAATGAGTGACGCGTTGACGTTTGCTGACATCAGCCAGCCACAACAGTTTCAGACTCAGCTATTGCAGTGCTTGACACGCGATCGGCATAGTCTTACGCGTACTTATAATAAGCTAGCGAAGGGTGTAAACTTGGCCAAGCCCGAGCAAATAGATGCTCTGGTGGCGCGTATGGCACATTCTCAGGCGCAGTTTGTCCAGCGCCAGCAGAGCGTGCCTGAAATTACCTATCCCGACCTGCCTGTTGCCGAGAAACAGGCGGACATAAAAGCGGCGCTCAGCGAGCATCAAGTCGTGATTGTGGCCGGTGAAACAGGTTCGGGTAAGACCACCCAATTACCCAAAATCTGCTTAGAGCTTGGGCGTGGCGTAGCCGGTACTATTGCGCATACTCAGCCAAGGCGGTTAGCGGCGCGCAGTGTTGCCGATCGGATTGCGCAAGAGTGCGGTGTAGCGGTAGGGGCGACGGTGGGGTGCAAAATTCGCTTTAACGACCGATCCTCTGACAATACCCTAGTGAAACTCATGACTGACGGTATTTTGTTAGCAGAGATCCAGCACGACCGTTATTTGTCCCAGTACGATACCATCATTATCGATGAAGCGCATGAGCGCTCGCTCAACATTGATTTTTTGTTGGGCTATTTGCGCCAGCTATTGCCCAAACGCCCCGATCTAAAAGTCATTATCACTTCCGCCACCATCGATCCAGAACGGTTTGCTGAGCATTTTGCCGGTGCACCTATCATCAGCGTGTCGGGACGTACCTATCCGGTTGAAGTTCGCTATCAACCGCTGATTGACGAGCACAGTGATGGCGACGGCGATTTAGCAACCGGTATTATCGAAGCAGTTAATCACCTGCGCCGCGAGCCGATGGGCGATATTTTGGTGTTCTTAAGCGGCGAGCGCGAAATTCGCGAAATCGAAACGCTGCTGAACAAGCAGCGCTGGGCCAGCACCGAAGTCGTGCCGCTGTATGCAAGATTAGCCGCGGCTGAACAAAATAAAATCTTTAGTCCGCACGCCGGACGGCGCATTATCCTCGCGACCAACGTAGCCGAAACGTCATTGACGGTACCCGGGATCCGCTATGTCATCGATCCCGGTTATGCACGGATATCTCGTTACAGCTACCGCACCAAAGTCCAGCGACTGCCGATAGAGGCGATATCACAAGCGTCTGCTAAGCAGCGCGCCGGGCGCTGTGGCCGGGTGGCTGATGGTATTTGCATACGCTTATATAGCGAAGACGATTTTGTCCAGCGTCCCGAGTTTACCGATCCAGAAATTTTGCGCACCAACTTGGCATCCGTCATCTTACAAATGCTCGGACTCGGTCTAGGGGATATTCACTCGTTCCCCTTTGTGCAACCGCCTGATCAGCGTTTTATCAATGACGGCATTCGCTTGTTAGAAGAGCTTCAAGCAATCACGCGCAACCGGCAACAGCTGCGTTTGACACCTTTGGGGCGTCAGTTAGCGCGTCTGCCCATTGACCCGCGCTATGCGCGCATGGTGCTAGCCGCAGTGGATACTTCAGCGTTGATGGAAGTCAGTATTATTGTTGCCGGTTTGTCGATACAGGATCCGCGAGAACGGCCATTAGACAAGCAACAAGCAGCGGATGAACAACACCAGCAGTTTGTCGACAACGATTCGGACTTTATTACGCTGTACAATATTTACCAGGCGTTTTTGGATGCCAAAGCACAACTCAGTCAATCACAGCTGCGCAAATGGTGTAAACAACACTTCTTGCACTACCTGCGAATGCGTGAATGGCAAGATATTGTGGCGCAGTTAGCGCAGTCCTGCCGAGAAATGAAGCTTAGCGGCACCGACCAAGAAACCGACTATCAAACCATCCATTGTGCATTGGCAACTGGATTGTTATCGCATGCGGCGATGTTTGACAAAGATCGCGAATACCTTGGTGCGCGCAACATGCGGGTGGTGATTTTTCCCGGCTCGCCCTTAGCCAAAAAACGCCCTAAGTGGTTGATTGCCGCTGAACTAGTTGAAACTTCGCGTTTGTTTGCTCGCTATGTGGCGCGCATTGATGCCCATTGGTTAGAGCCATTGGCCAAACACTTAACCCAATCTTCATTATCTGAGCCGTACTGGTCGGCCAAGCAGGGTGCGGCATTAGCCACTGAGAAGGTATCCTTATTTGGTTTGCCCATTATTCCTGCGCGCAAAGTCAATATTGCCAAACGCGAGCCAGTTGTCGCCCGTGAGCTGTTTATTCGTGAAGGGTTGGTAAATGGTTTTACGCGCCTCAACTACGCTTTTTTGGCGACCAATCAAGCCCATGTGGACGATGTAGTAGATACCGAGCAAAAAACACGACGTCGTGATTTGCTGGTGAGTGAAGATGTGTTGGTGGATTTTTATGCACAACGCATTCCCGAACAGGTGGTGTCCGAAGCGAGCTTTCGCAAGTGGTACAAAGGCATTACCGATCCAGAGTTTTTGACCTTTGATCCTGAAATGTTATGGCACAACGTGCTTCCCGAGCAAGCCGTGCAGCGTTTTCCGAACAGCTGGCAGCAACATGCGCTCACGCTGCCGCTGAGCTACGTATTTTCTCCCAATAGCGATGATGACGGCGTCACGGTCCATATCCCTTTAGGGTTGTTAAACCAAGTTGAGGCTGTGGGCTTTGAGTGGTTGGTGCCCGGGATGCGTCAAGAGCTACTGGTCGCTTTGATTAAGGCGCTGCCAAAGCGCTTGCGACGCAATTTTGTGCCTGCACCGCAGTATGCAGATGCCTGTTTAGGGGCACTAGATACACATGATGAGCACGGCCGTTGGCAGCCATTACTCCCAGCTTTAGCCGCCAAATTAGCGCGCATGTCCGGGGTTGAGATTGACGCGCAAGCCTGGGATGACGTTGCGTTACCGACACATCTACGAATGCGCTTCGCCGTGGTCGACGATGAGGGTAAAGCCCTGGGCGTAGGGCGAGATTTACTGGTGCTCAAACAGCAGCTGCAGTCCCAAGTGCAGGCATCTTTAGAGAATGTCGCTACGCCAGAACTCGAGCAAAGCGGCGTGACCGATTGGTCGTTTGATGAGTTGCCCGACACGTTTACGCATCGCACCGCTGGCTTTTCGATTCATGGCTTTCCGGCACTGGTCAGTGAAGGCAATTCAGTGGCAATCAAGATTTTTGATCAAGCCCAGCAAGCTCAGGCGTCACACACTGATGGCTTGTACACTTTGATCAAACTGCAGATACCTTCACCCATTAAAT
This sequence comes from uncultured Glaciecola sp., assembly GCA_964559075.1. GTDB lineage: Bacteria > Pseudomonadota > Gammaproteobacteria > Enterobacterales > Alteromonadaceae > Opacimonas. The sequence goes on from CAZLGJ010000002.1 coordinate 58,537, forward strand.
ACTTGCATGACAAACTCCCCAACAAAGCCAAGCTTGGGCTGTATTACAATCCGTTTGGTCAAGTTAAAGCGCTAATTGATGACTGCATCATAGCCGGTATAGCAAAGTGTGTTGAAGACTTTTGTGCTCAACATGATATTACCAAGGCTTGCGATATTCGCGATGAAGCTACATTCAGGCAAGTTTGTGAATATACTAGAGCGCAGATCAACGACACCGTGTTAGAGATTGCCGCGCAAGTGGAACAAGGCTTGACCTGTGCCAACACCATCAAAAAATCTGTGAAAGGCAATATTCCGCTCAATATGCTCGAAGCGGTGGGGCACATTAAATCCCATTTAGAACAGCTGGTATATCCGCATTTTGTTTCCGATATTGGCGCGGCGCGTTTAAAAGATTGGCAGCGTTACTTAAACGCGCTTGCGAAACGCGTGGAAAAGCTCAAAATTGACCCGACAAAAGATCGCCAGCATCAAATTCAAATCGACAAAATTTCGCAACACTATGCGAATATTTGTAAAAAAGTTCAAATTCAACACGCACTCCCCGATACATTACTCGAGGTACGCTGGATGATTGAAGAATTGCGCGTATCGTTTTTTGCACAACAGCTCGGCACGCAATATCCCATTTCAGTGAAACGCATTGAGCATGTATTAGCTGAATATGGGCAGTGATGTGATAGTCGTCAGTGAGAAAATTGACAAACACACGGAGTGCGCCTAAACCTTAAGTGTATCTGAATTTTAATGGAGTAATCAGCGTATGCTAGCTTATGAAGATAATCGCAATTTTTATCG
>CAZLGJ010000003.1:0-41554 GCA_964559075.1 uncultured Glaciecola sp.
ATGTATAGGTCGGGCTTTTAACCGAGCCTGAATGCCCCAGAGCTTGTAGTAAATAACGTGAAAATGTGGTTTTGCCCGCCCCCAGATCGCCTTCGAGATAAAGCACATACTGCGCCTGAGGATCCAGTAAGGCAGCTAGCTGCTGAGCGAATTGTTGCGTGTGGACTTCATTGGTTATTGTTATTATCTGCTGCATACACAAGGTTTATCAGTTCCGGCGCGATACGCATGTTAGCTATCGCGCTAAGACATTGCTTAGGTGTTAATCAAGCGGCGCACGATAGGGAAAATATCACTTGCAAGCATTCCCCGTTCACCGAATTCCTGTGCAATTATATCAGCTGCATGTCCATGGATACAAACACCATATTTGGCTGCATCGAGATTGCTCATGCGCTGTGCCATCATCGCGCCCAAGATACCGCTCAATACATCGCCCATACCGGCCGTTGCCATGCCCGGATTACCGTGTTCACTCACCCATGTACGCACCCCATTATCAACAATAGTACCCGGGCCCTTGAGGATGGTCACGGCTTTGTAGCGCTGAGCAAGTAAGCGCGCATTTGAATAGCGGCTGGCATCAACTTCATCGATACTGGTTTCTAGCAGACGAGCTGCCTCCCCCGTATGTGGCGTCAAAATACACTGCTGGGGAGAGAATCTGGTCGCGTGCTGCGGCAACATGTTGAGCGCATCGGCATCGACTACGATAGGCAAATCATTTTTTTGAATAAACTCGATGACTTGCGCGAACGTTTCTTGTCCCCACTGATCTTGTCCTAGTCCCGGCCCAACTACTATGGTATTGGCCCATTCAAGAGCTTCTTCTAAAGCTTCGGTGATCACCATTAGCTCGGGTCGGCCTGACGATATTTGTACCCGACTTTCTGGGTGGGCGTATATTTTGACTAAGCCCGTACCGGCGCGAAGCGCGGCTTCACCAGCTAAGCGAATTGCACCTGACATACCCGCGTTGCCGCCGATACACAACAGCCGCCCAAAGCGACCTTTGTGTGAATTAACGCGGCGCGGTGCAAGTTTTTCGAATTGATCAAGGTTGAGCAAGTGCGTATTAGAAGGACAGACCTCGGCAAAAGCTTTGCCAATTTCCAGATCCACAAAGCGCAGTTTTCCACTTGCTTCTTTACCCGCCGCTATGACCAAGCCTTGTTTGATCCCCACAAAGGTGACCGTCATATCGGCTTGAATACAGCCACAATAAGCAATACCAGTAGTCGCATTGAGCCCTGAGGGTACATCAACACTGAGTACCGGAACCGTCGCGCGATTAATCGCGTCAATAATGGTCAAGTACTCTTTGCGGATCAGGCCCTGCGCGCCGATGCCCAATAACGCATCGATAACGATATCTGCACGTTGCAATAGCGACTCGTTAAAAGCAATAACTTTGCCACCCGCAGCAATAAACGCATCACGTGCAAGCAATGCATCACCACTTAAGGGCTTGTCGGGGTCTACAGCACACACCTTAACATCATGCTCATCTTCTAAAGCAAGCGTAGCCGCGACATAACCATCACCGGCATTGTTACCTGAGCCAACCACAAACAAAAAATGTTCGCACTCGGGCACGAGCTCGAAGGCATATTGATAAACCGCTTTGCCAGCACGCTGCATCAGCCCGTAGAGGCTGGTCATGCTTTTTTCGGCAGCCTCCGCCTCGCGTTGGGCAACTTGATCTGCGCGAAATAATTTTTGTGCTAAACTGGCGCTCCGTTTCTCAATCTGAATGTGCATATATGTCCTTTGAAAACTTGCTTGATTTGACGCATTTGTCTCACCTTATCAAGGAGTGGGGCAAAGCGCTAGGTTTTCAAGAAGTAGGGATCTGTGATATCGATTTGCAGGCGCACGAAAAACCATTGCAAGCATGGCTCGACAAGCATTATTACGGCACTATGTCATTTTTCCCGCAGCGCGGTATGATGCGTGCTAGGCCGGCAGAATTATTACCCGGTACCTGTCGCATTATTAGCGTGCGCATGGATTATCTGCCCCCTGACGCCAGTTTTGCGCGACATTTGCATAATACTAAAATAGGATATATCAGTCGCTATGCGCTTGGCCGTGATTATCACAAAGTATTGCGCAAAAAACTCAAGCAACTCGGCGATAAAATCACAGCGCATTGTGAAACTGCTGAGTTCCGCCCTTTTGTCGACTCCGCGCCTATTTTGGAACACGCGGTCGCAGAGAAAGCAGGGATTGGCTTTACTGGTAAGCACTCACTTACTATCAACCCCGAGCAAGGTTCCTGGTTTTTCTTAGGCGAACTATTTATTAATCTGCCTCTGCCCGTGGATCAACCCATCGACGCAGACTGTGGAAGCTGTAGCGCCTGTATGAGTATCTGTCCCACGAATGCCATTGTCGAGCCCTTTGTCGTCGATGCACGTAAGTGTGTTTCTTATCTAACCATTGAACACGACGGCTCTATACCAGAGCAATACCGCCAGCCAATGGGCAATCGCATCTATGGCTGTGACGATTGTCAGCTCGTTTGTCCCTTCAATCAAACGGCCCCGATTACTACTGAAGCCGACTTTTATGCCCGCCCTGCACTTCACGGGCAATCCTTAAATACCTTATTTAGCTGGACGGAAGCAGAGTTTTTACACCACACTGAAGGCTCACCGATTCGGCGTATTGGGTATGCCAAATGGCAACGCAATATTTCGGTGGCGCTTGGCAATGCTCAGCGTGATGCAGCATTAGTGAATCTTCTAGAGCAAAAACTAGCGCTACTGTCGTCCGCAAAGTTCAGTGACTACGGCTTTGCCGCACAGCCCACACCAGCTCAAACTGATATGCTCCTTGAGCATTTGCAATGGGCCATCGAGCAGCAACAAGCAACCATCGAGAACCGTCAGCAAGCCCGACTCGTGCGAATTGTGCAAAAAGGCTTACCTCGAGATGCCTAGCCATCCTGTAAGTTAGAAGATTATTTACTGTAATACTATCGCATAATAATACTGCGGTAATATTCGATTTTGTCGATATATAATTTTTACGATATTAATCACATGGACTCGTTTTTTATGAGCAGCGGACGCGAAATAGACATTCCTCCCGGCATTACAATCATTAGCACCACCGACACTCGATCATACATCACTTCATGCAATGAAGCTTTTGCGCATTATTCTGGGTTTGATAAAGATGAACTTATCGGTAAACCGCATAATATTTTGCGCCATCCCGATATGCCTAAAGCGGCCTTCGCCGAAATGTGGGCCACATTAAAAGCAGGCAAATGCTGGCGTGGTATTGTCAAAAACCGCTGCAAAAACGGGGATTTTTATTGGGTGCGAGCCTTTGTTGCGCCGATTATTGATAACGAGCGTATCGTTGGCTACCAAAGCGTACGCCGCAAGCCTGAGCCGCATGAAATCAAAAATGCAGAGCGCATCTACGCCAGGCTACGTACTCGTTCTATCGATTTGCAATCTGGCGAAATGCCGATTAAACACAAGCGCATCGCCTTTGCGGGACTATTAACGTCTGGTCTTGTTGGACTTGGCTATTACGAACAATGGATTGCCATGGGAGCGGTCATCAGTTCGCTAGCACTGGCTTCGTTCATGTTCAGAGACTATTGGTTTGACGTGCCAGCGTTTATCGAAAACACCAAACGCGAACACGATTTGCTCCAGCGCAAAATTACCTTTGGCAAAGGCCCCAAAAGCGTGCTGCAGTTTACTCGTGCATTTAGTGAAACCAAATCCTTTGTACTCAAGAGTCGCTTGCTTCACGCCGGTGATGTCTTAGTCGGCGTCGCCCAAGAAACCTCGGCCTCGGCTAAACAAACAGAAACAGGCGCCGTGCAACAAGCCAATTTGACTTACCAGTTAGTCAACGTAGTCGAAGAGTTATCGCAAGCATCACACAGCGCGCAAAACCGCTTGATGGAGGCCGCGCAAGGTATGCAGTCTTGCGAGTCAAGCTGTACAGATGCATCGCAAGAAATCAATAAGCAGGTATCTGACATTGGTGAGCTTGCCCAAGATATTGCCTCAGCAACTAAGCTAGCGGGTGAGCTGAATGAGCAGTCTGGCGAAGTCGGCAATGTCGTCAAAGTGATCAAAGAAATCGCTGAACAAACTAATTTGCTGGCACTTAATGCGTCAATTGAAGCCGCTAGGGCCGGAGAGTCAGGTCGCGGATTTGCAGTAGTTGCGCAAGAAGTGCGGGATTTATCGATAAAGACAGCGGAATCAGCAGAGCGCATTAATAGCCAAATTGACGCTATGATCAATAAAATCGAAGGCTGGTCGGGGATCATGCAGCAGCACTCGGAACGCGCTTCACAAACCGCACACAATGCAACTAGCTTAACGGGATTAATGTTAGAAGTAGCTCAGGCCAACGCTCGTTTAGAGAGCGTTATTACCGAAATAGCGCAGAGCAGTGACGAGCAACAGCAAATTTTGCAGACTGCCAACACGCACCTCAATGCGGTGAGCCAAGTGACTGACGAGTCTAAAGACGGTGCCAGCCACCTAATGAGTCAGGCAGATGCGTTATCAGAACAAATCAGTCGCTTAACCGGCATCGCCAAAACCTTTAGCTAAGCTTAACGCTGATGGTAAGGCGCTGAGTACTTGTGTACCGCATCAACAAACACGCCTGCGTGTTCAGGCGGTACATCTAGATGGATACCGTGACCAAGGTTAAAGACATGTCCAGAACCTTCTCCGAAGCCCGCTAAGATATGTTGGACTTCTTCCTCGATACGCGCTGGTGGCGCATAGAGCATGGAAGGGTCCATATTGCCTTGCAGTGCAACTCGGTCGCCCACGCGCGCTTTTGCATCGGCAATATCAATCGTCCAATCCAAGCCAACCGCGTCACATCCTGTATCAGCAATAGCTTCTAACCACATGCCGCCATTTTTGGTGAACAAGGTTACCGGTACGCGGCGTCCGTCGTATTCACGGATCAAGCCGTCGACAATTTTGTGCATGTATTGCAGCGAAAACAGTTGATAATCACGAGGAGATAACACCCCCCCCCAAGTATCAAAAACCATCACCGACTGCGCGCCCGCTTGGATTTGTGCATTGAGGTATGAAATCACCGAGTCTGCGACTTTGTCTAGCAATAGGTGCAGGGTTTGTGGCTCAGCGAAGGCCATTTTTTTGATCTTGGTAAATGCTTTGCTCGAACCGCCCTCAACCATATAAGTGGCGAGTGTCCAAGGGCTGCCAGAGAAGCCAATTAGCGGCACATCTCCATTGAGACCTTTGCGAATAGTGCGCACAGCGTTCATCACGTACTGTAACTCGCCTTCCGGATCAGGGTGAGGTAGGCGCTGCACATCAGCCGCACAGGTAATGGGACGTTCAAAACGCGGGCCTTCACCGGTTTCAAAATACAAGCCCAAGCCCATGGCATCGGGGATGGTCAAGATGTCTGAAAACAAGATAGCCGCATCCAAAGCAAAACGACGCAAGGGCTGCAGCGTGACCTCACACGCTAATTCGGCGTTTTTGCACAGTGACATAAAGTCCCCGGCTTCCGCGCGAGTGGCCTTATATTCAGGCAAGTAGCGACCTGCTTGACGCATCATCCACACAGGAGTGACATCGACGTCTTGCTTGAGAAGGGCGCGTAAATAGCGGTCGTTTTTTAATTCAGACATGTTTTAAATTCCTTGCAATATCGCGCGCATCCTAGCAAAAAAAACCGCTTATTGCACATGCTACATTAGACTTTGTGTATGCGCGATCAACCGTCCCGCGATTGACACACTTGGAGGCACCGGCGGTAAATCATGCAGATCGAACCACTGCGCCGCAACAATTTCTTTGCCATCGACCACAATCTCGCCGCAGTCATACTCTGCTGTAAACCCGACCATCAGCGAATGTGGGAAAGGCCAAGGCTGGCTATCAAAGTACTGAATATTTTTGACCTGCACGCCTACCTCTTCCATGACCTCTCGGGCTACGGCCTGCTCAAGGGTTTCACCACTTTCAACAAAACCCGCTAAGGTTGAAAATATACCGGTGTGCACATGCCGTGGTCCTTGGGCAAGCAGGATTTGAGGGCCGCGTCGAATCGCCACAATAATGCACGGCGAGATCCGGGGATAAGTTCGATGCCCACAGTTATCGCACTGTTTGGCCATCTCCCAGTTGATTTGGCGGGTGCGATGCCCACACTGACCGCAAAATTGATGGGTCTTGAGAAATAATGCGTATTGCCAAGCGCGCGCGACAGGTTGAAAATAGTCAGGATCGTGCTGCATCATAAACTCTCGCAAACTCACCAAAGCCAAATCATGCGCTTGCAAATCACTTTCACAAAGCTGCGTTAACCCCAGATCTAAGAGTTGTTGTTCGCCTGATAGAGGCACCAGCTGCTCACCCTCACTAGCAATGTCGCCGATGTGTTGCAGTGTTTGCCAAGTCGGCAGCTGCAGATGCTTAGCATAGACCAATACCTGTTGTTTAACGAGCACGATAGTGAGCATAAAGGCCTCATTTAATGACTAAAAAGTTTTCGCAAGTATGGTGCCATTGTGCTTTTCTCGGTCCGCAAGGTCAATAAAGGTTTATTTTGCTATTGCTTTGTCGATATACTAAGTGTGTTATGAGTATATTAATTGAAAAAGCAAAACACCATTGTGAGCAAGCTGGCGCCCGTTTTACCCCATTACGCGAGCAGGTTTACCGCTTACTGCTCGACAGTCGCGCCCCAATCGGCGCGTATGATTTATTGGATAAGCTAAAATTAGAAAACGATGCCGCCAAACCGGCTACCGTTTATCGCTCACTGGATTTTTTGTTGGAGTTTGGCTTGATCCACAAAGTGGAGTCGACCAATATGTTTGTGGCGTGCCATCACTTTGGCTGTCAACATCCCGTGCAATTTTTGATTTGCGATCGCTGCGGCAATGTCACTGAAATTCAATCAGATGCACTGCACGATGCACTCATATCACAAGCAGAGCAACGAGGCTTCTTGGTCGAACAACAAACCATCGAAGCACATGGAGTATGCGAGCAATGTCGCTAAGGTAAGCGCGTATTGTATACTCATTATTAGAGGCAAGGACGAGAATAATCATGAACGTGGAATTTATTAATCCTTTTATTAGTGCGTTAACCAACGTCACTTCCATGATGGCACAGACGGAATTGCAACCCGGCAAACCGGCGCGCAAAACTGACGATTCGGCAGTGGGTGATATCTCTGGCGTAATCGGTATGGTCGGTCCGGCCGTGCAAGGCTCCCTATCCATTACCTTTGATGAAGAACTCGCGTTGGAGTTGATGGAAAAGATGCTGGGCGAGCGCGCCCCTGAACTCAATCATGAAGTCGCAGATATGGTGGGCGAAATTACCAACATGATCTGCGGTGGTGCCAAAAAAGAACTCTCCGAAAAAGGCTATGAATTTCAAATGGCCACACCAGCTGTTATCACCGGAAAAAAGCACACAATTAATCACCAGGTCGATGGTCCTAAAATCATCATGCCGTTCAAATCGGAAAGCGGCAAAGCTTATCTTGAAATTTGCTTTAATAAATAATAATTTGTACTAGAAAATTTACGTTTTTGTACTACAATCCACCTGACACATTACTACAAGGAAGAATCTTATGAAAATGCATCAGCATTTACTTACATCCGCACTTCTTGCTACAACTATCAGTTTACCAGTACTCGCTCATGATCACGCCGCAAGTGATAACAAACAGCAGTGGGTAGGGGTATTCGCCGGTAAATTTGAAGGCGATTCTAGTCGTCCTAACGAAATGGACATGTACAGTGGGGCTCATTTGGCCGGTGCTGAACTGGGCTTTCGTTTTTCTTCTGAGTGGGCAGTTCGCTTAGAAGCTATGCGTACCTACATCGATTTAAAAGATGGTACCGATATCGACGGTTTTAATTTTGGGGTTGACGGCATGTACTTTTGGGATGCTGACAACAAGTATGTCTTTTTTGGCGCACGCCAACTCGACGACTCGATCGACAGTGGCCTTTCTGGCACAGTAGGTATCGGTGCTCACTGGGGTGGTGCTAGTCCGCTACGCTTAGTCACAGAAGCGGGTTACCTGCGCAGCTTTGATGATAGTTACAATGATTTTGTCTTAAAACTTGGTATCAATTATCAATTTGGCGACACAGTTAGCGGTGGCGCACGTAAAGTCAAAGACAGCGATGGCGACGGCGTGATGGATGGTGCTGATAAATGCCCTAACACCCCCGCCGGCACTATGGTAGACAGCATGGGTTGTGATAACGATGCTGACAATGACGGTATTGCCAATGCCAATGATTCATGTCCAAACACGCCTGCTGGCGTCCGTGTTAACAGCCGCGGCTGTGAACTAAAAGATGATGATATGGACGGCGTGCTCAACCAGAACGACTTATGTCCAAACACGGCCAAAGGTGTCAAAGTTGATGACAAAGGCTGTATGGCCAAAGCCATCATCGAAAAAACCGTGCGCTTAAACGCATTGTTTGACAACAACTCTGCATTTGTTAAAAACCCTAACAGTGCTAAGTTTGCAGATTTTGCTGCGTTCATGAAAGCTAACCCCAATGCGGTTGCAACTATCGAAGGCCACACGTCGGTGGTTGGTTCAGCTGCATACAACCAAAGCTTATCAGAGCGTCGCGCGGCAAATGTTCGCGAAGTACTCGTTGAAGTACATGGCGCGCCAGGCGATCGCATTGACTTAATTGGTTATGGTGAGTCTCGCCCGCTAAACACTGCATTAACTGCAGCGGCGCACGCGGAAAATCGTCGCGTAGTAGCGGTCATCACTGCTGAAGTGCAAGAATAATCACTGATTAATGCATATCAAAAACCCGCTCATTGAGCGGGTTTTTTTATGGTTTAATTAATTGTTCAGTGACAGCTTACTGTGTGAAACTGCAAGTGCAGCAGGGCTTGTTAGTAGTCGTCGCCATACTCAGGCCCAGCGTAATTATCAAACCGTGAAAACTGCCCTTGGAACACCAAGCGACTCGTCCCAATAGGACCATTACGCTGTTTACCGATAATGATTTCGGCGATGCCTTTTTCTTCAGAATTCTCGTGATAGACCTCATCGCGATAGATGAACATGATCAAATCTGCGTCCTGTTCGATTGCGCCGGAGTTATGCGACACAATACCATTCGCAATCCACGCCGCATTCCCCGGAACGGTCAGGTCATAGACCATTTCTTCTCCAGCTGGAGTAATTGATTTGATTCTATCCCAAAACAAGTCACTGCTTGCCAGTTGACGCAAATTATCATCGTCCAAGATCTCAGCATAAGAGTGCAGCACATCTCTAGAAGGTGCGAACCTAAAGTGAGATGTGCCACCATATGATGTGCCTCGCAGTGACGCCATTTTTCGCTGACTAATGCCTTGCTCTGCCATTTTATCCTTGACGTAATCAAAAATCTCAATCAGCACCGTATCAACGTTGGTATTGGCTTTTTTGAGATGGAGAACGCTTTGTAATTCCTGCACAGCAGGGGTTTGATGGCCAAAACCACCAATGTGTTCAATAAACGCTGCTTTACTCTCTTTCCCTGAGATATCGAGCTCATACCAACCCGTCTCAATGTCTTTGGTTTTATGGCTAATCCGCGAGACGATACCAAAGCGCAATAACAGACTAGCGACATCATTCACCAACTTCTCACTCGCCGTTGAGAAAAAGACTCTCACCACAGTAGTAGAGCCATCAGTAGCCCACAAATGGCGTAAAAAGAGTGCGAGCTGATTGTTATCAAGTTTAAAAATACAGTCAGGAATATGTTTATCGTGTGAGCGCTGGCCATAAATGCCTAGCTCTTTTAAAAACTTACCTGCCGCCTGTGGATGCCAGCGATTACCATTGCCCGATATCTCAAGCTGATGCCAGTTACCTCGCCCCTCACGTCGATTAACTTTATTTCCAAATGCAACAGCGGCTTGACGAACAGCCTCGCTGTTTGCTTCACTGGCTGTGGTGTAGCGCATAGGTTGGTGCTTGACGTAGCTGCCGTCCCCAATCATGTGAGCTAAGAAAATAATTTCGTGTTCAGCCATTCGGACAGTTTGCTCTGGCTGAGGCAAGCGACGAGGCAGGGCTAAACGCATGCCAGCTTCCAACGTATGCAGCTCTTGCCAGCCAGAGAGTGCTAACAGCTTGTGTTGTGCACTACAGGTAATTTTTCTACCGGATTCGGTCTCAACTGTGAATACCGGCTTTTTGCCCACTACCCACACTTTGTCACTGAAACTGTGTTCCAGTTTGCCAAGCGGGTTGGGGGAAACGATATGCATGGTTTGTTCAACTAAGTTGTCAATTGAGCGCCGAGTACCGTCGGCCAACTGTACCAAGGTGCTACCCACCACACACTCACGTAGATCACTGTTTACTGGACGTTTATCAGCTCTTTGCTCCAAAGTACGGTTGAGCTGTGACAAGGCAATTACGGGTACATTGAGCTCTTTGGCCAAGGCTTTCAGCGAGCGTGAAATCTCCGCAATTTCTAGCGTTCGATTGTCCGACAAAGCCGGGACGCGCATCAGCTGGAGATAATCAATCATGATCATGGCTATCCCACCGCGCTCTCGGGCGAGTTTGCGCGCACGGGAACGCACGTCCATCGGGGTCAAACCCGACGAATCATCAATATATAAATTATCTTTGTCTTTCAGCTGGGCCATTGTGTTGGACATGCGCGCCCAGTCTTCTTCATCGAGCTGCGCAGTTCGGATTTTGGTTTGGTCAACTCGGCTGAGTGAAGCGAGCATACGCATCATGATTTGCTCCGCCGGCATCTCCAAACTGAACACCAACACCGGTTTATCTTCCATCATCATGGCATTTTCGGCGAGGTTCATCGCAAAAGTGGTGTTGTGCACAAAAAAGTCTTGCGCCACAAAGTTGTGATACTCGGGCACCGTTAAATCATAAACTTGCTTGTATCCCAAGTACTCAATAGATACGACTTTATCCCAATAAATATCGGATTTAGCCATGTCTTGCAAATACTTATCGTCAAATAAATTGGCAAAAAACTGGACTCTATCTCTTGATAAGTGACGCTGGGGTACGCCTTTTAGATGAGGATGAAATCCAGCAGGGTATGCTTGTTTTGCTTTAGAAAAAATGTTCGACCAGCTATCATTTCCTTTTAACTGTAAAATGTATTCATTCACTGATAGCGGCACACTATCGACGTTACTATGAGAACGTTTACTCTTGATATTGGCAAAAATGCTATCGATTGCATCTTGTTTGCCTAAGATACCAATTTGCTCAATAAAGATGATTAAGCTCGTTTGTCCCATGATCTCTACTTCAAACTGTGCTTGAGCGCCTTTATATTTTGTTGCTTTTTGCCGAAGTTTCGCCACAATGCCAAAACGTAACAGTAAATGTTGCACTTGTTTGGCCAAAGATTCACTGCTCGAAGCATAGCTTATCCGAGACTGTCCATTTTTTTGAGTAAAAGCACTTCCATCACAAGCAAACATTCGATTAAGTAATACAGAAATTGCTGTTCTATCCCACTCAAAGACGCACTCTGGTAATACTTTCTCATGCGCTAATTTATCTCGTAGCCCGTGGTTAGTTAAAAAATCAGTTACTGAGTTAAATTTAACTGAGCCAGACTGCCAATCTCTTTCTGTATCCGCTTTAAATTGTTCACCAAGCACTTCGCACACGCGAGGATAAACAGTCGGAGAAGGTAATGCATGAGCATTTTGCCATTGACTAATTGTCGATGGGCGAAGCTCAAGTGTCTGCGCAAGTGCCCTTGCTGTGATCTTTAATGATACTAAGCACTGGCTTAAAGCTGATGCAAAACGTTTTCGCAACAATTCAGATTGAGAGTTTTTTGCAACAACGCGATAGCTTTGAGCACGATTCTTAGCTTTTATAGCCTTTACGGAAACCCCATTAAATTGTGACATTGCACCAATGAAATCGTCAGCAATGATTTTGTTAACATTCGTAAATTTTGGCGATGTTCCGCGTGTAGAACCATCGCTGACTATATATCCAAGCGCCTTAACTTCATGCTCTGCTGGAGACGTATGCCCAAAAAACGGCAACGATCGTGGTATCGCGACTTGCTCTCCAACCTGTATTTTGCTCAGCGGCTGCCAGCCCGCCCCCGTTAAAAACGGATGCGTTAAGGTTGTTTCAATGTTTTTACCAAGCGCCGTAGTAACTTTAAATACCGGTTTTAAACCATCGTCGACAAAATGGCTGACCTTTGCAGTTTGAGTCTTATAAGCATTGTTAATAGCAAGCACTGTCGCGTTTTGTTTTGCCACTAACTCATCAATAGTTTTGAGAGCGCCTGTGGTCGGGTCAATGACTTTGGAGCCACTGACAATGCACTTGCCCATCGAGGGTCTTGCCGCCACGATGATCAAATCAGACGGCTGCATTCCGCTGGTTTTTTTGTCCAAGTCAGTAAAACCAGTCGACACCCCCGTGACGTCTTTATTACTTTTGACCAAAGCGTCTAAGCGCTCAACGGTTTTGCCTAATACTGCCCCGACATTTTGTGGGCCCTCGGACTGACCGGTACGCTTTTCGGCGATTTCAAAAACTTTGCTCTCAGCCAAATCCAAGATTTCGCTACTATCTCTCCCTTCGGGGTGGTAACCGACTTCAGCAATATCATGGGCAACGCCAATAAGCTCACGAGTGATGGCGCGCTCTTTAATGATTTTGGCATAAGAAACTACGTTTGATGCAGACGGCGTGTTGTTCGCAAGGTCGCCTAAATATGCCAGTCCACCTGCTTCATCTAGCTTGTCATGCTGGTCGAGATACTCTGATACCGTGATGACATCCACTGGTTGTGAGGCGGCGAGTAATTTGAGGATCGCCCCATAAATAGTGCGATGCGAAAGCATATAAAAATCTTCTTCAATGACAATATCGGTCACTTTATCCCAGCTGTCAGGCGCAATTAGCATACTCCCCAACACGGACTGCTCCGCTTCTATGGAGTGCGGGGGGATCTTGAGTTTTTCGACTTGTGAATCGGGTTTTTTCTTATTGTCCGCCATGCTCATGCCTGTTTATTTGCTAGATGAAGACCCGCTTTAATGCGATCAGCCAACCAAAAAGGGGATATCAATTATCCCCTTTTGTAAGTCAGTTTCAACTGATATTTGTGCCAGATTATGGTTTGGTCAAAACCACACGGCCGCTCACGGTATCAATGTCCACTCGGCCACTGCCATCACCTGTTGTAAAATTGAGCGATCGCGATGGGCCGTATTTTTGCTTGACCACTTCATCATTGGTGAGGTTGTTATCAATGCGCCCTCCAGCGTGCGCATCAATGCGAAAGCGCGCCGCGACGTCATTGGCAAACGCAAACGTCATGCGACCGCCTACCGATGAAGCTTCAATACTGCCTTTATCCGCGAGTGACAACTGGGCATCTACACGACCATTAACCATATCCAGCGACAGATCCTGCACCGTTTGTAGCGCCAAGTCCATGCTGGCATTAACGGCGCTAATCACTAAATCCGTGGTATCACTTTTTACCTCAATCTCGCCATTAACCGTGCCCAATTTGACTTTATCTTTGCCGCTGTGAGTTAGTTCAATGTCGCCATTGACCGTTTCGAGATTCATGCGGCCACTGACATCACGTGCGTTGATGGAGCCGTTGACCGTTATTAGATGCAAATCGCCCGCGGTGTTGCTGACATCAATAGAGCCGTTGACGAGTTCGGCATCCACACCACCTTGGATCCCCTCCACGCTGAGCTTACCGTTAAGCGATTCAAAATCCACGCTCCCCTGTGCTGGAATGCGGACCACCAAATCCGCTTCCATCATGGAATCGCCGCTAAACCAAGTGCCGCTGCCTGATTTGTGTTCCACTTCGATGCTGATCACTCGTCCGCGACGCTCCACCATCAGCTCCGCCTCGTCACTATGGAGCACACCAGTGACTTCCACTGCATTTTGTGCCCATGCGATGATTTGGACTGCACCTTTTTGGTGCTCGATTTTGACCAGTGCATTTTGCTCTGCCTCGATGAGTTGCTCGATGTTTTGCTTGGCTAAGACAGATAATGGCATAACGCCTATTAACATCAGACTTAAGACGGCGCCTAACCCTTTAGTGTTTGAAATTAAATACATCACTTGCTCCTTACACCCGTTGCCAGCGCTTGGCGTGGACGGATTCGATTAAATCAATTTGTTGCTGGTAAATCTGTTGCAACATGCGCAAAAGCGCGGTGTTATCTGGGTCGGCTTTTAGCGCAGTTTTAATAGCTTCTGCTGCACTTTCTAACTCGTCTAACTGGGTCTGCCAGTCATCGACCACCACTGGCGTATCTTGATAACTGACTAACAGGGCTTGTTTTTGAGTTTGGTGACTATCACTGAGCTGCGCCATGATTTCTAACGCCGTCTGATCTTGAATAGTGCGCGTCATATACTGCCCATAATAGCTGAGCAGGCCTACGCACAGTACAGATGCTGCCACTGCGGCCCAACGGAAGGACGAGTTTTGGTCGGTCAAGTTAGTTGTTACTTGTTCACTGACAATACTTGCTTCAATGCCTTGCCATAAATCACGCTTGGGTGCATGCTCCGGTAGTGTCTTGAGTAATTCATCTAGTGACTTATTGGCCATCTATCATCTCCTCTAACATGCCTTTGGCACGATGAAATTGCGCTTTGCTAGTCCCAACGGCAATGTTCAATTGGTTGGCGATGTCCTCATGGCGTAACCCTTGTAGTGCATGTAACACAAAGACAATGCGCGTCTGTTCCGGTAGGCGCAGAATACACCGGTCTAACTCTACGTGGTTATCCATTTCACCGACCTCGGGGATTTGGGCATCCTCGCTGCTAAAGACGCGTTTGAGCCAGCCTTTTTGTTTGCGCATATAGCTGATGGTGACATTGCTGGTCACGCTATATAGCCATGTTGAAAACTGACTGTTGTGCTTAAAATTACCCAATTTTTGCCAGACCTGAATAAACACTTCTTGGGTTGCATCTTCTGCCATCGCTGCATCGGCGGTTAACCGATACGCAAGGCTATACACGCGTTTAACATACATATCGTACAGGCACTGATAGGCACGCACATCGCCTTGCTGTGCGAGGCGAAGTAGTGGAACATCATCTTGATGTGTCACGGTTGCCACATTCTGTGCCGTCATGGATCCTGCCGTCTGGTTGAGTGTCTGTTTGTGTCTTATTAAGTTTGTCGTATGTGAAGTGGGAAAGGTTTACATGAGATAGGAAAAATTATTGATTATATTTGATGACTTGATTAACAAATTCCTGAAAATCTTCTAAATGAAATTGAATGACTTGAATCACTATATCTAAATTCAAAGTTTGATGCAGCGTGCAATGACGGATGATTTGTTAATAATGACGTTATCCATGTTCAATATCCCCTAAGCGATCTTTTACGAAATGCGCCACATACTGTTGATGATGATAATTAAAATCTAAAAACATACGATCAAAGGTATTCTCAAAAACAGCTGCACTACCATCGTCAAACAACTTGATGCCTTTATTCAAAATTTCATGTTTTAAAATCATTGAGCAGTCTGCCAGATCGACGAGATCGACATCACACCCTGCTTGTGCCGCAATTGCTTGTGCGACCTTCCAGCGTTGTACATTATCAATTGATTTACCGCACCATATAGCAATATCGAGATCACTTTCAGAGTGCTGATGCCCTGAAGCATGAGAACCGAACAAATACACAATTTTGCATTCTGGAAACGCTTGCTGTATTTGATGGACAATAGCATCTTTTGACATACTCATGAAAAACTCGAAACCTGCTATGCAATGTTTATTTACAGAATGTAGCACAAAAGCCTAAAAACAAAAACACCGCCTCATCTTGCGACAGGGCGGTGCTTTATCAAAACATTTGATTGTTTTTTTGGTGCTTACGCTTCAGCTACGATAACCAACTTAACTGT
Organism: uncultured Glaciecola sp.; assembly: GCA_964559075.1. GTDB lineage: Bacteria > Pseudomonadota > Gammaproteobacteria > Enterobacterales > Alteromonadaceae > Opacimonas. Next base: position 15,978 of record CAZLGJ010000003.1, read on the forward strand.
GGTAGTCACGTCTGAGTGTAACTGCAAATCGATGTCAAACTCGCCTAGCTCACGAAGTGTGCCAGTAGGCAATTTAACTTCGGCTTTAGTCACAGCAACACCAGCTGCGGTGATGGCATCAGCAATATCGCGAGTACCAACAGAACCGAATAATTTGCCTTCATCACCTGCTGGAGAGGCGATAGTTACCGCTTCAATTGCAGACAACTGGTCAGCGCGTGCTTGTGCAGCAGTTAACGCTTCAGCAATTTTCGCTTCTAGTTCTGCACGACGTGCTTCGAACTTAGCAACATTGTCTTTGGTTGCAGGTACTGCTTTTCCTTGAGGGAATAAGAAGTTACGTGCATAACCAGATTTAACTGATACTTGGTCGCCCAAACCGCCTAAGTTAGCGATCTTATCTAATAAAATAATATCCATTGCTAACTCCGCGCTTATTTGTGGCCATCAGTGTAAGGTAACAATGCTAGGAAACGCGCACGTTTGATAGCAGTTGATAGCTGACGCTGATATTTTGCACTAGTACCTGTGATACGGCTAGGAACGATCTTACCTGATTCGGTAATGTAGTTCTTTAAAGTAGCAGTATCTTTGTAATCAATCTCTGCAACGCCTTCGGCTGAGAAGCGGCAGTATTTACGACGTCTAAAAAATCGAGCCATGAGTACTCTCCTTATGCTTCTTCGTTGTTAGATTCAGCTTTTGCTTCTGGAGCTGGGGCTGAATCTGAGCGCTGTTCACGACGCTCTTCTTTCTTCATAGGTGAAGGCTCAGTTACCGCGTCTTTAGTGCGGATAACTAAGTTGCGAAGAACAACATCGTTGAAACGGAATGCAGTTTCTAGTTCTTCAACTGCTTCAGCAGTCGCTTCAGCATTGATAAGAACGTAGTGTGCTTTGTGTAGTTTTTCGATTGGGTAAGCCAATTGACGACGGCCCCAGTCTTCTAAACGGTGGATTTTTCCGCCGTCTTGCTCAAGGATACCAGTGTATTTTTCAATCATGCCTGGTACTTGTTCACTCTGATCAGGGTGAACCATGAATACGATTTCGTAATGACGCATCGTGATTCCTTATGGTTTGTAGTCTTTGCAGTACAGCCTGCTGCCTTAAGACAAGGAATAAATGGGATTGGCTGTAAGGGCGCGAATATTACGCAGGATTTGCCTAAAAAGCAAGCATTTACTGAGAATACGCGTAAGAGATTTTAAAAAACACCGAACGCTCATTACTGCGCAAACGCCCTTCCACGGCATCTTGATAGCCGGCATCTGAATAGCCAATGAAAAATTTGGTCAAAGGGGTAACCTTATATGAATATAAAAGCTGCACGCCAAGGTCGCGATAGTATGCACTGACATCATCGATATAATTTTCGACATTGCGCTCCACTTCTGACACATTCACAATCACGCGCAAAAACTGGTTTTCATCAAACTGGTAGGTTAGGCGCGCATCCACCACCTGCGCATCAAAAACTGACGCCCCCTGAGCAGCTAAACTAATCTGCTCGAGATTGACGCGGGCTTTGAGATGGCGATTAACCTGATATTCAGCAAAAGATTCTGACACGCGACGCTGACCTATTCTGTCGTTAGCAAAATCAATTTGATCACCATAGGCAAAACGCTGAAATAGCCGCAGTTGCTTAGATGGGCGGGACTCTAATATAACCCGATTGACGTACTCATCAAATTGCGTGGTATTGTTGTCAATGGCCAGTCTGCTTGGATTATGACGCAAGCCCACCCGCACTCGTCGCGTTTGACCGATATCGACAACGGTATCGTACTTAGCAAGCACCTGCACAAACGCTTCAATTTCATTTTCTATCAGCTCGCCGTTGGCATTGTGATGGATATCCCAATCGCCACTTAAGCGCACCCGAGTCCACCAACTATCGGCGTTTTCGTTGCGCCAAAAATAGCCACCGCCGAGCACACTAATAATGCGATCGACGCGGGAAACAAAACCCATATCGCCACGAAAATCAGCGCCGTTGTGATAATGCCCTGCGCGGACAAAATAATCTTCGGTATTGTGTCGATAGTCGATACGCCAGCTGTTGCCGCTAAAAGCTTCATCTCGCTTGGTCCGTAACGCCGCTTCGCTGAACTCTTGAGCCTGCTGACACGCGTCATCCCCACAAAATGATTGAAATAAGTCATCAGGGTAGTGCGTGTCTGAGCGTACCCACTGTATCCGCAAGTTGTCCTTTGTCGTGGGCGTCCATTTCATATCTAAACCCGTCACGTAGTTGTGATAATCATCACTACTGCGCAAGGTACTAACTAGCCCTAGTGCCAAATCATCATTGATATCATAACGATAGCGCAGCGCTAAATTGTTAGATTGCTTATCCAGCGAAGTGACGCGCGACCCTAAATTACCCGGTATCAAAAAATTCGTCGTCACATCGTTGGCAAAAAATACGCCGACAGAATGCTGATCTAACCGCCCAGTTAACTTCACCCCATACTCAGGCGCGTTGATGTTGCGGGTATAGATCAGGTTGTACATGGAGGAAAAGTAATCTGCATTTTCGACAAAAAATGGCCGTTTCTCGGGAAAAAACAACGCAAACGTATTGTTTACTGAAATTTGCGCCACATCAGATTCGACTTGTGAAAAGTCGGGATTTATTGTGCCTTGTAAAGAAATCTCTGGCGTAATGCCCCAGTTAATATCAAGGCCAATATCACTACTGCGTTGACCGCGCCAGTCGTCTGCAGTGTTGTTGGCTGTCAGTTCACGCGATTGCGCATAGCCCCCAACCAGCGTTGGTATGACATCTAGATTGCGGCCTTGCTGTGCATTAGCAAAACCACTGGCCTTAGCCATTTGGCACAAGGCACAGGCATTATTGCGATCAAAAGGAACATGGGTGATGCGATAAAAATACTCACGCGGATAAAAGCGCACAAACTCAATGCCCCACGTTTTAACCCCATCTGTCTGCGCAAAATTTAAAGCATGCAACGGAATCGCAATTTCGACTTGATAACCGGTCTCGGTAATTTGGCCAGCTGATTGCCAAACGGTATTCCAGCTATCTGACTCGTTACCCGTCATTTCATTTTCAATCGCGTCCATCTGGATCCCGAAGGGGTTCACAAAAAACTGATATGCCAAACGGCTATCGCCAAACGTATCCAGTTTGATGCCAACCAAATCATCGCCCCAGTTTTGGTCACGATCCACATAACGGGCGCGGATTTTTGTCGGTTGAGGATCATGCGCAACAAATAGCACATATAAATACCGACCGTCTTCTTTATAAGTAACTTGAGTTGATACTGGCGCTTGGCGATTATTGAATGGCTGTACCACATTATTCAGGGCGATAGTGGTACCCTGGTCCCATTCGCCTGATGCGATATCACCATCAATGACGATTTGTGCGGTGGATATAAATGGAATATTTAACTGTGGAAAAGTAGCGGGGTTAGCATGTGTTGCAAAGGCAGAAACACACACACTAAAGCTTAATAACAACCAGACAACAAACAGCGCATTGCGATTCACAAATAACTACTCGAAATGAAAAGACGGAATATTATTTCATATTTTTATGGGGATGGGTAACTATGGTCAGGAATCAGGCTCAGGGATTCAGCATGACACAAAAAAATAAAGGATCATCCATGATCTGCTAGTTTCCTTACCAGTGGATAATCCTTTCCAGTCGTGTGTTAGAGTGTATCAGAAGTCCAGATACAACTTAAGTTTAGCAACTAGACCATTTTATACATCCCACATAAACGACAAAAGACATCACAAAAACGACAATGTCGCATCTATGAATGACTTTTTTATCTTTTTTTGGCATTATCCAATTAATTCTCATCTATCAATCACGAAACTAGGGGCTGCTTCACTTGCGCGCCAAACCCGATGACATTTTGATCATGAACATGCGCCAACGCATATTGTTATTGGTGCTTATTTGCAGTTTATTTAGCGGTATGGCCTTTGCCCATAGCCCTGACTCCTTGCATTTTGCTCGCTATAGCATCGAACATGGCTTACCCGATTCAACCATTAATGGAATAGCCCAAGACCGCGAAGGTTTTTTGTGGGTAGCGACGCCGGTTGGCTTAGTACGCTATGACGGGCGACGTTTTTTTCAAATGCGCGCCTCGCATGGTTTAAATACAGCAAATGCAGCTGCTTATGGCGTAGCTGTTGGCGCACAAGGCGCTATTTGGGCTGTGTTTGAAGATGGCATTTACCGACTAGATCGTGACTCACAAGTATTTTCCAAGTTTTATGATTTTCAGCGAACTACTATCAGTACAGTTCAAGTTAAGCAGTTAGACCGTACCCGTATTGCGGTATTTTTTGATAATCAGTTCATTGTGATTGATACCAGTCGCTCCACATCAGAACAGAACTCTTTTTCGGCGCCGTGGGCAATTGCTGATCTCGCACTCTTCAATGACTCGATTTATGCGGTGGCACACAATAAATTGTTTACCGGTAAACTAAACTCCGATGCGGTTGATTTTACCTTATTCACGCATTCCGCGCTGCCGGACCATCACATTACGGCGATTGATGCAGGTCAAAAGCACTTATATATCAGCACCAAGCGCCAGGGATTATGGCAGTTTGACTCAGACAATCAGCAAGTACGTCGCTATTTAAATGATCAGCATGTCATCGGTGCTTTTCGCGACCGCCAGCAGCGTTTGTGGGTGCAAACCTATGCGCAAGGCATCTGGATGTTTACTCAAAACAGTCAGAAATTTAGCTATTTCCAGTTAAGTGACCCGCATTCCATCGCGTCTAATAACATCACCAGTATCTTCGAAAGTGCCAATGGCGATATCTGGATTGGTACCCAAAAAGGTGGGCTCAATCATCATCGAATGAGTACCGAGCACATTTATCACCTAAAACACGACACCGCCAAATCCTCTCCCATCAGCGGTAATGACGTGACAGCTATCGCAGTAGATAAGTACAATCGCGGTTGGTTGGCTGCCAATGCTGACGGCATTTCTATACATAATCCCGATTCACGTGTCACACAGGTGATTCACTCGCATCTCGCCGGTGGCAATGTTACGGATATCTTTATCGATGAAGAGTTCGCGTGGGTGTTAGGTGATTTTGGGATGACCAAGATTTCTATCGATACCTTAGCCGTAGAGCAAACGTATAATCCAGATACCACGGAGATCCCTTTTGCCAATCTCGTCAAATGGGTCAACTTAGATGAAAGCAGTGGCTTTTTGCTACATCGCAATGCTGGCGTCACCCTGTTTAACAAAGTCAACAATACCTTTGTGCACTATGATCATACCAACACTGCGCTGCCTACTCAGCATTTTGATTATGGGGTTAATTACAACGGATTTGTTTGGTTAGTGTCTAATGTGGGGATCCACGCCTATAACCCCAAGACCGAAAATTTTGATAACTTTGCCTTTGGTCCCGACATCCCGATTACGCAAATCAATCACATGACCATCCACAATGACGAGTTTGTGTTGTCCACCAATCGTGGTTTGTACTTTTTTGATCCTCTTTATAAGCAGTTTCACAATCGCGGCGTCCCTGATGAGGTTGCTGAAAGTAACCTGCAAGCAACTATCGTATATATCCCCGCTATGCAATATCCCGACGATTGGACACCGCACCCAATGCATACGCATAGTGACGAAACGACGGAAGATGTTTACTTTTCAACGTCAAAAAATGGCTTATTGCGCTACCAACTCGGCCGCAAAGAGGTAGCGTGGTTTGTCGAAGACGATGGTTTGCAGGGCAATGAGTTTAACCCCGGCGTCGCTTATCACAACGATAAAGGGCGCTTTGTTTTTGCGGGCATTAACGGCATTACGGTGTTGGAGCCAAGTCTTTACAGCAAAGCCTCACCTAACATTGTCTTAGCCGAAGTGGCTATTTTTTTTCGAGATGGCAAGCAGCAGCACTTTATTCGCACACCTGATTGGAATACACTGGACCACGCCAAAATTAGCAACATTCAGTATTTTTTGGGCGATACCAACTTTACCACTCATCGTAACACTGTCATTAGGGTAAATGACAATCAAGCGATTTACAAAACTGATGATTTTGTATATTCACAAACTCCATTAGCAGGTGCAAACCGGTTATCTTTTATCTATGACAAGCAGTCAGCTAAGCCGCCGGTAGCGATTGACATTGCCTTTAAGCAGCCTAATGAGTGGTTTCGCAACTATATCTTCTTGGCTGTATTAGCGCTGCTTAGCGTTTTTATTGTCATTAGCGTGTATCAATGGCGGTTGGCATTGGCCAAAAAACACAATCAACTGCTGCTGCTTCGACTTGAGCAACGCAAACAGCAATTTCAAGCGCACCAAGCAGAAATTGAGGCGCGCTGTCAGCTTGCAGAAAAAAACTTGACCGAGAAAAATCAGCTTTTTGAAAATATCGCCACTGAATTAAAGATCCCGCTTTCTTTGATCATTGAACCTTTACAACGCCTTGCTCCAGTATTACCAGCTGGGTTGGAGCAACCACAACTCACATCCATTACGCGCAACGCCCACAAATTGCGCCTGATGGTAAATAAGGTATTTGAGCTGTCCCAAGCGGACTATGTAGCGCATCACAATGACATACAAGACTCATGTGATCTGGCACATGTGATCACCCAAAATATTCACAACATCCAGCAAACGGCTGAACATCGCGATATCCATATCAATTTTATCCCTATTGAACCATTCAAAATCGCCCTGTCACTGGAAGACGCTAACAGTATATTGGCAAACCTGTGCCTTAATGCGGTGTATTACAACCGCATAAACGGCAGTATTACTGTCTCAGTAGAGTCCACCAAGGATCTTATTTATCTCAAAGTAAGCAATACTGGTAAGGGTATGAGTGAAGCGGAGTGTCAGCAAGCACTCACCCGTTTTTATCGAACGGAGTCCGCATCACAACAATACCCAGACGGCGTTGGCTTGGGCCTCAATATCGTGCAGAACATCGTTACCAAAAACAAAGGCGAGCTATTTATTGCTTCGCAGCCAGAGGTCAACACGACTGTTACTGTGGTGCTGCCAAACTTACTTGAGCAAAGCTTGATCCCGCAGCGCAAGAACAATGACGAACTACCTAGGGCGCTGTGTATTGACGATAACCAAGAAATTCTCAGTTACCTTGATATTGCATTAAACCAATCGTTTGCGCTGACGTTGCTTAACTCACCTGTGGATGCGCTCGAAATTTCTAGGGATATCCTGCCAGATATCATTATCAGCGATATCATGATGCCGCACATTGACGGGATTACGTTGATGAGCCAGATAAAAGAAGATCCGTTGTTAAGCCATATTCCGATTATTTTGATCAGTGCTCGCACCAGTCAGAACGATATTCTAGAAGGGCTACGAAATGATGCGGCAGATTATATTTGTAAGCCTTTTGACAATGAGGAACTGCGTTTAAAAGCGCTTAATTTGATCAATATTCAAAAGAAATCTCGGCAGCAGGTTGTTGAGCGGGTTAAGAACGTCAATAGTGAACAGCAAAACACGCCCGAACTTTCTAAGTTTATGTCAGCACTAGTGGCTGCCTGTGAAGCACAGTATCATAATCCGGACTTTTCAATTAAAGAGCTAGGGGTTGCACTGGATATTGGCAGCCGTCAGCTGCAACGTAAGGTCAAAGCAGAGACTGACCAATCACCCAGTGAGTTTTTACGAAACTATCGTGTCAAAAAAGGCGCGGAACTCCTTTTGGAGGGGAATACCGCGACTTCAGCAAGCTATGCCGTAGGCTTCATGACGCCATCGTATTTTATTACCTGTTTCAAAAAGCTCTACGGTCAAACTCCTAAGCAGTTTACTCTGCAGCACCAGCCTGAGCAGACAGTCGATGACGGTGCATCTGCGTCAAAATAGATAACTCATCAAACACTGTCCACTCTTCTACTACTTTTCCTGCTTTTAGGCGATATTGAGACTCACCGATAACCAATATTGGTTGCCCTGTAGGCGCACCAAAACGAACATTACCCGTATGCGTTCCAGCAAATGCCCAGCGTACTGAGACATCGTGTCCGCCAACGGAGTTTTGCACCACGCACACCTTATCAAGTGCCATTTTGCCATCCGGCATCGCGCCCAAAAAGTCCAAATAGTAGCGCAGTACCTGCTCCTTGTAGTTAAACTCCCGGTTGGCAGAGCCATGAAACACCACGTTGTCGACATACAATAAATGCATATCGCCTAGCATGCGATTATTCCAGATGTTGTGGAGGTGCGTTTTGACAAATGCACCTGCATCCAGCTGCGGATCTGCTAAATTTGCCTGACGACTAGTGTCGGTTGCCATGACCCGAGCAATTTCACTATCGCGCCATTTGGCAAATTGACTTTCTGGCGCTATCGGAGTCTGTGCCCATCGCTGCGCTACTTCATCAGGATCAAAGCCGAGCTGCTCGACCAGCGAGTAGTTGTCTCTCACTAGCCACTCCTCGACAATTTTATTATCTTTCATCACACAGTGCGCAATGACTCTAATCTGGGCAGATTTACCGGTGGCAGGCCCAAACTCACTGTCTCCAAGATTGGTCATCTGCGTCCAAATCAGGTGTGAGGAGTGATACCCGCTGTCATTATCGCCACTATAAATAATATTTTCAGCGTGTAGGGTTCTATCTGGAAACGCTGATAACGTTTTGATGGTGCCTTGTACAGCAGCTTCGGCGCCTTCGGCATAACCGGCTAAGGTATAAATTGGGCAATCATCTGAGTAATAGTCGTAAACCAAACCAATTTGTTTGCCTTCCCAAATCCGATAGGTAATACGGATGATGTAATCGACAACGCTGCTAAACTCTGCGTCAAATCCTTCTACGGGATCGTGCTCATCAGAAGGCGCTGGAGAATTATCAAAGTGATGTTGCATTCGGGACACTGTTTTTTCCTCTGTTATATAATTGATAACGATAAAACGATGACATTAAAAAAGGGTAACCAGCTGAGGTTACCCTTTTTGCTACTGTGTTTTCAACTTAGAACGAGTACTTAACACTTACCCCAGCCATACGAGGGTTGTTGTAGTTCGCTTGAACTGAGTTGATTGGCAAACCATTGCGGATCTGTGAATGAACTACCGCACGTGTCATCACTGTGCGATCAGTCAGGTTATTCACGTACGCCTCTAGCGTGAGCTGCTCGTTAATATCCCAAGCTACGCGAGCGTTGATCATACTATGGGCACGTACTTTGGTTTCTGGTAAGTTCGTATCGAACGCATAGTAATCACCGACATGCGTGATTTGCAAGTAAGGCGTGATCATCCCGCCATTTTCTAACTCTTTTTCATAAATAAAGTTAAGACCAGCTGTCACTTTAGGGTTCATACCCGGTGTCCAACCTGCAAAACTAAAGCCCTGTGCAGGGTTGTTCACATCTTGACGACCTTCAAAATTACCTAGGCCAGCAAGCGGCTGGATCAACGCACTGCCCACCGTATAGTCATCACTAAATTCTGAATCGAGCAACGCGAATGTGGCCACTACCGTTAGATTATCAGAAGCGAGGTACTGCATATCGGCTTCAAAACCCCAAGATTCGATATCACCACCGTTTTGGTAGTATTCAAATGTTTGAGCAACGCCTTGCTGTGCACATTGAATTGCAGTTAAACCTGCCTCGGTGTCCGAGCATGCAACAGCAAATAACTGTGATTTAACGTCTGAGTATTCGTTGACATAGAGTGATGCATTAAGACGCATTGCGCCATCAAGCAAGTAGCTTTTAGCACCAATCTCATAAGAGATCACTTCTTCGTTGTCATACGTTGGCTCAGCGCCGCGTGATACGACGCGTCCATCATTGGCACCACCAGTACGCATACCGGTCGAGGCCGACGCATAGACCATTAAATCATCGTGCACATCATGCTCTACAGCGGCTTTCCACAGCACTGACGAATCGTCCCAATCAGGGATTGAAGTGCCGGTGAAGCTCTTGTCGTCTTTGTTATAGCGCAAGCCACCCACAAGACGCGTATCATCCGTCAATTGATAGCGAAGCTGACCAAATAACGCCACTGAATCAACATTGTGTGGATCATGGCTTGGGTTACCCCATCCTGGCACTACGATATCATCCGCAACACCATCGCCAGTGGTGTCAGCACGCCATAACCACTCCCAGTCGGCTTCTTGTTTGTACAAATACGCACCCGCAATCCACTGCAACGGACCATCAGTGGTTGATACCAATTGTAGCTCTGTAGTGTAAGTTTCGTGGCTGTCTTGACGACCAAAACCACCTACAAAGTCTAAACCACCGTCTGAATAATCATTGTCATAAAACTGCTCGCCTTTGAGTTTGGAGTAGTTTGTCGTCCATTTGACATCCATCGTATCTAACTGCCAGTTGAAGACACCCGTTAATGAAAAGGCGTCTTGGTTATCAAACGACACGGCATTACGATACACGTCACGAGGACCGATATCTTGACGTTGTGCATCGCTAGGCTGGTAAATATGTCCTTGCTCGACAGTTGCGTTAGGATTAAAGATGCCGCTACCGGGCTCAGTTTCACTGATTGCATAGCCAGCGATTTGTTGGAAACCCCAAATGGCTTCAGAATTACCTTCTTTTTTGAAGTAATCCATACGAATCGTTGCGTCAAAAGTGTCGCTAGGCTGGAATTTAGTTACCGAGCGCACGTAAAAGTTATTCTTCTCACGTAAATCATCAGATTTACCTGGCGTGAAGTGATTGGTAATAACGCCATCATGTTTATCTGCCGCCATCACAAAACGCGTTGCGACTGTGTCCGAGACAGGTGCATTGACAATGGCTTCATAAGCTGCGCGGTTGTAAGAACCGTGAGTGACTTTGAGACTACCTTTTAAATCGTCAAATTCAGGCTGATTGGTAATTACATTGATTGAGCCTGCAAATGTATTACGCCCATACAAAGTACCCTGTGGTCCGCGCAATACTTCAATGCGTTCCACATCAACATAAGCGCCAAGTCCAGCTGTGGTTGTTGGTACATAAATACCGTCTTGGAAGATGCCTACCACTTGTTCGGCAATACCCGTGCCTGCGACACCTACTTCATTGGTACGCGCACCGCGCATAGCCGGACGTACTTCACCGCCTGATTTACCAATACGCAATCCCGGTACCACGTTTTCAAGACCAGTGATATCCACAATCCCAGCGCGTTCAATAGCTTTTTCATCAAGCGCCGTGATCGCTGAAGATACTTCTTGTACATCTTGGGCAACGCGGTTTGCGGTGACCATGATGCGTTCAATTTTACCAGTGTTAGCCTCATCGGCGATTGCAGGAGCGGCACTAGCCATGACCGCAGCCACAGAAGCACCTAATACAGAGTATTTGAATTGTTTATTTTGCATGTTTGTTTCCCCCCAGAAACAGATTGTTGTCAATGCTGTTGTGTAGAAAATCTATCTTATTTGTAACGAGTTTATGATTTTTTTGCTTCTACTGGGACATAAAATAGATTTCGAATGCAAAAAGGTCAACACTTTTTTGTAAAAAAAATGTTTAATTTTATGCTGGAGCATGTTTTATTGGTTGCGCAGCGTATGAATTCGAAGTACATTTATCAAAAAACAGTGGGATAATTTTATGTCTAAATCAACCGATAAACAGCTCGTCTGGGAGTATATTCAGGCGATGCAGTTTGCCACACCAAGCACTGCAAAAGTGGTTATTGAGCACTACTTTGCCGATGATGCAGTTTTTCACGGCTGCCACCCAATCAACACACTGCAAGGTAGAGACAGCATTATTAGCGATTTAGTGTCTTCCTTCTATCACGCCTTTCCCAATGCTCAGCGTCGCGATGACATATTATTTGCTGGGCACTTTAATGACAAAAACTGGGTATGCACCACTGGACACTATACTGCGGTAATGTCCTCGGACTGGTTAGGGATCCCCGCATCTGGTGAAGTGACATTTATACGTTACGGTGAGTTTTATCAAATCGATCAAGGCAAAATCGTTGCAGTATACAGCATTTACGATATACCTCACGTTATGGCACAAGCCGGTTACCCCATTTTTCCAACCAGTTTAGGCACAGAGATCACTATTCCAGGTCCATCGACACACGATGGGGTGATCCTTGGCGAGTCAGATGATGCGCTTGCTGCACATGCCCAACGCGTGGTCGAGGAGATGATTGCGGGCTTAATGCAGTATGACGGTAAAGACTTGGCTTCGATGCCAATTGAGCCATACTGGCATCCACATTTCATGTGGTACGGCCCCTATGGCATTGGTACTACACGCGGCCTGCACGGTTTTAGAGAGGGGCATCAACGCGCGTTTTTGCACGCATTTCCAGACCGAGTTGGAGGCAATCACGTCGCTCGTTTTGCCGAAAATGGGTATGTTGCCTCGACCGGCTGGCCAAGTATCAAAGCCACCCACCAAGGCGGCGGCTGGTGTGGTTTGCCTGCGCGTGGTGATGCCATTACCATGCGGGTGATGGACTGGTGGCGGGTAGACAAAACCATTCATGAGAACTGGGTGTTTATCGACATGCTAGATTTTTGCCGCCAAATTGGCTACGACGCGCTTGGTCGCCTAGCCGACATTCGACGCGCCAAAGCACCCATCTAGCTGCACGAATAATGTAGTTAGCTGTAGTTTAGCAGGAACGGCCTACTCGGCCGTCCAACCGCCATCGACTTTCAAACTCGCACCGGTAACTAGCTTACTCAAGTCCGAGGCCAAATACACCACGGCATTCGCCACATCATCCACATCGCCAATTTTGCCCATTGGGATCTTGTTAAGGACAAACTCTTTAAATTCTGGCTTGGCAAACATGGGCTCAGTTAGCGGCGTCTCAATAAAGGTTGGAGCGACCGAATTAACCCGAATGTGTTGCTTTGCCACTTCTACTGCTAACGCTTTAGTCAACCCCTCAATCGCATGCTTTGTCATGCAATACACCGTACGATTGGGTGAGCCTATGTGCCCCATCTGAGAGGTAATGTTAATAATACTGCCGGCTGTGTTAGTTTGTAGAAAATGTTTCACCGCTGCTTGTGCGGTCAAAAACACCGAGCGCACGTTGAGGTTGAGCAAGCGATCAAGCGTTTCTGGCGCCACTTCAGTAATTGGTTCAGGCTGATTGGCACCGACATTATTGACCACAATATCTAGAGTTGGCAAGTCTGCAATCGCAGTTAACATGTCGTCACTGGTAGCATCCATGGACCAAGCAGTGACGTGTTCCGGATAGGCTTGCACAAGCTTGTCGAGGTCAGCTTGGGTCCGCGCCACTGCGATAACCTTAGCACCCGCGGCGACTAGCTGTTCGACACAACCTTTACCAATCCCTTTACCCGCACCAGTTACCAGTGCGGTTTTGCCTTTCAATAGCGTGGAATGAAAACCACTTTGCATCACAATTTGCCCTTTTGTATTTTTTAAATTATTCTAGTTGCATTCGAATTCATTTTGCAAGTTTAAATCCACGAGAATAATAAAAGGGCTGACTATGACAGACAAACAACACGATCACTTGACCAAAGACAACGACCTCACCAAAACCGAAGAAAGCAAGGCGGTAGTCGCGGCTATGACTGACGCGCTAGGCGCAAACGCCAACGATATGCACAACTATTTTAGCGAAGATTTTCGCTGGATTGGTAACTATGGCTGCGGTACCAAAAACGGGTTAACTGCTTTTCGCAACAACTGGCAACTGCCGTTAAGAGCAGCCTTCACCGAGCGTACTTATGTCGACGAGGCACGTGTCGCAGAAGGCGAATGGGTATCAGCGTTTGGCTATATTGAAGCAACTCATAGCGGAGAGTTTATGGGGATCCCCCCGACAGGCAAACGCGTCATTATCAAATATATGGATTTCTGGCACGTTAAAGACAAACGCATCGCCGATAACTGGGTTAATGTGGACTTTCCCTACCTGCTCGCGCAATTAGGTGTAGATATCTTTGACGGCAAGGGCTGGGAACAATATGATAGTGGCCAAGTTGAACCACCTAAACCCTAGCTCCACTTTGACCAAAAGCAGTAATTGATGAGCATTACCAAAGACAAACAATTTTTAGCCGTGCGCGAGGAACTAGCGCGTAACAATTCACGCGCAACGTCATACGATGTCGCGCGTGCCGCAGGGGTTTCACAATCTGCGGTATCTCGCTGTTTTAAGCCCGGAGCCAGTGTGTCACAAAAAATGCGCGATAAAGTGCAGGCCGTTGCCGAGGCGCTTGGCTATCGGCCCAACGCTATCGCACGCTCATTGATTACTCGTCGCTCCAACATGGTTGCAGTCGTGATTAACAACGATACCAACTTGTATTACCCGGAACTGCTCGTCGAGCTATCGCGTGATTTCAATCAGCGCGGGGTACACATGCTGTTATTTAATTTAGAGCATGAGAGCGATGTCAACAATATACTAGACCAAGTACTTCAGTACCAGGTCGATGGCGTGATTTTGGCGGCTCAGCTTAGCGACGATCAGCTGTCGTTTTTTACTAAACGCGACATTCCTTTTGTGTATTACAACCGCTCACCAAAGCACTCGCCGTGCAATGCTGTGATTTGTGATCACGCACAAGGCGAGTATGCTCTAGTTGAGAAATTAATTGCAGCCAAACGCAAACGCTTTTGCATCATGACCGGCCCTTCTGACTCCGCAGTGTCTGCTGAGCGTATGCAAGGTGCGTTGCAACGCTTGCACGAACTCAACGTGCAAGAAGTCCAAATCGTTGAAGGCGATTACAGCTACCAAAGCGGAAAAGATGCTCTGATAAACCTTGTCAACGAGCTGAACTGGCGCCCTGATGCGGTCATTTGTGCCAATGACGTTATGGCGTTGGGCTGTATTGACGCTGCGCGCTACCACCTCAAACTCAAAGTCCCTAAAGATATCTCCATTGTTGGCTTTGATGGCGTCTTAGCAGCATCTTTTGAGTCCTATCAACTCACAACCGTGGCTCAACCACTTGAGCTCATGGCCGAAGCTGCCGTTGCCATTTTGATGCAGCGCATAGACAACCCAGAACTGCCTCCAGAAAAACGCACCTTTAGCGGCGTTTTCTTGCAAGGCAATACTTTGTAAGATCGTTTATTTACGTTTTTTTTACATAAAACATTTGCTTTTGTCCGAAATTCACCATAACATTTTGCATTCGAAGTACAAAATCACTAACCTGTATTAACATCAGTAAGAGGTCACCATGTCCAGCGTCGGTCAAACTATTCCATTAGCGCAACGCGTAGTGCGCAAGTCCGACTATATTCCGTGCGCTGAAGCGTTTGTTGACACGCGGCTATACAATCGCGACGGCAAACTCAATTACTGCATCATTGGTCCAGGGGTTGCTGAAAACAGCAAACAACACGTTCACATTCGCGAACCTCATGGTTTTAATGTTGGCGGTGTATCCCTTCCTACGGGTAAATACAATTCGCTGCATTCGCATTTAACCGCTGAAGTCTTTTTGGTCATGCGCGGCAAGTGGCGTTTTTTTTGGGGGCATGACGGTACAGACGGGGAGGCAGTGCTATCCACAGGCGATGTTATCTCAGTACCTACCGGGTGTTTCCGAGCATTTGAAAGTGTTGGTTCTGATGACAACTTTATGATTTCTTGGTTAGGTGAAGATGATCCGGGTTGCGTCACTTGGGAAAACGCCGTTGTCGAAGGTGCTGCCGAGTTTGGCTTTTATCTGACGCATGATTCGCGCTTAATCGACACCCGTGGTGGCGATGCGCTTCCCTCCGCCGAGCAATTAATGCAACCTTTGAGTAAAGCTGAGTTACTCAAATTTAATCGTGTCAGCCCTTTAGAGATGGCCGCACGCGTCTACAACGTAGCCGGCAATCTCGGCCACACCGAGCTATTCGAAGATGAGCAGCGCGCTGGCGGGAGCAAACAGTTCCATGCGATTATTGGGGAAACCTTTGCACAACATCCAGTGAAGTCCCACATTCTAAATCCCCATTCATTTTCACTCGCGGCCATACGTGCAGAACAGAATAACGGGATGCTCAGTCACCAGATTGACCAAAAGCAAGTACTAACCGTCTTAGATGGGACGTGGAAAATACACATTGAACACGAAGGTGACTCGCTCACAGTCGAGCTAACCACAGAAGACACCGTGTCAATTCCAGCAAACGCGATACGTTCATACAAAAACATCAGTGGACACCCTGGCACTATTTATATAGCTACCAGCGGTGATCTGGCAGCAAAGTTAACTTGGGTTTAATCACATATTATTAGGAGTGCTATTACAATGGCTCGTTATTTGAAAGATGGTATAGATGTAGAAGTGGCGGTGCAAAACAGTAACACCGTGCGTGAGACAGTTGAGGGCATATTAGCGGATATTACCGAGCGCGGTGATGCTGCGGTCAGAGATTTATCAGAAAAATTTGATAAATGGTCACCCGCCTCGTTTCGCCTTAGCGACAGCGAAATTCAGGCATGTATCGACCGTCTTGACGAACAAACACTTCACGATATCAAATTTGCTCAAGAGCAAGTCAAAAACTTTGCGCGGATCCAGCGCGAATCCATGCAGGATGTGGAAGTCGAAACTCGACCTGGGGTAATTTTGGGTCACAAGAACATTCCGATGAATTCAGTTGGCTGCTATATTCCCGGCGGTAAATATCCCCTTGTTGCCTCTGCGCACATGTCTGTTGCCACCGCAAAAGTCGCTGGTGTTAAGCGTGTGATCGCATGCGCACCTCCGTTTAACGGTAAGCCAAACGATGCCATTGTAGCGACAATGGCGCTGGCAGGTGCGGACGAAATTTATTGTTTTGGCGGAGTGCAAGCTGTGGGTGCCATGGCTATCGGTTCGGAAACCATTGCGCCAGTAGATATGATTGTCGGCCCTGGTAACGCCTTTGTTGCCGAAGCCAAACGTCAACTGTTTGGGCGTGTCGGAATTGATTTGTTAGCGGGACCGACAGAAACCTTAGTCATTGCTGACAATATTGGTTGTGACCCGGAATTGGCTGCAGCAGATTTACTCGGCCAGGCTGAACATGGCGTCAACTCGCCAGCGGTGTTGCTAACTAATTGCGAAAATTTTGCTAAGGAGACCATGGCAGAAGTTGAACGCCAGCTCACCGTCTTGCCAACAGCAGAGATTGCCGGCAAATCTTGGGAAGACTATGGGCAAGTGATCGTCGCCGACAGCTACGAAGAGATGGTCGAAGTCGCAGACTTTTTGGCATCTGAACACGTGCAGGTGATGACCAAGGACCCCGATTATTTTCTCAACAATATGACCAACTACGGCGCGTTATTTTTGGGTCGTGAAACTAACGTTTCTTATGGTGATAAGGTGGTCGGCACCAACCACACGTTACCGACGAACAAGGCTGCTCGCTATACCGGCGGCCTGTGGGTGGGTAAATTTATCAAAACCTGTACTTATCAAAAGCTCACCGAAGCTGCATCACTCGAGATCGGAGAGTACTGTTCTCGCTTGTGTGCGCTCGAGGGGTTTGCCGGGCACAAAGAGCAGGCCGATATACGCGTACGCCGCTACAAAAATAACGCCTAACGACAAGGCCAGAGGGGCTTACCCCCTCTTTTTTTGTAAGGAAAATAATGTCTTCATCGCTGTCTCCAAGCCCCGTTTTATTTGTCCCTGGCACCTTGTGTAACGCGCGTTTATTTGCGCCACAACAAGCGTATCTTAGCGATCGTGGCATCGAGTCCATGGTCGCATCACTTGACGGGGGCAACACGATAACCGCCATGGCGAGCCGTATCTTAGCCGATGCGCCGCCAACCTTTGCCCTTGCAGGCTTGTCGATGGGCGGCATCATCGCATTTGAGATCATGCGTCAAGCGCCAGAACGCGTCACGCACTTGGCGTTATTAGACACCAATAGCCGTGCCGAAACGCCCGAAAAACTTACCAGTAGACTGCTTACCATAGATGCTATTGATAAACTGGAGTTAGATGGCAGTGAAGGGCTGATTCCCTTTGTGGAGTATTCATTGTTCCCCAACTATACCGCCGCATCTGAGCCGCAACTAAGCCAGATCAAACAAACGGTACTATGTATGGCAGCCGAAACTACCTGGCCCGTCGGCAAAGCACAAATGCAAGCGCTTAACACCCGTACAGATAGTGTGGCGACGTTAGCTAACATTCGTATTCCCACTACCATCATTTGTGGTGCCCAAGACAAGCTGTGCTCTATCGAGCGACATACGTTCATCGCTCAACACATTCCTCATGCACATTTAGAAGTCTTGCCAGAATGTGGACATTTGAGTACGCTTGAACGACCCGAATTAGTTAACCCACTGTTATTACAGTGGCTTCAAATGGAACACCATGATGAATGCAGCGCAGCGCTTTAAAGATGCATTAGCTCAACAATGCTTACAAGTCGGCACTTTTGTCAAAACGCCTTCAATGATGATTGCCGCAGTGTTGGCACTATCTCCTCTGGATGTCTACTGTTTAGATACAGAGCATGCTCCATTTGATCGCAGCGCGATTGACGCTGCAATATTAGCATTCCGTGCGCATGATAAAGCGGTGGTGGTGCGCCTACGTGATAGCGGTGACAGCGAGATCCTCAACGCGCTAGATTGCGGTGCCTCAGGGATTGTGGTGCCGCATGTGGACAGTGTTGAAACAGCACAACGCATTGTACAAAAAAGTTTCTATGGTCCTGCAGGTCGAGGTTATGCAGGCTCCTCGCGTTTTGCCAATTATACTCACAATGGCTTATCCGATAATTTGGTAAACAACCGTGAGCAAACCACGGTTATCGCCCAGATTGAAGATTTAAGTGCGCTTGCCTGTATTGATGACATCATGGCCGTGGATGGCATTGATTGTTTTTTTATTGGCGTCATGGATCTCACTGTGGCATTAGGTGCAACCAGTGCCGATGCGCAAGTTGTTACAGAGGCAATCGAGCAAATCATTACAGCGGCAAAGCAATATCAGCGATGTTTAGGCATGTTTGTCCCAACTACTGATGCGGTATCGCATTGGCAAGCGCAGGGCGTATCGCTATTTATGCTCAACTCCGATCACGGTTTTATCAAACAAGGTGCTGCCGCAATGGTCGCAGCAATTAAAGAATAACATCCCATACCCAAGGGGAGCCCACTAAAAGGGGAACACACATGGCAGAATTTGGCTCACTTAACTGGACCATTCTTATCACCTATCTAGTAATTAACTTATTCATTGGGTACTTGTTAAGTAAAAAAATCGCTACCGCAGAAGATTTTCACACCGGCTCCAAGGATATTCCTTGGTGGGCAATTGGGATATCGGTTGTGGCTACCTATGTCAGCGCGCTAAGTTTTTTGGGTGGACCTGCATGGGCATATTCGAGCGGCATGTCGGTCATGGCCATCCATCTGAATTACCCATTAGTCATCATTCTCACCATCACGTTTTTTTTGCCGTTCTTTTACAACTCTGGGGTCGCTTCCATCTATGAGTACGTCGAAAATCGCTTTGGGCCAAAAGCACGCGCGACCATCTCAATTATCTTCTTGATCACCCAAGCACTATCCTCGGCTGCGGTGTTATACGCAACAGCTCTAGTATTAGAGTTTATTACCGGTGTAGATGTGATTTACGCCATTGTAATCATCACTATCATTGCCCTTGTCTACACTTCAATGGGAGGGATCAGTGCGGTGATCTGGACGGACGTAGTTCAAGCGCTGATATTGCTGGTAGGCGCGCTCATTATATTTAATGCTCTGCTCGGTGAAATGCCTTCTGGTCTTGCTGAAACCCTGGCTCAACTCAAAAGCGAAGGCAAAACCGACCCGCTCAATTGGAATATGGATTGGCAAGTAGATACCACAGTGTGGGCCGGGGTGTTTGCAATGACGCTCTATCATACAACCGTTTATGGCGCGAACCAGATGATGGTGCAGCGCACCTTGGCGGCAAAAAACATCGGTGATGCAAAAAAATCATTTTTAATGATGGGATTTGGCGCATTTTTTATCTACTTCTTATTTATCTTGTTAGGGATCCTCTTTTATCATTACTATGACGGGAAGCCCTTTGACAATAGCAACACTATTATCTTGGAGTTTGCCTACGAATACGGATTACCTGGATTGATGGGGATCATCGCAGCAGCCGTGATGGCCGCTTCAATGTCGAGTTTGGACTCTGCGTTTAACTCCATGTCGACCGTTTCTACGATCGACTTTTATCAAAAGTACATGAAGCCGAATGCTGATGGTGAGCACTTACTTAAAGTAACGCGCTGGTTTACCTTGCTCTGGGCAATTGCCATTATTATTCCTGCGATTTTATACTCGAACTCTCAAGGCTCAATTTTACAAGTGCTTACCAAAGTCGGCTCTTATTTTGTCGGTGCCAAATTATCTATTTTTGCACTAGGCTTCTTTACGCGAAACACCTCGGAGCGAGGACTTTTGGTCGGGGTTGCAGTAGGCTTTGTGGCAGTCTATTACACCGCTACGCAGACCAACGTTGCATGGCCTTGGTACGCGGTCATTGGGGGTGGAGTAAATATGGTAGTTTCTTACCTTGCCTCGTTAGCCTTAGATGGCAAACAAAACGTCGAGTCAGTGTATACCGTCAAAGGCCAGATCGCGATGTACCAACGCGAACAGTTACCAGAAAAAGAGGGTAATTGGTATGTCGTACCAGGTAAATTCGACACACCATCTTACTGGTTGTTGGGATTTTTTGTGCTAAGCCTGTTGGCGCTGTGGTTATTCAATTATCTCATTTAAACCATCGCCGTGCCTTCAGCTAAGGTCTTGAGTTTGGCAAAGGCGATGTCCGGGGCGACGGCACCATAACCAGCAAAGGTGCCAAAACCACAGTCGCTAGAAGCCACAACGCGCTCACGCCCTACAATGTCAACAAACTGTTTGACGCGCTGTGCGACCAGCTCGGGATGTTCAACAAAATTAGAGGTGCTATCGATCACGCCTGGCACCAATACTTTATTATCAGGGATATCTTGTTTGCGTTCAGCAAATACAGCCCATTCGTGACCATGGCGGGGATTTGCAGTCTCAAATAAGATCTGTGATGCATTGACTGACATCAGGGTATCAAACATTTTACGCATCGAAATATCGCAGACATGTGGCCCTTCATAGTTGCCCCAGCATATATGCATGCGCACTTTTTCTTTTGGTAAATCAGCGATGGCATGATTGAGCGCCTCGACATGGGTATTGGCAATTTTGATAAACTCATCATCGCTCAAATCATTGAATAACATGTGGCGTGATAAAGCCAAATCTGGGCAGTCTAGCTGCACATCAAAACCGGCATCAACGATCGCGTGATACTCTGCTTTCATCACCTCTGCCAGCGCCTCCAAATATTGCTCTCGCGTGGCGTAGTATTGATTCGGCAAAAATAGCGCAATCACACCTGGTGATGCTGCATTCATAAAACCGTGTTGCACACCGTGCGCGGTCATAGCCGCGCGTAAGTTTGCTAGGTCATTGCGCAGATCGCTCGTGCCTTTGCTTTTGATTTCACCGGTACAGAAGGGACGAGAATATGTTGGCGTACCACCTGATTTGGCGAGTTTTTCCAAAAAATCAGGGAACAGCTTTAGATCCGCTGGAGCGTTGCGCGGGCTATCGCCCTCAAAGCCCGTATAACGGTCTTTAACATAAGTCGCGTAGGATATCTTGGAGGTTTCACCGTCTGAGACAATGCTCACCCCAGCTGCTTTTTGTTTAGCCACAGTATCTAACACCGCACTGGTCATGGTGTTATCGAATGTATCCTGATCGTAAGCCTGTTGTTGCTCTCGAGCAAAAATCAAATCGACCACAGCTTGTGAGCGTGGCAAGGAGCCTACATGAGTTGTTTTGATCGCTGTCATTATTTTATTTTGTTGGATAATTGTAAGCCAAATATAAAACAATTTAACAGGGATTGACAGGCAATCCGTTGCCCGTCAAAAAAGCTTCCGGAGTTTTATTGCGTCTCAAGCGAAGCAATAAGCCCGTTGACCGCTTCACCATTGACTTTAGCAATAATTGCCACGTTAATGGAGTTACTGTAGTTGGCGAGTCGCTCCGCTTTGACCTCCGTCTCAGGGACGAGCAAATCCAGTTCTGCAACAAAGCGATGCATGTGTTTGCTCATCGTTTTGCGCTGTGGTTTTGATAAGGTGCGAGCGTACTTTTGCAGTGCATTCGCTTTGGCTTGTGCGATCGCTTGCTCCCTCGCTTGCGCTTTATCCTCTTGGCTAAATTGATAAGTGCCCACCGCAGAAATCGCGCGTAACTTTTGCGCTTGGGCATGCACAGAGGGTAAGAGAGTCATAATAAAAACAAATATAAAGAAACATTTATTAGTTTGGGTCTTCACGTAGTCCACATCAGAAAATGAGAAAGTAGGCATAGACTAGCAACCCCAATCTACAAAATGTATCAGCTTTTTTCCTAAGAAAATTTCTTAGCTAGCGTGCTTTTTTTGCACTGCAATTTTGGTTGGATTGTCTCTTGTCGCATTTTTTTACAATATATTTACAAACTTGATGTTGAACAGGTTTTTTAGATTACCAATAATAGTCTTGATTACATTCATCATGGAGCGAGTTATATGATATTCCACAAAGCGTTGCGCAACAGCACGTGGCTAACCTTAATTATTGGAAGTTTGCTGGCGTTGCCGGCACTGCAAGCCCAAGAAATCGATATCCCCTTTGAAAAATTTACCCTCGATAACGGCCTTACCGTCATCGTGCATGAAGATCGCAAAGCGCCCGTTGTGGCTGTTGCTGTGTGGTATAAGGTCGGTTCCAAAGACGAACCCGCTGGCAAAACAGGATTTGCTCATTTATTTGAGCACCTGATGTTTAACGGCACGGAACACTATGACGACGAGTGGTTTAAACCCCTTCAAGAAGTCGGCGCAACAGGCCTAAATGGCACCACGTCATTTGATTACACCAACTATTTTCAAACCGTCCCCACCACCGCACTTGATCGCATCCTGTGGATGGAGTCTGATCGCATGGGGCATTTACTCGGCGCGGTAACGCAAGAAAAGTTAGACGAACAGCGCGGCGTGGTACAAAACGAAAAACGTCAGGGCGAGGACCAGCCGTATGGGATGGTATTTGATAGTATCATTGCCAACCTATTTCCCGATGAGCATCCCTACTCACACTTGCCAATTGGTTCCATGGAAGATTTGAACGATGCGTCTTTGGACGACGTCAAAGACTGGTTTGAAAAATTCTATGGAGCCGCCAATGCTATTGTGGTGCTAAGCGGTGATATTAATGCCACTGAAGCGCGTCCTCTGGTAGAAAAGTACTTCGGCCATATCGATGCAGGCCCACCTTTAACCAAAGTAACTGCTTGGGTACCCCAGCGCACAGATAACTCCCGGGAAGTGATGCAGGACAAAGTCCCACAAACGCGTATTTATCGCGTCTGGGTCGCGCCTGAAGACAACAATCCGGTATCGTCTGATCTGAGCGTAGCGGCCAGTATTTTAGGCGATGGAAAAAACTCACGTTTATACAAAGAACTGGCGTTTAACCAACAAATCGCCACTGATGCCGGCGTGTTTAACTATGAATTAAAACTCGCTTCTATTTTTGGCGTGTATGTGGATGTCGCACCGGGCCAAGACCCACAAAAAGTTGAAGCTGAAATGGAGAAAGTACTCAATGAATTTCTCGATAAACGCCCCTCATCATCTGAGGTAAAACTCGTCACCACCAAAACCAAAGCTAGCATCATTCGTGGCTTAGAGCAGGTCGGCGGCTTTAGTGGTAAAGCTGTAACCCTAGCCTCAGGTGAACTCATCGCCGGCGATCCCGGTTACATTAATACAGAACTGGCGCGGCTTGCCGCGGTGACGCCAAAATCCGTGCAGCGCGCAGCTAATCGTTGGTTAAAAGACGGTTGGCATCAGCTCACTGTCGAGCCGTTCCCGGAATACACCTCAGCCACAGCGCAAGTTGACCGCACAACAGGCCTACCGGACGTGACGGGAGAAACCCAGCTGTCCTTCCCTAATATTGAGCGCGCCACCTTATCCAACGGCTTAGAAGTGGTGTTTGCGCGCCGTGCAACGGTGCCAGTCGTCAATATCGCGGTCTCGTTTGATGCCGGTTATGCCGCTGATGCTAACGGCACGTTAGGCGTTGCAAACTTTACTACTGCCATGCTGGATGAAGGTGCTGGCAAGCTCGATGCATTAGAACTCGCCGCAGAGCTCGAAACACTCGGTGCAACCCTAGGCGCCGGCTCAAACTTAGACAGCACGATTGTTTCGATGTCGGCACTAACAGATAACCTTGAGGATTCATTGGCGATTTTTGGCGATGTCCTGTTACGCCCTACGTTTGCAGAGAGTGATATTGAGCGCGTGCGCAAACTAATTTTATCGAGCATCGCGCAGCAACAGGCGCGTCCGACTTCAATTGCGATTAACACCTTACCGCCTTTGATGTACGGAGATGGGCACGCTTATGGGATTCCCTTCTCAGGCACGGGCACAGCCCAAAGCGTGGCAGAGATCACGCGTGAGCAGCTCATCTCATTCAAACAGCAGTGGTTACGTCCAGACAACGCGCGGCTCTTTGTGGTAGGTGATACCACCTTAGCCACCATTGTTGATTTGCTTGAAGATGAACTCGGTGATTGGCAAGCCAAGGGCACCAAACCGACCAAGTCAATCGCCGAAGTGGCGTTGCCAGAACAAGGACGTGTCATTATCATCGATCGCCCCGGTTCAGCGCAGTCGCTGATCCTTGCTGGACATCTTGTGCCGCCAACCGGTGTAGCCAATAACATCGCTATTCAAGCAATGAATGAGACCCTTGGCGGAACCTTTACCGCACGCGTTAATATGAACCTGCGTGAGGATAAGGGCTGGGCTTACGGTGCCTACACTTTCATGCAAGACGCTAAAGGACAACGACCGTTTTTTGTATATGCACCGGTACAAACCGATAAAACCGTGGCCTCAATTGCAGAGCTACTTAAAGAGATCAACGCCTACCAAGCTGACCGACCGCCAACAGTCGCCGAACTTGCAGCCGTGGTAGCGGATAACACCCGCTCTCTTCCGGGGCAGTATGAAACATCAGGTGCGGTTCTCAGCGCGTTTTTGACTGCCGAGCGATTTGGCCGGGCGCTGGATTATCCAACTTCACTACCGGCTCAGTATAACGCTTTGGATGTATCCCAGCTGCAAGAGGCTGCGAAGATCGTGCAGCCCAATAAGCTGATTTGGCTGATTGTCGGCGATGCCAGTCAGTTTAAAGATGAGCTCGCGGAACTTGGCCTTGGTGAGATCAGCGTTCAAGCGATGTAGGTTATGTCATAATTCGCTCGGCAAGCAGCCCTTGCCGAGT
Organism: uncultured Glaciecola sp.; assembly: GCA_964559075.1. Classification (GTDB taxonomy): domain Bacteria; phylum Pseudomonadota; class Gammaproteobacteria; order Enterobacterales; family Alteromonadaceae; genus Opacimonas. The sequence goes on from CAZLGJ010000003.1 coordinate 41,362, forward strand.
GACTTTGCGCTTGATTACTTGGGCAAAATCCGCCATGTCGCCATGTAAGGTGATCTTTTGTTTGGCACGAGTAATGCCCGTATATAGCAATTCTTTGGTCAGCAAGTTGGCCATCTGTTGTGACGGATTCCCTCCTGCGCTAAGTGCAGGTAGCATCAACAACACATGGGCAAATTCCGACCCTTGGCTTTTG
>CAZLGJ010000003.1:41564-53868 GCA_964559075.1 uncultured Glaciecola sp.
CAAAAATCCTTTGTACTCTCCTGCAATAGGAAAATACGCTCGCAGCACACCTTTATTGTCCTTCAACGTAATACCCACATCGCCATTGAACAAACCGATCTCCGCTTGGTTTTGTAAAATCATAATCGGTCTGCCGCTATACCAAGTCGATGCTTGTCCTGCAAGCGCATCAAAACGCAGCTTATCGATACGAGTCGCACACAATACCTGAAATGCCATGAAGGCACTGAATACATCGGCTATGCCTTGATGATGGTGTTCCGGGTGCGCGTTATCCGCCTCAAACTGGGCAACAGCTACAAAATAAGGCGCATACGCACGCTTCGAGAACACCACTGGGTCGCTTTGCGTGACCTGTACCATCTCATATTGGGCTGAGATAACCTTGGCAAACTCGTCATCTGCCATGGTATTGACCGCCTCAGCTATGGCCTTAATAGCACCGCCAAAACGATAGGTGGTGTGCAAGTGCACCCGATTATTGGGTAAGGCACTCGCCATCGCGCCTAACACCGCCCCAGCTTCTACAGAAGCAAGCTGATCAGCATCGCCCATCAGCAGCAGTTTCGTATGCGCCGGTAATGCACTCACTAACCGCTGCATCATGCCAATATCCACCATTGACGCTTCATCCACAACCAGCACATCGGCATCAAGCGGATGCTCAGCATCATGTTTAAACTCAGGACTACCATGTATGACACCAAGCAAAGTATGAATGGTCGACGCTTGCTCTGGGACAGCATCCAAGGCAGTGATGTGCTCAGCAAATAGCGGCCGCACGAACTCGTGATCGTGCTTGCCCTTATGAATAGACTCACTTAAGCGTGCCGCAGCCTTGCCCGTCGGCGCGGCCATTTTTATTTTTAGTTCAGGTGTTTGCTGCAATAGCAGAGCGAGAATTTTGACCACTGTGGTGGTTTTGCCCGTACCGGGGCCGCCGGTGATCACCGCGAGCTGTTTTCGCAGCACCAAATCTGCCGCCGCACGCTGATGTTCGTCGGCAAAATAAGGCACTAAATCAATCGCGTGCGATGTTTGCGACTTCGCCAGTGACAGTAAGCGCGCGGCAAGCGCCGACTCGTGGTGCCAATAACGCTGAAAATATAAATACTCACCGTCCAGTACAAAAGCTGCGCTGCCATCTAGGCTCACGTCCGCTTGCTTTTTGACGAGGCCCTGCTCTTCACCAGAAAGACGTAAACAGGTGTGGCCCTGTTCGAGCTGTTGATAGAGTTTCGCAATGAGCTCAGCCCACTGGTGATCTTCGGGGGCAAAGAAGCGTGCCAGCTGTTGCGCAGTATTAAATTTACTGATTTTGTCTTTATCCGTGATCATTGCACCTCTCCTGAAAACAGCCGATCAATATGCATAATCAATGCTTCTGATGGATTGTAGCGATACACACCTTGCTCATGCTCCCCTTCGGACATACCGCGACAAAACAGATACCGCACGCCTCCCATGTGAGTAGCAAAGGAATAATTTGGCAAATGTTGCCGCAAATAACGATGCAGAGCCAAGGTATACAATACCCCTTGTAAGCCATAGTTTGCGTGGAGCATTTTGTGATGCATCGCTTCATGCCCATAACCTTCAGCGATGAAATTTGACTTATAGTCCATTACATAAAAACGCCCGTCATAATGCGCAATTAAGTCAATAAAACCATTCATATGGCCGACCAGGTCCCGATACGCCAACGGTTGATAAGGGATCTCAGCACCATGCTGCTGCATAAGCTGATTGAGCTTAACGGTATCCGCTTCGTGCAGTGACATATAAAATGGCATTTCTTTTAACACATCATTAGTGCCAATATCTTTTAAGGCAATATTACTACCGAGCTCAAGGGGCGCGGTAACAGTATTGACAATCAGCTGATTAAACTCAGTTAATGCCTTATTATTTAGCACAACCTCTGACAAAGCAGTAGGTGCAGCCGCTGGCGTGACCATCATCTCACTGACGCCGTAGCGCTGACTCAGCGCAATCAGTAATTCGTGATCACAGCCTTGCTCGGCCAGCTCAGCAAAGGCTTGATGCTCTAATACATCGTGCAGTAAATTACCAAAGTGGGCGCCCTTTGGCAGATATGAATGGTGATCGATGCTTTCTGTTTTGTCTGGCTCAGTCAGCGCAGCGCTACTGACCTTCTGTGCGTCTCCTCCCTCTAATATTTCATCTTCCGCTTTACCTAGCGCTGACTCTAAGGGGGCATGGGTCAAACCAGAGAAGCTCGTCATGCGATAACGCGTATCGACCTGTCGCGTGAAACGCAGCACATTGCGTTCATCATACTGGCGCAGCTCCGGCTGGTAGTGGCCTAAGCTTGACCAATCTACGCCACTGATTGTCTCGCTGACAATGTGTGCACTTGGCGGAGCGCCGTTGGGTAATAAAACGCCAAGACTGTTGTATTTAGGCTTATCGACTTGCGGCGGCAGCAGCACAATCGTTTCGCGCTCAGCGCGCGTCAGCGCAACATACACCAAGCGAATATCTTCAGCATAGAGATCTTGTTGCATCTGCTCTGCCAACAAGCCTCGCCCCTCTTGATTCACGTTGGCAAGCCACTTATCACCTTGCTTGATGCGATATACATTTGCTTGCAGTGGCTTGTCGCTTAAATGATACAAATCCGGGCAGTACACAACCGGGTATTGCAGGCCTTTTGACGAGTGGATGGTCACAATTTGCAAGGCATCCGCATCACTTTCTAGGCGCAGCTCTGTTTGCTCAGAACGCGAGCTTTGCATGGCTTCTTCGAGGTATTGCAGCGTTTGAATAGGGGATAGCGCATCCTCCAGCACCTGTTCTTGCAGTAGCTCGAGAATATGGCGAATGTTGGTGATGCGCCTTTCGGCGTCTACAAAGCGACCCAAATTGGCAAAACTGTCATGGCGTTTGAGTAAAAACATCACTGCGGTGAGCACGCTTTTTTGTTGCCATAGTAAATGTGCGGTGGACAAGTCCTGCGCCAAATTCGCTAACTTGTCATCATCGGCTAGCTCATCGACGGCCTGCAAATACGCTTCAATCGTTGGGCTAAACAGCGGCTCAGCCAATGCGGCCTTAACCAAAGACAAGCGGCTTGGTTGCAACATCGCGTTGAGCAAGCGATGGATACTCATGGCCTCGTCTGTACTAAATACTGAGTCCTTTGCCTTGATCACAGCAGGAATGTGCAAGGTGTTGAGCATGGCTTGATATTGTTTGGCGGTGTGATTTGCGCGCACGATGATCGCCATTTGCTCTGGCCGGTACACATGGCTCTGCAGTTTGTGCAAAATATCTGCGCACACATGCTGCATTACCAAGCGCTTTTGCTGCTCTGCATTAGGGTTGTCGGCCATTATGTGCGGTGCAATCGACCAAAAGCGCATTGGCTGGGCAAGCTGCACCTCGTCAGGTTTGGGTATTTTACCAGCCGCTACCGGTTGAAACGGCAGTTCAGTGCGCCCAAACGGATTATCGATTTGTGAAAACACCGCGTTAGTGGCAGCGATCAAATTGGGCGTTGAGCGCCAGTTCTGTCCCAAGGTCAGGTGCTGATCCGCGCTTTTGACCGCTTGAATATAGGTGTCGATATCCGCCCCACGAAACTTATATATTGCTTGCTTAGGGTCGCCAATCAAGTACATGTAGTGCCGATCTGTGGCAAATAACCCTTGGAATATCTGCCATTGTTCGGCATCAGTATCCTGGAATTCATCAATTAGCACTGCAGCAAAACGCGCTTGCATGATGCGCTTGATGTGCGCACCATTTTGTTCGTGATTAACCACATCGGCAAGGCGTAAAATCAAATCATCAAAACCCAGTTGACCTTGCTCCTCCTGGCGTAAGTACAAGGTCGAGCGATAGTATTCGTAGCAGGCGTGTTTGAGACTTACCTCCAAATTAGGATAAGCATCTAGGTATATGCCCGCCGGGTAAATCGGTGGATCCAGCGCCTCGACGAACTCCTCCCAAAACTGCTCCATTTTGGACGCTTTGGTACCGGTTTTACTATCTTTAAACTTAGTGCCGCTGAGCATATTTAAAAATGTTCCCACGTGACAAAAATCCATGTAATGCGAGGCTAAATCCTGCATTTTGGTCTTGCCCTGTTTGAGAAACGAAGCCTCGCGCTCATGCAGCCATGCGGCTAAATCAGTATGTTTTTGGGCAAACCACTGCTCCAGACTAGCAAAAGCAGGGTCCAGTGCCGTCCAAGTATCTGCCCATGAGGCACTTTGCGCTGGCACCAGTTCAATCTCGCTCTGCCCTACCGCATCGAGCCAGTCGTAGAGCTCATCAGGCGAGCTAATGACTGTATTAAAAATTTGCGCCTGTGCAGCATTTAATGGATAAATATGGGTGCGCCAAAAATCATACACAAGCTGCTTTTTGAGCTCACTTGCATCTTCACCCATCTCCAACACAAAGCCCTGCTGACTTTCTAGCGGAAACTCCGACAGTACCCGCTGACAAAAACCGTGGATGGTAAACACCCCTGCTAAATCAATATTGACCAATGCTTGATTGAGCTTTTTGATGTCCTCATCTGCGCTCGCGCTGCGCGATGCAACCCACTGTGCGAGCAGTTTATCATCGGTGTCGTGGGCAAATGCCAGGCGTGCTCGATAGAGTTGAGCGCGAATGCGTTCCTTGAGTTCTTCGGTCGCCGCTTTGGTAAAGGTCACAGTGAGGATCTGCTCGATAGGGATCCCCAGCTCAACCACCATGCGCAGCACCAAATACGCAATTGAAAAGGTTTTACCGGTACCTGCACTGGCTTCTATCGACACTATGCCGGGAATAAAGGGTTGTGTCGTCGGAGCAAAAGGTTGACTCATGCGCGTTTCTCCTTAATTAGGTGAAAGATATCGGCGAGCAGCTCAACGCTGTTGTGTAGGGTTTTGGGATCCCAAATATCGGTAAACGTTTGGCCTTCAGCGAGGCGTTTAAAGTGATCGTCTTGCATCCAGTCATTAAATCCTTGTCCTAGCATATTTTTGTACATGGTTGCCGCGCCGTTTTGCGCGCTCATGTGGCGCTCTGCCTCAGGTTTTTTGCTGATTTGCGCGCCGTGGTATTTTTCTAACCACGCCCACCCCAACTCAGGCAGATAGTGTAATGGCGCAGTATGAGCATCCACATAAGCTTTTAGCCACTGTTGCAGGGGTAACTCACAACCATCAAACACGCGCATATCCGGTGAGTTGTCTTTGTTTTTACCAAACAGATACACCGGCTGCTGCGTGATGCTACTCACCAGCGCTGCGGGAATATAGTCTTTAGGCTTGAGTGTGGCAAAACGAGCCATGATAAAACTCACACCATAATATTCTGATAATTCACCTGTGACGCTATAGTGTCCGCACTGCGTCTCAACGCTAAATGGCTTGGCCGTAAAGTCCATCTTTAAGCCTAAAATATGCCCTGCAACCGGCATGACCTGCTCAATGGTATTGTTTAGACGCAGCTCGCCCAAGCTTCCGGCCATCCAGCGACCAGATTCACGAAGCTGTTTATGCAATTCAGCGCTAGACTGCCCGGAGAGGATCCCAGTGAGTATTTCTTGCTCAATCTGATAGCGCGAAAGGGTGTCTAAACTAAACACCTCATGGCCGGGAGTTAAGCTATCAACCCCTGACAGACGGATCCCAAGACGTTTTTTGATGAACCACTGATATGGGTGTTTGGCAAAGGCCAGAAAATCACTGACATCTATCTCTGTCTGAGTATATTCAGGGATCGATAGAGGCAAGCTCAGCCAAGCGCTTTGCTTAACGCCTGTCTCTTCAGCCGCGGCGCTATCATCAGCTGCGGCGCGATAGATCGCAGCGGCGCTGGTTTTGATACTTTCATCATAGGTATACAGAGGGCTATCTGTATCGAAGTACTGACGTCCAAAGGGCTGTAACGGGTAGAGCGTAGTGTTTTTGGCTGCATCAACCCCTAGCTCATCGAACAACTCTTGCACCACGACAGACGGCGGGATCGCTTGATTGTTGCGCTGCGACTGCCCCACATAACTCAAGTACAAGGTCTGCCTAGCGGCTAACAACACTTCCAAAAATTGATAGCGGTCATCGACCCGTACTGAACGGTCACCGAGCTGAAAATCATGCGCCATCAAATCAAAACTAGGGCGTTTATCTTGCCTTGGAAACTCGCCTTCGTTCAGTCCTAATACAGCCACCACCTGAAATGGAATACTGCGCATTGGGAGCATTGAGCAAAACGTAAGTTGTCCCGCCATGAAGCCTTGTGAGGTTTTGCGTTCAGTGATCGCAGCGTCGAGCCATGTGGTGATCGTGGCCAGTGGATAAGATTGAGTATGTTGCAACAACCCAGTGCTTTGTAGCTGGGCGACTGTGTTCAGTAGACTTTGAACTTCGTAATCCTGACGGTCAAATACCTGTTCAATAATACTCAGTATCCACCTTCCCCAAGCATTCACAGTATGTGTGTGCTTGACTTGATCAGACCAAACAAATAAATGATCTCGCACAAACCAGTCGAGCTTGGCTAGCAACTGCGCTTGAGAGCCTTCAATGGAGATTGTCTGCCCCTGCATCGCAAAGCCACGCATCATTTGGGCAAGCCCCCACTCCCACGTATTGATATCAATTGCAGGTAGGCATAGAGATGATATGTGAGACGCTGATTTACCCCAGCGAATCTGCGCTTGATCAACCCATTGCTGCAGTTGTTCCAAATCGCGCTCGTTCAACTCCAGTAGTGATTGAATGATCGGACGCTCAAGCAAGCTCATTACATCACGCCAAGTAAAGCGCCCTGATATCACGTCCAAAATAGCCTGTAACGTGCTGTAGACTTGGTTACCTTGCTTGGGGGACTTATCGGCAACGGCATAAGGTAGTTCAATCTCACCAAAAATCGCTTCGATATAAGGCTGATAGTCTGTGATATTGGGGGCCATCACCACAATATCACGCAACTGCAAAGTGGAATCCGCTTGCAACTGGCCCAAGACAAAGTCTTTGACGATTTCAATCTCCCGCATCCGCGAATGACACGAGACACATACCACACTGTCGTCGAGCAGACCATTGTCGGGTGGCTCAGTGCGCGAGCTAGTCAAAATATCATGCTGTAAGCGCGCTAAGCTGGACAGCCCTAGCAACCCATCCGAGGCCTGTGAAAAACTGTCAAACTCCCAATCAAAGAAGCTATTTTCGATGAGTAATTGATGAAAATCTCGTCCTTGCTGGCCTAATAATGACAGTAGCGGATGATGCAGCCCTTCATCTAACACTTGGACAGCGGCACTTGAGTCCTGCATCGCTGCACTACCAATAACCGCACGCCTCAGCTTATCGGTTTTAACTTCGGCCTTCGAGCGGATATCGGCCCAGTACCCCTCAGTTGGCTGACTTACGTATAGATGCACGTCGATGTGCTTGGCCAGCGCCTGTAACACCTGCACAAACACCAACGGCATCGAGTGAATCCCAAATACCGAAAGCCGCTCAGGCAAGTCTTTTATTGTGCCTTGAGGCGCGGCATTGAGAGCATCAATTAGCTGCTGCCAGATTTGACCAATATGCTTTATTGGTGTGCTTTGTGAACGCTGCAAGCGCGCTAACGTGCGTTGCCACACCTTTAGAGTCCAGTGCTCAGGACACATGTCGTCCATTAAATGGGGGCGAAAAATTTGATATTGATCATAGAGTTGTGTGAGCTGCTGGGCTAGCTGAAAACGTTTTTGTTCACCGTAGCACGTTTGGCAGTAGGTTAATACTTCCGGAAAAACCTCATCGCGCTCGCTTACAATATCCGCTAACACCGCATCCACATCCCACACCAAGCGTTCACGGGCAAAAGTATCGGGCTTGAGCGTATCACCAGCGCACACCTGCTCGGTGATCTGATTAAAAAACTTGTTGGGAAATAAAAATTCATAGTTGGCCATCACGCCAAACTGGTCTGCCAGCCCCTGCAATAACCAGCGCTCCATACCTTGTGATTGGATCAAAAAGATCTCTTTGGCAAAGATATGACCCAAAGGCTTGGCAGCAATCACTGCGCCAAGGTGAGCCAATAAATGCTCAGTGCGATTGGAGGTGTGCAGGGTGAATGCCATAAAAAATAATGTCCTTTAATTTTGTCAATTAATCAAGTGTCAGTCAGTGTAGATAGCACTATTAATTACCACTATAGACTGCTTAGTAGCTTTTGAAAATGGCCTGATTTTCTATCTGTCGCAAAAATAGACACATTGTTTTAATTCTTACCAAACTCGTTTAACAAGGTTTGCGATACACACTAAGCTTGTGTATATTTATGTACAGAATTGTTCAAATTGACTACATCCATGCACTCTACGACGCCTTTAAAAAAACGCACTAATCTATCTATCAACGAAAAAACTCTTAAAGAAGCCAAAGAACTCGGTGTCAATCTGTCAAAAGCGGCCGAAAATGGCATTTTAAAAGCGTTACAGGAACGTAAACAGGATATTTGGTTAGCGGAAAATGAAGCGGCCATTGCAAGCTCAAATGCATTTGTTGAAAAACAGAGGGTACCACTTGATAAATTTAGGCATTTTTAGATGAGTCGATTCGATGTGTTTAAAAACAACTCGGGAACGGGTTATCTACTAGATGTGCAAACGGATTTATTGTCTGGACTAAATACTCGAGTCGTTGTGCCTTTATTGCTAACCTCAGAGGGGCCTGAGGCTGCTAAATATCTCAATCCAATTTTCCAAGTCGATAAACACCACGTCGTAATGACAACACAATTCATTGCCGCAGTACCAGAGTCAGAGTTGAGTCATTTTTGTGGCAATTTAAGCCACCATCATCATGAGATTAACTCTGCACTGGATATGATTTTTTCTGGTTTTTAATACACAGCATAGCTTTTGACAACATGATGAGTAATACGGTGAGTCCGTTACCGAAAAACTGTCACATTGGGCAAGTAGAATCCCCTCCATTGATATATTATCATGCAAATTCTTATTCGGAGACTGCGTTTATGGAACACAAGAAAACAATCGGAATACTCACTGGTTTATTGAGTGCGTGCGTACTCACTGCATGCGTGCACTCAGAACAAACCTCAGCTACGACTGCTGCGGCTAAGGCCTCAGCCGCAGCACCCGCACCTAAAAACATTATTCTGATGGTGTCTGATGGCATCGGCTTTAACGGTTGGTTAGCGACGGATTATTACCAAGGTAAAGCCGGTCAGCAGGCTTATCAAATCACGCGCCCCGACGGCACCCAACCGCGTGTCTACGGTTTGGCTCACAGTGCATTGAACCTGATTGACGATAATGGCCAAATCTTGCCTCGAGGCGCGAAAACCAGCGAAGCTGCCGGTGCGGTGGAACAGGGTTATGACCCTACTACGCGCTGGTTAGCATTTGAAAACGCCATGTTTAACGACTTTGTTGATACCGGCAGCTACACATCATACACCGATAGTGCTGCGGCTGGTACAGCGCTGATGAGTGGCCGCAAAACCTCAGTTGGCCGACTCAACATGGACTGGTCGGCAAGCACTTCTTTTACCACGATCGCCGAACACGCCATCGAGCATGGCCTCGCCGCTGGGGTTGTATCATCGGTGATGATATCCCACGCCACACCAGCGGCTGCCATTGCCAAAAATATCTCGCGCAACAACTATGCTGAGATTTTTCAACAAATGTTCGACTCTGAGCTCACCGTGTTGATGGGCGCAGGACACCCGCTGTATGACAGCAGCGGTAATCTGCTCGATACCGATAAACAAGACTTTAAGTACCTCGGCGGTGAAGCACTATTCACCTCGATGGCAGCGATGCAAGGTGACGATACGGTTTTTATCGATACTGTGGATGCCTTTGCCGAACTAGCAACAGGCCGTGCGCTACCACAACGTGTGATTGGGATCCCGCGCTCAGGAGCAACCTTACAAGCAGTTCGTGAGGGCTTACCCACCGCTAACACGCCATCTGGCATGGCTTTTGTCGACAATGTACCGTCACTCAGCACCATGTCACAGGGCGCACTTAACGTTTTAGCGCAAGATCAGGACGGTTTTTTTGTGATGATCGAAGGCGGCGCTATTGACTGGATGGGGCACGCGAACAACATGCCGCGCTTTATCGAAGAGCAAATCGCTTTTAACGATGCGGTAAGTGCCGTAATAGAGTGGGTTGAAACCAATTCGAGCTGGGAAGAAACGCTGCTAATTATCACCTCTGATCACGAGTGTGGCGGGATCTGGGGAGAAGGCACCTGGACCAACAGTATCGGCGGCCCAGTTTCCAATGAGCGTTCTGACGATGCCATCAAAGCAGCTCGTTTTAACCCAAGTGAAGATACCTTTAATGCGTTTCTGGCTGTACAAGACAACGGTGTAGGCAATTTACCTGGCTATATGTTTGCTTCGGGCAATCACACCAACGACTTGGTACCGCTGTATGCACTTGGCGCCGGCAGTGAGCGCTTAGCGGAATTCACGCGTACCGATCTAAAAGCCGCTCAGCTCTGGGGTGAGCAGTTTAACTGGAACGGGCAATTTGTAGATATCACCGCTGTGTTTGAAGTCATGCAGGGTAAGTTAGCGCAATAAGCTCGTTTTACCTACTAAGCATCACAAAAAAGGCGGGATGTCATTAGCAATGACTCCCGCCTTGTTTATTATTAACGCTTTGTTTTAACTACAGCGCTTATTCGCCAAAGCCTCGATTGCGCAATAGCGCATCGGTAGTTGGCGCACGACCACGGAAACCTTCATAGGCCTCATAATAATCGAGCGTATCGCCAGTAGAGAAAATAAACTGATAGAGTTTTTGTGCGGTATCTTTATCAAAGATATCACCTGTCTCCAAAAACGCATCAAAGCCGTCAGCGTCTAAGATTTCAGACCACATATACGCATAGTATGCCGATGAATAACCACCTGCAAAAATATGTGAGAAGTGCGTTGAGCGGTGACGCATGATGATTTCATCTGGTTTGCCATAGCCTGACAAAATTTTGTCTTCAAACGCACGCACGTCCAAGTCTTTGACGTCCGTCATCTGGTGATAGGCCATGTCCACTAACGCAGAGGCAGTAAATTCAACAGTCGCAAAACCTTGGTTAAAAGTACCGGCGTCTTTGATTTTTTGGATCAATTCAGCTGGCATTGGCTCATCTGTTGCGTGATGACGTGCGAACTTTTCGAGCATATATGGCTGAGCAATAAAGTGCTCATAAATCTGCGCCGGAAATTCCACCCAATCGCGCGGGACATTGGTACCGGCCAGTGATGGGTAAGTCACGTTCGATAACAAGCCGTGCAGCGCATGACCAAACTCGTGGAACAAGGTCACCGCGTCTGAGTAAGTCATCAATGTCGGTTGACCTTCGGCAGGCTTATTCAGATTCATGTTGTTCAAAATCAGCGGCTTAACGTCACCTGCGAGTTTTTGTTGACCTCTAAACGCACTCATCCAAGCACCAGTACGCTTGGTTGAGCGGGCATAATAGTCACCAAAGAATAAACCAATGCTGTTGTTGGCAGCATCTTTGACTTCCCACACGCGCACAACCGGATTGTATAGCTCGATGTCAAAGCGCTCTTCAAAGCTTAAACCAAACAAGCGATTGGCCACATAAAACTGCGCTTCAATCATATTGTTTAGTTCAAAGTACTGGGAGATCTCGCCTTGGTCCAGATCAAACTTTGCCTTGCGGACTTTTTCGGCATAGTAACGCCAGTCCCATGCTGCAAACTCGTGATCCGCGCCTTCTGCGGCCATGATCTCTTTGATCCATTTTTTCTCTTGCTCAGCTGTGGCAACCGCCGGCTCCCAGACTTTTAATAACAGTTCCATGGCTGCTTTTGGCGTGCTGGCCATCGCGTTAGAGAGTACGTAGTCAGAGTGATGATCATAGCCTAATAACTGCGCACGTTCGGCGCGCAAGGCGACAATTTCCGCGATATTAGCTTTATTATCAAACTCATTGTCGTTGTCGCCACGCTTGGCCCACCCTTCAAATGCCTGACGACGCAACTCGCGCTCATCAGAGAACTGCAAAAATGGCTCAACGCTTGAGCGGCCCAGCGTGATCACATACTTACCGTCCATGTCGCGCGCTTTGGCTTGTGCCGCGGCAGCATCAATCGCGGATTGTGGCAAACCACTTAACTGTGTGTCATCAAGCACCAGTGCAAACTCACGCGTATCGTTTAGCATGTTCTGGCCAAACGAAGTCGTCAGCTCTGAAAGACGCTCGTTGATCGTCGCCAAACGCGCTTTATCTTCCTCACCTAAATTAGCTCCAGCGCGAACAAAGTCATTGTA
>CAZLGJ010000004.1:0-211 GCA_964559075.1 uncultured Glaciecola sp.
GGCAATGCTTTGCGGCACAGTCGGTGCGTTATCGTCTTTTTACCACTCTGATTTGGATGTCTCTTGTCCAGACCAGCGCGTTCGTTCGGCGCATCGCTTGATCGCAAAAATGCCCACGCTAATTGCGATGGCTTACAAATATTCGATTGGCCAGCCGTTTGTTTATCCACGTAACGACTTATCTTATGCAGCAAACTTCTTAAACATGATG
>CAZLGJ010000004.1:221-1804 GCA_964559075.1 uncultured Glaciecola sp.
AGATTACCATATCAGCCCGGCTGTAGAGCGCGCTATGGACCGCATCTTTATTTTGCACGCAGATCACGAACAAAATGCGTCTACCTCAACAGTTCGGCTAGCGGGTTCTTCTGGTGCAAACCCCTACGCATGTATTGCTGCTGGTGTAGCATCACTATGGGGGCCTGCGCATGGTGGTGCCAACGAAGCTTGTTTGAACATGTTGGAAGAAATCGGTTCAGTTGACCGCATTCCTGAGTTCATCGCTCGTGCTAAAGACAAGGCTGACCCGTTCCGCTTAATGGGCTTTGGTCACCGTGTATACAAAAACACTGACCCACGTGCCAAAGTGATGCGTGAATCATGTCATGAAGTATTGGCCGAGTTACAGCTTGATGATCCACTATTAGATGTGGCGATGGAACTTGAGCGCATCGCGCTTTCAGACCCGTACTTTGCTGAGAAGAAACTCTTCCCGAACGTTGATTTTTATTCTGGTATCGTACTTAAAGCCATCGGTATCCCAACGAACATGTTTACCTGTATCTTTGCATTAGCACGTACAGTTGGTTGGATTTCACACTGGCACGAGATGATGAGCCAGCCTGGTCAGAAGATCGGTCGTCCTCGTCAAATGTACACAGGTGAAACACAGCGTACTTATCAGCCAATTAATAAAGATTAATTGGCCAAAATGATGACAAAAAGCACTCTGTTGAGTGCTTTTTTTGTATCTGCTTGATAGAATCTTATATCATTGTTGTTGATTATATAACGCTTCCATCTTCTTCAACCCCAGCTAACAACACAGGACCCACCATGAACGAAACCACCACCGAATATCAATTACCAGTCCACGCATGGTATCTTGGTCTCGCAGGTTTGATTCCGTTTGTCGGATTACCGCTGGCGTGCTTGTTAGACTTATTGTCATACAGTCAGGGAGCATTTTATTTTAAGCAATACAGCGCGATTATTTTGTCATTTTTAGGCGGTGTACTGTGGCTAAACGCCTTAATGGAGCGACACACTTCGCATATGATTTTTATTGCGATGCTGCCCAGCATCATTGGCTGGTTTGCTGTCTGTTTTATCCCCACACAAATGGCATTAGCCATCTTGGTTGTAGCATTTGCCAGTTTAGTGGTATATGAACGTCAGTTCTTATTAATCCCGCAGCAGTGGGTCAAGAGCTACAGTCAATTGAGAATGACGCTGACCGCAGTTGTTGCGGCCAGCCATTTTGTCATGACCATTATCGATTAAATGATAAGGTTGGATAACCGGTTTATTTGCTCCTTCCGTAACGGTCTGACAAACGCACAATATCATCTTCTCCCAAATAGCTGCCCGACTGAACTTCAATCAATTCGAGCGGAATTTTGCCGGGATTTTCTAGCGCATGCACTTCACCAATCGGAATATAGGTGGATTCATTCTCCGAAATGAGCAAGGTTTGCTCACCTAAGGTCACTTTTGCAGTACCTGATACGACAATCCAGTGCTCTGCACGATGGTGATGCATCTGCACGGACAGTTTTTCACCAGGATTTACAGTAATATGTTTGACTTGAAAGCGCTCACCGTGATCAATCGAGTCATAG
>CAZLGJ010000004.1:1814-6267 GCA_964559075.1 uncultured Glaciecola sp.
CCCCAAGGACGGAATACTTCACGGTGAAACTTAAATTCGGGTCGTTCTTTAGCTTTTAACTCGTTGACGATCGTTTTGATATCCTGCACATTGTCCTGTTTGGCCACTAATACAGCATCTTTCGTTTCAATAACTACCATGTCTTCGCAGCCGACAAGCGCAACTAAGCGCCCCTCTGCATTGACATAGTTATTTACCGATTGAGTCGCCATTACATCACCGACAAATGCATTGCCATGCGCGTCTTTATTGGCCACTTCCCATAGCGAAGACCATGAACCAACATCAGACCAGCCCGCTTGCAATGGCACCATAGCGACATTTTCGGCACGTTCCATCACAGCATAGTCAATTGAGTCGTCGGGAGATGCACTAAACTCTGTTGCGCCAACGCGAATGAACTCAAGATCGGTTTCCGCAGCAGCGAGTGCTTGTTCACAGGCGACCAAGATCTGTGGAGAATGCAGGCGTAATGCATCAAGAAACACCTGAGCCTTGAACATAAACATGCCCGAATTCCAATAATAGTCACCGCTTTGTACATAATCGATGGCCGTGTTTAAGTCGGGTTTTTCAACGAATGAGTTCACGTGGAAACCGCAAACCGAGTTTTGATGTGCAATACTTGAACTACTTTTGATGTAACCATAACCGGTATGCGGGCTTTCCGGCACAATACCAAAGGTTACGAGGTAATTTTGTTCAGCCAAAACACTGGCTTGCTCCAAAGCTTGATGAAACGCCTTGGTGTTTTGAATCAAGTGATCGGCTGCGAGTACCAACAAGGTTGCATCGCGTTCGGCTTTGAGCGCCTGTAACGCTGCAAGCGCGATTGCAGGAGCAGTATTGCGCCCTACCGGCTCCAAAATAATGCCCTGATGGCGCTGCTGCTGTTGTCTAAGTTGCTCGGCCACCAAAAAACGATGCTCTTCATTACAAATAAGCAGAGGTGACTTTGCACCAGAGGGTAAACGCAACAAAGTATCCTGCAACATAGAGTGTTCGGCAGTTAAACTTAAAAATTGTTTGGGGTACGCAACACGGGATTTAGGCCACAGACGGCTACCAGAGCCACCCGCCAAAATGACTGGGATCATAAGTGTATTCCTTTACTAACATATGTTTTTAATAAGCATAGACAATCCTGGATTTCTTCGCCACTAATTCATGATAAACTACGGGGTAATTTTTGATAAGCACAAAGTGAAATTGACGTGAGTCACGAACGACGTTTTGGTGGAGTTGCTCGTCTGTATGGCAATGCAGCGCTGGAAACATTTGGTAACGCCCATGTAGCAGTCATCGGCATTGGCGGGGTAGGCACTTGGGTAGCTGAGGGTTTAGCGCGCTCAGGTATCGGTGCTATCACCCTCATTGACCTCGATGATATCTGTGTCACCAATACCAATCGCCAAATTCATGCACTTAGTAATACCATAGGGCTAGACAAGACAGCTGTAATGGCTGAAAGAATCCGCGCTATTAACCCCGAATGTCAGGTTAGATGCATCGAAGATTTTGTATTTCCTGAAAACGTCGCCGATTATCTCGGTACTGCAATTGACCAACCAGCGCTGAATTATGTCGTTGATGCCTGTGACAACATTGTTGCCAAAGCAACAATCATTGCGCACTGTAAACGTCACAAACTCCCTATCATTACCGTTGGTGGTGCCGGTGGGCAGCTTGATCCACGACTCGTCACCACGGGGGATTTAGCCAAAACTATTCAATGCCCCTTGAGTGCTAAGCTGCGCAATGAACTGCGTCGCCGCTATCACTTTTCCAAAAATCCCAAACGTCGCTTTGGCGTGGAGTGTGTCTATTCAACCGAGCAATTACGCTACCCGCAAGCGGATGGTTCGGTGTGTACCACTAAACCCCAGTTAGACGGCAGTATCAAACTAGACTGTGCCGGAGGATTTGGTGCGAGCGTGGCTGTGACCGCGACTTTCGGCTTTGTGGCCGTTTCTCGAGTACTGCAAAAACTCTCCCAGTAAGCATAACTCAAACGCAGGCTGCGCTTAGGCAGTACGCCGGTATTGCCGATAATCCAGCACGGCAGCAATGCTCAGCCAAATACTAATCGCAATGTACAAAAACAAAGTGTTTTCGGCTAACTGCATAATCTCTTCGCTGAGCACTGCGGTACCAAATATCAACAGCAAATAATACGGTAAGTTAATCAAGCCAGCGAACCACACGATGCGCCATGACTGACCATTAGCACCTTGCGACACCATAAAAAATGCCAGTGAATTTATGTGGATCATGGCTATCAACAAGGCACGTAACGAGATGGTTTGCTCAGATTTGGGGTTGTCGTTAGCTTCGCTTTGACGCCTGCCAATGGCAAAGTTAACGATAGAGCCAAGTGTGGCAGCCAGTACCATCGCGATGGTCAAATACAGAATTTGTGCGGCACTTGGGTTGGCCCCGACTACTAACAACACCGCAAAAAACTGGCCTGGGAAGTAAAAACCAACAAACACAATCGACTCAAGCAAAATAATGGCAAATACCAACACATAAAAATAGTCGCTAGTGGCGTTTTTTAATGATTCTAATAACGTCATCCCTGAGGGGATCAAACCAGAATTCACCGCTATGGTGACTGCTGATAACGCTAGTAGTGCCATTAAAGGCAAGGAAACGTGGTATTTCATAAACGACAACGTGATTTTAAAAAAAAGTATTTATATCAATATACGGACATTTTCATATACAGATCGGACATTCGCTTCATACTGTGTTGCACGGTATCTTAATCATTGTAATATATGTTGATATCATTTTAACCACGGTAAAGATTGCTGGCATGTACAGACCCAAAACCACACTCGAACAATGGCGAATTTTGCAAGCCGTCGTTGATCATGGCGGTTATTCAAAAGCTGCAGCAGCGCTCAATAAGAGCCAATCGTCGTTAAACCACGCTGTTACCAAGTTACAAACGACGCTCGGGGTGCAGTTGTTAGAAGTAAAGGGACGCAAAGCACGTCTTACGAGTGCTGGCAACGTGATGCTGCGCCGCTCGCGGTACCTCACAGAAAATGTCGAGTCGCTAGAAAACCTTGCCACTAATATCAATCAGTCATGGGAGCCAGAAATCACCCTGGCGGTGGATTTGGCGCATGACCGAACTTTGCTATACCCTGCCCTAGAGCAGTTTATTCCAGAGTCCCGCGGATCGCGTTTAACCATAATCGATACTGTGTTAACCGGTACCACGGAGATGGTCACCTCACATAGAGCTGATTTAGTTATATCGCATGCCCTACCTAAAGGGTATTTAGGCGAACCTATTGCTGAGGTGCCGTTTGTGGCGGTATGCCACCCCGAACATCCCATCGCAAGGATCCCTTCGCCCATCGACCCTGAAGCATTGGCACAACATTGCCAAATTGTCATCAAAGATACGGGTCAACGCCCAGAAGAAAACTCAGGCTGGCTCAAAGCAGAGAATCGCTGGACGGTGTCGCAATTTGACACGGCAATCGACATGCTTGCCCGCCAAATCGGCTTTTGTTGGCTTCCGCTGCACAAGGTTGAGCAGCATATCGCCAACGAACAATTGGTTATCCTCAACATCAACGGCTCAACACACAAGCGTTTGACTACCTATCTAATTGCGCCGCTTCCTGATAACATAGGTCCTGGAACACGATTACTGGCAGATTGTATCTTGCAACAATCGAGTGTTTCCTTATAACTATATCCTTATTATAATAAGGTTACCCCATCGAGGAAGTCATTTATGGATCAAGAGAACTTAACGCAGTTAATGGAACAGGCTGCCCAAGATGCCGTTAATATTACCCAAGAAGAATTTAACTTAACCTTAGACTATAGTTTAGTATCTGTCTCGCTAGTCGATGATGTGTTATTGAGCTTTGTCGACCGTTATGCTGACGAAGCAAAAACCGAACAGGCTGTATTTACGCTTGCCAACATCTATGGTGCCTACGTTGGCGAAGTATTCAAACGCCACCAACCGGGTCAGTGGCTCATGCAAGATGAAGCCACCAGTACGGTTGTCATGCAGTGTGGCGACAAGACCTTTTCATTTGCCGGCATCTGCTACGAACGTTTAGTCAAGGATCCCAATGTCAGCGTGATGAAGTATCTAGCACTGGCACTGGGGAATACGACCAACCACTAGGTTTTTTGCGGCGGTTTATCAGCGCGTGGCGTTTTGTATAGCGGCCACATCAACTGCTCTTTCCAGTCCGCGCGTCGCATGCCTTCTACACCATACTGCTGCGGGTATTGTCGCGTGATTTTTGCTGTGCCAAACAAAATATCCCAAAAGAAAAACATGTTGCCATAGTTGCCTTTGTAATTCGTCGCCGGATCGTCTTTTTTAAGACCGTGATGCGCACTATGAGTAGAAGGCGTTGAGATGACGCGCTCAAGTACCCACATCAACGGGTGCAATACTGGGATCCGATAC
>CAZLGJ010000004.1:6277-51268 GCA_964559075.1 uncultured Glaciecola sp.
CGGCAAGCGCGCCGATAATAATGGTGAGTTTGAGCACTAAATAACTCGCATACACCCAGCCTAATCCCAAATAAATCAACACCCCAGAAAACCAAATTGATGGCATCATGGCATAATAAAAAATATTGTTGCGAAACACGATACGCACACTCATATATTTAGCGTTATGATGGGCTCGATGCAAATTGTACAAAGGTCTGAACGTATGGCTAGCGCGGTGCCACCAATATTGCATCATATCATCAAACACAAACAACAGCGCTAACTGCACCACGACCGATGAGCCTGCTAGCACATTGGCGTATTGCGGAAATGCCTGACTCGCAAGCCATGCCGAGGTAAACAACACCGCCGGCTGAGTGAACGCGAATAACATCACCGAGCTCACCAATTCAACCCGGCCATCATCCGCCCCTTCTGTGCTTTTTCGCAAAAATGTGCCCTTGTAGGCCTCCATCAACGCAAACGCGATAAAAATTCCTAAAATAGCCATTTGATACGCCATACACCTTCCTTAACAGTCTATTTACATATTGTTATCAAGCATAATCTGAGATAAACTAATAAAAAATATAGATCTATATATTTGCAAATAAAATGTTAAATCACCCGCACACCATACCTACACTTGCGCGGATGCCTGAGGCGTTAATCACATTATGTTGTCAATTTTCGCGGGTCACACGCTATCAAGCCAACGAAATCATTTTTCAGCGAGGTGAAAAGCAGGCAGGCCTCTCAATTGTGCTCTCTGGCACGGTAGAGGTTGGTAATTATGGCATTGATGGACGTTTTTATGTGTCTGCCGAATTTACCCGTGGCGATACTTTTGGGGAGTTTACCCTGTTTGCGCAGCTGCCCCGCACGCATCAAACTACTGCACTAAGTCAGGTCGAAGTGCTCCACCTCTCACCTCGACAATATCAAGCAGTACGCACACACAGTGCTGATTTAGATGCGTTTTTATTGTCATCTTTAGCTTGTAAGCTGCATATCACGTTAGAGCGCCTCGACGACAAGGTGCGTTTGCCCACCCATGTGCAGTTGGCTAAAATGCTGTACCACACCTCTCTGCAGCAACGGCATAAAGTGATAAAGATTCGCCAACAAGACTGCGCGTCACGCTTGGGCGTCACCGTATTAAGCGCGCATCAAAGTATCAAAAAGCTAGTTGCACTAGGTCTTATCAACAAAGCATACGGGGCCATTATTATTGAGGATCCAGAGGCGCTGGCGGAATGGCTTGAGTCGCAGGCGAGTTTGCTAAGCCTGACCAGTGCAACATAGTAGTGACTTATCGCTCATCCCAGATACATATCAATGATGAATTAGCCTGCGTATCCATGTATAATTTGCGGCGCAAAAACTCCCCGATTATCGAAGGCAACGCATGACAGTTAAACAATTCGACCCAAAACAAACCACCACGCTGGCAACCCCAAAAAAAGTGCTAGCAACGCAAAGCGAGTCCGAACACTCGCAGGACATAGTGGGTCAAGCAGTGTCACTCCGCATCGGATTTATTAGTCTAGGCTGTCCCAAAAACCTCGTCGATTCTGAGCGGATCCTCACCCAGTTGCGCACCGAAGGCTATGATGTCGTCAGTACGTATAACGATGCAGCCTTAGTCATCGTCAATACCTGTGGTTTTATTGATAGCGCTGTGCAAGAGTCTTTGGATACTATTGGTGAAGCCCTTGCCGAAAATGGCAAAGTCATTGTAACGGGCTGTTTGGGGATCAAAGAAGATGAAATCCGCGAGGTCCACCCCAACGTGTTGTCTATTACCGGCCCGCATGCCTATGAGTCTGTTGTAGCCCAGGTACACGAGCATTTACCAAAGCCTGAGCACAATCCGTATCAACATCTCGTTCCGGATCACGGCGTTAAATTAACGCCCAAACACTATGCTTATCTCAAGATATCCGAAGGTTGTAACCACAAATGTACGTTTTGCATCATTCCGTCGATGCGAGGCTTACTAGACTCACGTCCAATCGGCAGCATTTTAGCAGAAGCCAAGCGCTTACAAGCAGCTGGAGTAAAAGAACTATTAGTCATTTCGCAAGATACCAGTGCCTATGGTGTCGATGTTAAACACAAAACTGACTTTGCCGACGGCACCCCGCTAAAAACAGACCTGCTCACTCTTTCTCAAGAGTTGGGCAAGTTAGGCATGTGGGTAAGATTGCACTACGTTTACCCCTACCCGCACGTTGATAATCTCATCCCCCTAATGGCCAGTGGCCATATCCTGCCGTATTTAGACATTCCATTTCAGCATGCATCTAAACGCATTCTCAAGCTGATGAAACGACCAGGCTCGTCTGAACGCGTCATTGAACGCATTCAACAGTGGCGTGAGGTGTGCCCAGAACTCATTATTCGCTCGACTTTCATTGTGGGTTTTCCAGGTGAAACTGAAGCAGAGTTTCAAGAACTGCTGGACTTCTTAGAGGCAGCCCAATTAGATCGCGTCGGTTGCTTTAAGTACTCTCCGGTTGAAGGTGCCACCGCCAATGCCCTGCCTGATCATATCAGCGAAGACGAAAAAGAATCGCGTTTACAGCGCTTTATGGCGGTACAAAGCCGTATCAGTGCTGCTCGGTTACAATCACGTATTGGCAAAGAGTATTACATTCTGGTTGATGAAGTGACTGCCGAAGGTGCAGTTGGTCGCTGTTTTGCCGACGCGCCTGAAGTGGACGGCGTGGTCCACCTCAATAACGTCTATGACGTGGCACCTGGTGACATGCTCTGGGCCGAAATCATTCACGCCGATGACCACGATGTCTGGGCGGTACCGGTTGAAGACGAAGATGAAACGGCATAAACGCCGGTTCTTATCTACAAATAGTTATAGTTCAAGATCCGCAAGATCTTCCGGAGTATCAATTCCGGGAGGCGGATTTTCCAAGGCAATATCTACATGAATATTGCCGCCGTGATACAGCACACGTAACTGCTCGAGCGACTCGAGTTGCTCAAGCGTCGTCATGGGTAAGCTAGTATAATGACGCAAATACCCCGCCCGATATCCATAGATCCCGATATGGCGCAAAAATTCAAAGCGCGCTAAATCTAACTGACAATTGTCAGCACTCACCGTCTGCTGTCCATCTAACATCGCGTCGCGAACATAGGGCATTGGGGAGCGCGAAAAGTACATTGCCATGCCGGCGTGATCGCGTACCACTTTGACTGCATTAGGGTTGTAAAACTCATGGATATCATCGATACGACAGCCCAAAGTGGCCATATCAGCATCCGCATTGGCGTGCAGATTATGCGCCACTTGACGAATGATAGCGGCAGGAATGAAAGGTTCATCTCCTTGCACATTAACCACCACGGTATCATCATCCAACTCAAGCTTGGTAACCACCTCAGCTAAACGCTCTGTGCCTGATTCATGATCATCTCTGGTCATAATGACCTTGCCGCCAAAGCCAAGCACGGCATCGTAAATGCGCTGGTCATCCGTCGCCACATACACAGCATCTGCACTGGCTTGCAGTGCTCGTTCATAAACGTGCTCAACCATGGGTTTGCCTTGAATCGTGACTAATGGCTTGCCAGGAAAGCGTGTTGAACCATAGCGAGCAGGTATGATGACATTAAATTTCATGTGGGGATGTGTTCCAATTCTTGTAGCGTAAGTGAACGTGCTCTAGAGGCAATAAGTATCGGCGTGCCATCAACAATAGGAAAAGCCAAGCGATCAAAACGGCACACTAACTCACGTGTATGCGCTTGCGGATAATCGACTAACTTGCCTTGGCATTCGGGGCAAGCCAGTACCTGTAAGAGCTGTCGGTCAAACTGCATGATGTTCCTTCAATGTCGCGGTTAACTTAGCGTAAAACGCATCAGAAAGCTGTGCCTCTACCTGCAAATAATGCCATGAATCAGGCGCAAATGCACGACACTTCATCGCGTCTTTTTGGGTCATAATCACATCGTGATACCCCGCCAAATCCGAGGCAGAGAACGGATAGTGATCGGCAAATGCTTTGGTCTGTTGATATGCAATCGCGCTGTGGTCTAGCTGCGAAAAAAAGCGCTGGGGATTACCAATACCGGCCAGTGCCAGTTCATACGTAGCTGGTGGTTTAGCTAACACATCATCGACCACTCGCTTAAGCGCAGTGGTTGCTAACGTCATTGGAACTTGCAGCGGTAGGATTGCATCCTCTGTGGCTCCCCTTTTCAATACAGGTTTGCAAGTGGCCTGACTCGTGCTGTTATGCACAATGATATCCACTGTGTTTAGTCGCCAAGCACCTTCGCGAAGAAAACCGACTGGCAATAACCAGCCGTTGCCTAACTGGCGATTGTCCATAACCACGATCTCCAAATCGCGCACAAGCGCGTAGTGCTGAAGCCCATCGTCACTAATAATGACATCACAATCTGCTAGTAACGACTGACCGGCTCTGACGCGCTGCGGGTCGATCACAACGGGACATTGTGCTTGCTGAGCAAGTAAGCGCGGCTCATCTCCCACATACTGCGCGGTATCATCGGGCCTTACACGGTGCGGGAACTGTTGACACTGACCACCATAGCCACGTGAGATAATACCGGGCTTAAACCCTTGCTGACGAAGATATTGGGCAATAGCGAGAACGACTGGCGTTTTGCCATTGCCCCCTACCGAAATATTGCCCACGATGATCACCGGAATCGGCAGTTTGGTCTGCTTGAGCAGCCCCATGGCGAATAGCTGACGGCGTATTGCACTGAGCAAGGCGAATAGCCACGCCAGCGGCGCCAATATATACAGCCAGGGGGCGCGTTGCTGCCATGCTCGCTCAATCAGTGTCATGCGGACTCGCTGTTGTGTTGCAGCTGATGCAGGTTGTAGTAATGACCTTGCAAGGCAAGTAACTCATCATGTTTACCGCTTTCAACAATCCTGCCCTGTTCAACCACGACAATACAATCGGCATTTTCAATGGTGGATAAACGGTGCGCAACAACAATGCTCGTCGTGCTTGCTTGTAAGTTGGCAAGTGCGTCCTGAATCAAACGCTCGGATTCGGTATCCAAGGCTGAGGTAGCCTCATCCAAAATCAAAATCGGTGCGTTAAGCAGCATGGCTCGGGCAATCGCAATCCGCTGTCGTTGACCTCCGGATAGCATCAGGCCATTTTCGCCCACCATAGTTTCATATCCATCTTCGAGCTGAGCAACAAAATCGTTCACATGGGCCAAACGTGCAACTTCCAGCAAGCGCTCCTCACTGACTGCCGCATCCACCCCGTAACAAATGTTGTTGGCAATCGTATCGTTAAACAAGGTCACGTGTTGCGATACCAGCGCAAATTGTTTACGCAAAAAACGTAAATCCAGCTCGTCTAACGGCACACCATCTAAGGTAATCTGTCCCTGCTGCGGCGAATAGAAACGCGTTAACAAACTCGATAAAGTTGACTTACCACTGCCTGAGCGCCCAACTAAGGCTACGGTTTCACCCGGTGAGATGTCCAAATTAATGGCTTCAAGGGCATTTTGTGTTTTGTTTGGATAGTGAAATGAGACATTTTCAAAACGGACCTGCCCACGTACCGATGGTAGGGTACGCGACCCTTTGTCGGGCTCAGCCATAGCGTCCAATACGGCAAATACACTGCTGCAAGCGGCCATGCCGCGCTGAAAATCATTATTCACTGTGGTAATTTGCTTCAGCGGTTTTAGCAACATCGTCATACAAACGACCACGTTGGTAAATACCCCAGCGGACAACTCCACCAACCCAGGAGAACTAGCAATAAATAACACCACAGCAAGTGCTATCGAAGCAATGATTTGGATCGCGGCTACGCTGGTGATCTTAGCCGCAACGAGTTTGAGATTTTGCTGGCGATTGACGTTGTTTTTCTTGGCAAAGCGCTGAGATTCTTTATCTTGACCGCCAAACATCAACACGACTTTATGGCCTTTCACTACTTGTTCGACCGCAATAGTCAAATCGCCCATCGCCTGCTGGATATTTTTGGAGACTAAGCGAAAACGCTTACTCACGTAGGATACGATGATCGCAACCACTGGGCCAATCAACAAGAAAATTGCCGAGAGTTGCCACGAATAAAAAAACATGACCGCCAATAACCCAACGACTAGCGCCCCCTCGCGCACCAGCGTTAACAATGCTTGACCAGCGGCGCGAGCGACTTGCTCGGTGTCATAGGTTAATTTTGAAATTAACGTGCCGGTAGAGTGTTGATCATGAAAACTGACCGGCAGCGACATGTAGTGTTGGAACAGTGCCTGACGCATCTTCATCACCACCTGACCGCTGATCCAGTTCAAGGTATATGTGCCCATAAAATTAAAGATCCCGCGCAGGATAAAGATCGGCACAATCAGATACGCCGCCATGCGCAAGTAAGCATAATCACCTTTACCTAAACTTTCATCAATGATGGGCTGAAGCTGAGCAATCACAAAAGCGTCGATCATCGAATAGCCAATCATGCCAACAATAGCAACGGCAAAATGCTTCTTATAATCAGTCAGATAAGTTAAAAAGCGCCTCACCACTGCTGGTTCAACGGGGCTTGGTGTCGGTGTGTCTGGCATAACGTCGTTTTTTATCAATATTTGTTTGGTATTGTACCTGTTGTTCAGTCCTGACAAAAGGTTGTTTTGTCATAACTGCCTGCAGTGTACCACCTTTGCGCGACATCTTGTTTATAGCGCTGTATGCGCAGCTGTCCTGGTGCTTGCCATTGCAGCATGAGGGCCCCATTTTGCGCCGTGTTATACAACCGGCTGTGACTTACCTGAACATAACGACACTGCACCTGTTTTGCTGGTAATTGCCAACGGTTTAGATAACCTGTTGAAAAAATCACATGGCTGGGCCTCACATATTCGACAAATGCCTTTGTCGATGAGGTGTCACTGCCATGATGCGGCGCAATCAATACGTCAATATCTTGCAACGGCGGTTGCGAAGCAATCAGCACACGCTCAGCTGGTGCTTCAATATCACCTGGGAATAAAATTCGGTTCCGGCCAAACTCTAACAGTAACACGCAAGAGCCGTTATTTTTACTCCTGAGTTGTCGGCTATGTTGACGGCTATCTTGAGTACTGTGTTGACCGCCTGCTGGGGGTGCGTTTGGCCACCAAGCTGATATCGCGAGCTTTGCTTTATCTTTATCTGCATCATATTCAGCGCCAAATTGCCATGTTTGTCCACGATAACAGCCTTGACCTGGGGCATACACCGGCGTTTGCGGAAACGCCTGTTGCAAATATTGCAATCCGCCGGAATGATCGCTATCAAAGTGGCTTATAAAGACCGCGTCTAGCTGCGTAATGCGCTTGGCCTGAAGATAAGGCTGTAACACCAAATGAAAACTGTTGAAGCGTTCGGAAAAACCCACGCCTGTATCAAACACAAAAGCGTGCGTCGCATCATGATACAGGCTCATGCTGCCCTGTCCCACCGAAAACACCACCAAAGTTGGCGGATGCTGCCGCTGCTCCTGATCGCCATACCATATTCCGCCAGCGACCAATGCAACTGCCAACAATATGCGCCGATATGCTCGCATGGGGATATTGAGCACCAATAGTTTCACTAGAAACATTCCCCACCAAAACCATGCACTCAAGCCATGCACCCAGACCGCCTCGGGCCACCACGACAGATAGCTCAATGCTAGATCAATGCCCATTTGCAGCAGCTTCAAGAGTAGCGATAACAGGAAGACAACAGGACTTAGATTCCATAACAGCAGCTCATCGAGCAGTAACGCCCCCAAAATCAGTAAACACAGCGGGAGCAAACACAGTGTCACCCAAGGGATCAGTACCCAGTTATGCACCATCGCCAGCGGATTTATGTGATCAATCACGACCGCTTGCAGCGGCGTAAACAAACAGGTAAATACGCTTTGAAAGCGCACAAAATAGCGACATTTGGCCCTTCGACTTCGCCCACTTGGCGCGAGCAACCACCCGGTAAACGCCACGCATATTAACGCACTACAGGTCAGCACTAGCCCTTGTTCAAACATGGCCATTGGCTGCGTAAGCATGATGACTAAGAGCACACATAGCAACAGCCTAGACCAGCTCAAGCGCCAGTGCGCGAGTCGACAGCACAGCACTAATCCGATGGCGATAAACGCCCGCTGCGCCGCCATACCCTGCCCAATGAGTAGCAAATAGCCAAAGCCTAATAACAGCAAGCCTGAGACCAACACATAAGGTGAGGTGCGCCAAGGCAGCTGCTGCACTGCCGATACGAACAAGGCAAACACCAGTCCAAAATGCAGGCCGGAGATTACAAACAGATGCATTACCCCGCTGTGCTGTAATACCCGTTTGGCGGTTTGACTAACCTCTGATGCAAAGGGTTTCTGCCCAAATAACAGGGCATGACCCCAACTATCTTCAGCCAAGCCATACATGACAGCGCGATCAAACAGGCGCTGGCGCAAACTAGGCGTATCTTGCAGTAATTCCGCCGCTTTAACATAGCCAGTCGCGCTAAACTGTTTACCAATCATATAGCGATGATAATCAAAGCCTTCCGGGTTACCCCACGAGTGCAGTGGCTTTAACATCAGCTTAAAGCGCCACTCTTGGCCTGCGCGGTACACCTCTGTTGCATGATAGTGATTGACTCTGACACGCAGGCCCTGCCATTTTTGTGGAGCCGTTATGGCTAAATGGAGCTGCACCCGGGAAGGGGTATCCCGTAAAGTTTGCAAGTTAATGATCCTTGCCTCTAGCGCTTGCTCGCGATTGGGCTTCTGCAATTGCGCAGATGGCAACATAGCAGCTATCGCAGGCTCAGTCATCGCCACACTGTCACCCTGCCAGCGGTGACCAATGAACGTATAAAAAATGAGACTAATAGCGAGCGTAAGATAGACAATTTGCCGACTTTGCCGGTAGCAAAAAAAACATAAGCAACATATAATAAAACCTTCATTAAATGTCGGTAAACTCCCCCACCATGGAAGTGATATTGACACCGACACGAACACAAGCACGCATACCCATCCCTGTTGGATAATGTGTTTGTAGGTATTGTTCTGAGATTGTAAGCGTATGCCCAAAAAGTTAATCCGCAAGTATTTACCGGACCACAACACTATCAAAGAACAAAAGTCCCTAAAACTGTTCGGAAGTTTGTTACACGACCCTAATTTATGGCATCTCAATCGCCACAGCGCCTGCGGGGCGTTTGGTATTGGGCTATTTTACGCCTTTTGGCCAGTGCCGTTTCAGATGTGGCTCTCTGCCCTTACCGCGATCCCCATGCGGGTCAACTTACCGCTATCTGTTGCCACAGTGTGGATCACCAACCCGTTTACTATGCCCCCTATTTTTTATCTCGCGTATAAAGTTGGGACCTTCGTGCTGGGAGCACCTGAAAGAAGTT
Source organism: uncultured Glaciecola sp. (assembly GCA_964559075.1). Classification (GTDB taxonomy): domain Bacteria; phylum Pseudomonadota; class Gammaproteobacteria; order Enterobacterales; family Alteromonadaceae; genus Opacimonas. The sequence continues at coordinate 15,687 of CAZLGJ010000004.1, forward strand.
TTACTTTTGAACTATCATGGGCATGGCTGGCTGAAAGTGTGCACACCATTGGGCCAGCGTTTGTGGTTGGCTGTGCTATCTGCTCTGTAGTGTTTGGACTATTGGGGTATTTTGGTTTGAATTTGGTGTGGCGTATTCAGGTTGGGCGTGCGTGGGCAAAGCGCAAATTACGCTTTGCCATGCTCAGCAAAAAACGCTAGCATTTTTGCTTCATCCCAGACAGCGACACCTAAACTCGTTGCCTTGCTCAATTTCGAGCCTGCTTTCTCACCCGCCACCAAAAAATCCGTTTTGGCCGAAACTGAGCCACTCACTTTAGCACCGAGCGTTTGTAAAATCGCTTTGGCCTCAGCTCTGCCCATTTGCGCAAGGGTGCCGGTCAATACACAGGTCTGCCCAGCGAGCGGTTGTGCATCAGCATCGGGCAATTCTATCTCTGGCCAATTCACTCCCTCATCGAGACAGCCAGCTAATACCTTGAGGTTCGCTTCATTGGCAAAGAACTGCCGAATATGATTCGCTACAACCTCACCTACATCATTAACGGTTAATAACTCTTCGACCGATGCTTGTGCTAATGCTGATAAGGTTAAAAAGTGCAGCGCTAAATTATTCGCCGTTGCTTCACCCACTTCGCGAATACCCAACGCATAAATAAATTTTGGTAGGGTTGTGGTTTTCGCTGACTCAATCGCTTTAACGAGGTTTACTGCGGATTTACTGCCAAATCTTTCGAGATTCGTTAGCATGGGAATGGTTAAGCGAAACAGATCATCCGGTGTTTCAACCAGCTTAGCAAGGACCAATTGCTCAACCACTTTATCACCTAAACCATCAATATTCAGGGCTTTACGCGAAGCAAAATGAATGATGGCTTGCTTTTGCTGGGCGCCACAGACAAGGCCTCCAGTACAGCGCGCCACGGCTTCGCCCGTCACTCTAACCACTGGGCTTTGACATTCTGGACACTGGCTGGGAAACACAATGGGAGATGCGTGCGCGGGGCGTTTATCTTTCACTACTTTGACAATTTGTGGAATGACATCACCAGCACGGCGAATGATCACCGTATCGTGCAGCATGACACCCAAGCGCTCGATCTCATCTTGGTTGTGCAAGGTGGCGTTACTCACCGTTACGCCACCTACAAATACTGGCTGTAAGCGCGCTACCGGGGTGATCGAGCCCGTGCGTCCGACTTGAAAATCCACGCCTTCCAGGACGGTCATTTCCTCCTGCGCAGGAAACTTTGCGGCAATGGCCCAGCGCGGCGCTTTAGCCACAAAACCTAGACGAGCCTGTAAAGCAATGCCATCAACTTTAAACACTACCCCATCAATCTCATAGGGTAGCCTATCTCGAGCTGCACCAATTTTTTCAAAGTAAGCCTGACACGCCTCAATCCCGTTCGCAGTGTCAGCCTCTGGACACAGGGGTAAGCCCCACTCTCCAAGCTGTGCCAGCCTAGCAAAATGACTATCGGGTAAGGCCGTCACCTCACCTTCGACAAGCCCAAGCGAATAGGCATAAAACGCTAGAGGACGGCTAGCGGTAATTTTGGCATCGAGCTGTCGCAGACTCCCGGCCGCAGCGTTACGTGGATTGGCAAACGGTTTGCGACCTTGTGCAAGTTGGCGCTCATTGAGTTTGACAAACCCAGCTTTGGGCATAAAGACTTCACCGCGCACTTCAAGCCACTGAGGATGGTTGCTGCCACTTAATACTAACGGAATATTGTGAATAGTCTTGATATTCGCCGTAATATTTTCGCCAATGCGTCCATCACCGCGTGTCGCAGCTCGGGTCAATACGCCATTTTGGTACACTAAAGACACCGCTAAACCGTCTAATTTTGGTTCGCACGCAAACACAAACTCAGCAACATTGGGCAGGCGATCCTGCACACGACGGGCAAAATCAACGAGTTCTTCGGGATTAAGCGCGTTATCCAGAGACAGCATTGGCTGTTCGTGAGTCACTTGAGTAAAGGCGGATAGCGCTTCACCCCCAACGCGTTGCGTCGGTGAATCGACTTTGCGCAAGCTCGGATACTCACGTTCGAGCTGCTGTAGTTCACGCATCAAGCGGTCGTATTCAATATCGGGTACCGAAGGATTGTCTTCGACATAATATTCACGATTGTATTGGGTCAACAGTGCTACTAACTCGTCTACGCGAGCTTGAATGACCAAATCTGTCATGCTTTTTACCTTGTGTTCTAGTAAGGGCTTGTTTTGGCACTAACCTAATAAGCGGCGTTTTTCAAAGTCACGGATACGCTCGATATAAGCTTGAAGACCGTCTCGAGTGAGTTCATTGCGCTGATCATCCAGCACAGTTGCTGAGAATTCAGCCGCTATTTTGCGCGCTGCATTATGCATCATATTAAAAATTTGATGGGCATCACTTTCGGTAGGTAACGTCATAAATAACGTCACGCCTTTGGTGGTAAATGGCTCCATGTTTTCGATATCAAACACACCTGGCTTGAACATGTTAGCCAAACTAAATAATACTGGACCTTTGCCGTTGTTATTGACATGGCGATGAAAAATATCAGCGTCGCCAAACTTCAACCCCAAAGTCAGCAATAATGGCAACAATCGCGCCCCAGTGATTGGGTTCTCAGCGTCCGTTTTGACGCTGATGGCCAGTACTTCTGGTTCAATATTCGGGTCGTATTTAGGCGTAGGCGCAGGTTCTGGTCGGTCATAGCGCACAGCGGCTTTGGCTTCGTTGATGACGGGATCCACCGAGTCAAAATCAATACTAAACTGGTCTTCATTGACATTACTGCGTTTAGGCGCACGTTTCTTTCTACCGCCACCAAAGAGTTTACTGGCAAATGACATTTTTTCAGGTGCAGAGGCAGCTGGCTTCGTAGCTACTTGCTCATTAGACACCTTGGCAGACTCCGGCGCTGCGGTAGTTGGTTGTGCGGGCGCATCTGCGTCAGGAGCAGCACTTTGTGTCGTCCCAGCTTCACTTGTAGGAGCAGAATACAATACTGGAGATGGCTGCACACCCTCAGCAGATTGCTGCTGAGATTTATCATCGTCGTCTGCCGCTGCAGAGGATGTCATTAGGCTAGCTGGGGGTGGCGGAATGTCATCGACAGGCTCTGGCTCGGCAAGTAACTCTTGAGGCGCTACTTTATTTTGGTAATGAGTCACCGGCTTGGGATTGCTAACCGCTGGGGCATAAGTCGGCCCCCTATCTTCACTGGGCGTATCTTCAGGTATATCAGACAACACACTTGCAATTGGAGTTACTTCAGTGCCGGTAATGTCGTTGGTGCTAGGAATGTCATCAATAGCGCCATTTGGTTGTGTTGTTGCACGATTAATACCCTCATCTTCTTCGCGCTGAGCGGTATCTTCATCACTAGCAGTAGTTTTTGGTGCAGATACCGGGGCTGGAACTTTTGATACAACTTTGGCTTTGCTCACACCAAATTCATCAAAACCGTCAGCATCGAGATTAGGCTCAATTTTGTGCGTGCCAGCAGAAAAATCTAAACTAGGTGGAGACATATCTTGCTCGTCTTGCCCCCAGTGTTCCTTGGGCGAGTTATTTTTGCGCATCACGTACAAACCATGCAAAAGCAAAGCAACGATCGCTACCCCTCCCAGCACGATTAACACCAATCTTAAATTATCCATTACCACCTCTTTATTCTGATTCCATAAACGCGACAGCTTCGTCCAAGTCGACAGCAACCATTCTTGATACTCCTGGCTCTGCCATTGTAACACCAGTCAGGTGTGATGCCATTTCCATTGCGATTTTATTGTGTGAAATGTAGATAAATTGCACAGTTTTTGACATTTCACTGACTAATTTACAAAACCGACCCACATTAGCATCATCTAATGGCGCATCAACCTCATCTAACAAACAAAACGGTGCCGGATTTAAACGAAAAATAGCGAATACCAATGATAATGCGGTTAGCGCTTTTTCTCCACCCGATAATAGGTGTATGGTGCTATTCTTTTTGCCTGGCGGCCTAGCCATGATAGTCACGCCCGTGTCGAGCATATCGTCCCCAGTTAAGGCTAGATAGGCACTGCCTCCTCCAAACACTTTGGGGAAAAGCATCTTAAGGTCGTTATTGACCTGTTCAAAGGTGCTTTTAAATCGGGTTTTAGTCTCGTGATCGATCTTGCGCATGGCATTTTCGAGTGTCGCCAGCGCCTCTTGCAAATCGGCAAATTGGGTATCTAAATGTGCTTTACGCTCGGCTTGCACTTCGTATTCTTCTACCGCAGCCAAATTCACTGCACCCAAGCGCTGAATTTTGTTGGACATTGCGTCGAGTTCTGCCTGCCAAGCGTCCTCATCGCCGTCTTCATCCACCGTAGGCAGGATATCTTTTAGATTGGCGCGATGCTGTGAGAGTTGCTCGACAATGCTCGCGGCTCGCACGTTGTTGCCCTCTAACGTGAGTTTAGCCGATTGCAACGTCTCATTGAGTTTATCGAGTTTGGCCCGATAGCCGGCAGCACCTTGCTCTAGGGTTTTGATTTCATCATCTAGCTGCGCAACCAGCGTTTGTTGCTCGAGGATCTGCGTCTCTAAATCCGCCTGATGATGCAATAACCCCTGTCTGGTTTGCTCATCGGTATTGCCGGGCTCATCAAGTTGAAAACGCTCCTCGTGCAGACTCTCAATATGTAGTTGTTTTTCGGCAACTTGTTCAGTCAACGTGGTATAGCGATGCGCCAAGTGCTCTGACGAAGAAGTCACTTTTTGTTTTTGCAAGGCACTCTCGTGCACAGCTTGCTGCAAACGTGTCACTTGCGCTTGCTCATTTTCAACGGTTTGTTGCAACTGACTTTGCTGGCTATTGTAATGTTGATGCAGACTCTCAGACTCGCTTAATTCATCACTAAGCATAGCTATTTCTTCATTGATGATATCCATATTCTCGACAGCTTCAGCTAATAAATGCGTCACCTCAGCGAGCCGCTCACGACTTTGCGAGACCTGTTGTGTATGGCTTTTTACAGCAAATTCGGCTTGCTGACTTGTGCGAGTGCTGGCTTGTAGATCCTTGTTGAGTTGTTCTACTTTCAGATTGATACGCGCAAGCTGTTGTGAATATTGCTCAACCGTATCCTCATGCTCGGCACAGATAGCGGCTTGCTCTTCGCTGTGCACAGACAGCTCAGCAAGCTTGTGCTGCAATTCGCTAATTTGCTGTTGTCTGACGAGCTCGCCCTGTTGTTCCTCGCCACCGGCACAATAAATAGTGCCTGGCGCATGCATCTGGAAGTGATGCGCATTAGCAACCGGTGCTAGCGTAACTATATCATTTAATAGCGCAGGTACTAATAGCGCAGTCCCCCTGTCTCTGGGGGTTAACGCCTCAGCAAGTGAGTTCGGTTGCGGCGCAACAAAGGAATCAGCACAGCAAAACAGTACCTTATGCGGTGCAGTATCACTTGCGTTAATAAGACTCAGTAACTCTGCTTCTGAACCTGCAAAAACCCGCACATTACCATATAGCCCAAGCCAAGCATCAAAGGCGCTGCGCCAGGCTTCTGATACCGTAAAATAGTCACTAAATGCAGTGCACTTTGCCACCAAATCTTCATGTGGCAGCGCGTTTTGTGTATCTTGCAAGCGCTGCTCTGCCTGAAAGCGCTCCAGCGTAGCAAGCTCCACTGCCACACTTTGCTGAGCTAAGGTGCCTTGACTCGCGGCGAATTGCGCATCTTTTAATGCTTGCGTAGCCGCTGCAAAGTCTTGCTGCAGCTGCTCCTGCTCACGTGCGGATGTTGCATGTTGTACAGACAACTCGGCGAGTGCTGCATCAGCCTCTTTATACGTATCCTGTGCCTGGCTCAACTCTGCTTGGGATTGGGCAAGCTGGGCGCTTAACTCATCCTGCTTTTGGCTCAGCGTCATCTGTTGAGAGAGCAGCGTTTGCAGCTGGCTGTGCTTGTTTTCAATTTGACTTTTTAAGGCATGATAAGCTGCCGCTGTCGTTTGGCTGCTGTGTAAAAAGGTCGCTAGCGCTTCTTTGGCGTCTGTAAGATTGTCTTGCGCAGCTTCAAGGGTTTCTGCTAGCATCGCATGCGTATCGGCACATTCTTCTAGTGCGTGTAGCAGCGAACTGCGCTGCTCTGTTACATCGCGCAGCTCGGCCTGCTGTGCTTCAAGTTGACTTTGTACTTGACTGATCTGTTGGGCAAGTTGTTGTTTGCGCTGCTGTTGATATTTTTGGTCTTGTTCAAGCCGCGTCAATTCCGTCACCAAACGAAACTTATCTTCTTGCAACGCTGATAACTGACTTTGCGCGTCCTGCACTTCCGTTTGCAGTGACACTAAATGTGTGGCTCCGCCCTGCTCTTGTGCTTTAAAAGCTTCAATATCGCGTGACAAGGTGTCGATATGCTGTTGTGACGCTTCGATTTTTTGCGCCTGACGCAACCATTTTAAACCAAGCAGCTGATGTTGCAGCGTGCGCTGATCGTGTTTGAGCTGTTTGTAGCGACGAGCTGCCGCTGCCTGTCGTTGCAGCTTGTCAATTTGGCTGCCCAACTCGGTTAAGACATCGGTCAATCGGGCTAAGTTTTCTTGGGTGTGTTTTATGCGATTGGTGGTTTCTTTACGGCGCTCTTTGTATTTCGAGACGCCGGCCGCTTCTTCAATGAACACGCGCAGCTCTTGTGGTTTTGACTCAATCAGGCGAGAAATCATCCCCTGTTCGATGATCGCGTAACTACGTGGGCCTAAGCCGGTCCCCAAAAAGATATCAGTAACATCGCGGCGACGGCATTTGCTGTTGTTGAGATAATAAAAAGACTGGGCGTCACGGGTTACCACGCGTTTAACAGAGAGTTCGTTGTAGGCAGCATACTCACCACCAATACGGTTAGCCGTATTGTCAAACACCAGCTCTACCGAACACTGTCCCAGAGGCTTGCGTGCGGAAGAGCCGTTAAAAATAACATCTGTCATTGCATCCCCGCGCAGGTTTTTGGCGGAGCTTTCACCCAGTACCCAGCGCACGGCGTCAATGACATTGGACTTGCCACAGCCATTGGGTCCCACGATCGCGGTCATATCACCCGGAAACGGGATATTTGTTGGGTCTACAAAAGACTTAAATCCAGCGAGTTTAATTCGCTTTAAGCGCATGGGTAAGTGTTTATAATTATCATTATGTAACGATAATTTACCAAGTTCTTACATGACATTCAATTCCATGTATACTTTGATTTTTTGATTTCCCAGAAGAACCATCAGATATGACAGCTATGCCTCCCCAGTCCGGTATGCATTATTTTTTCCAAGGCTTTGAGCTCATTCGCACCAAGGGGCTTAAACGCTTTGTTTTTGTACCGCTATTTATTAATTTATGCCTGTTTATTGCAGCTTTTATGCTGCTGTTTGGCGAAATAGCAGTTGCAATTCAAGCCATGATCGACTGGATCCCCGACTGGCTTAGCTTTATCAAAGACTATTTAAGCTATCTGTTATGGCCGCTGGCCGTTATTAGTGTACTGCTGATATTCGCGTTGATTTTTGGCACGCTCGCCAATTGGATTGCAGCGCCGTTTAATGGCTTACTTGCAGAAAAGGTCGAAGCGCATTTAACCGGTGCACCAATGGGAGATGCCGGCCTTATCGATGCATTCAAGGATATTCCTCGCACATTGGGGCGTGAAGCACGCAAACTCATCTACTACATCCCTCGCGCTGTGGGCTTTTTGTTGTTGTTTTTTATCCTGCCGGTATTTGGACAGATCTTGTGGTTCCTGTTTAATGCTTGGATGATGGCTATCCAATACATTGATTATCCGTTTGATAACCATAAAGTTGGCTTCACGCCAATGCGACACCGCCTGCTCGATAATAAATCACTGACTTTTAGCTTCGGCTGTACAGTGAGCGTATTTTCCATCATCCCCGTAGTGAACTTTATCGTCATGCCGGTAGCAGTGTGCGGTGCCACTGCACTATGGGTGGCTCACCACCGTTCACACTATTATCGGTAAAGGCCCAACTCCCATTGCCACATGTGCTGATAGACAAATGGAATGCGGCGCACATCGTTGTAGTGCAAAAAATGCCACTGTGGTAAGTCCATTTTTTGCCATTGTTGATTAGTTAGTTTTGAGCAGACCGGATCATCGACCACCATGCCGCCACTATCCAAGACTTGCCATAGATAAGCAAAGGCTTCGCCCTGCTGACGCACGCGTCGATTGAGATAACCTGGTGCAAAGCACTGCAATTTAGCCAGTTCCGGCGACAGCGAATATTCATCGGCAAAGGCCACAAAGTGCGCTAGCTCATGCACAAATACCCGGTATGGTGTGTTATAAGCTAAGTGCATGGTATCCCCCAACACATAGGCCTTATTGATGGCATGAAACACAATGCGGTGTGCTTGTCGGGGCGTTGTGTGTCGCACCAACGGGCGGGTCTGATTAATTTGCGCTGAGTTATGCCTGCCATCCCACACGTAGGCTAATGGAGCCACTAGCCAAGGCGGTGTCAAACACACCGGTAAAAACGCTAAAGACGCATCAAATACGTAGCGCGTATATAACGATTGTGCCTGTTGAAATCCCCGCCAAGTGTTAAAATTAAACGGATAGGTGCGCATACATGTGGTCACGTAAGGATCCACACGCAAAGGTAAAATCACATCAGCAGGAGATGTAAGCGCTCTTACTGGAATAGTGGTGGCAAGCAACAGCAGCACCAGCGCGATTAGCTTAAACGAATCACACCGAAAATTCTTGAGCATGATCAAATCAGTTTACTCGCGCAATAAATCCAACTCTACTCTAGCAAAGCGATGCTCAACAAATTCATAAATGTTGGTACTCATCGCAAGTTTGTAAAAGTTCATCGCGATGGCGGTTTGACCTTTTGCTTGATGGTATTTGGCTAAATAAAAATACACTTCGCACAGACGCTCGGCTAACTGTCGTTGATTGTCAATGCCGGTCAGTACATCAGCAAATATCTCAGCGGTAGAGGTAGTTCCCAAAAAGACATCAACTACGCGCACCATCCAATTATTGGGTTCTAACTGTGGGCGTGCTTGTTTAAGTGCCAACAACGCCGTGTCCGGTGCCAACTTACGCGCAGCAAAATAACGCCACAAATGACGCAACGGATCATCTGGCTGTAGCGCCACATAAACGTCTAAATCATCGACACTTAGTGCGTAACGACCGTGATAATAGGCAGTTAAACCACGATTAAAAAACGCGAATGCGTACTGGTTATCAAACTCTAACGTAGCGTCAAAAGCCTCATAGGCTTTTTCGTATTCACCATTGGCTAAATAATGGATCCCCAGAGAGTTATAGACATCAGGCAAAGCGGGGTACATTTTTTGCGCCTGTCTAAAGTCCAACATCGCAAATCCATCAAGACCTAGCTTGTCATAGATCAAGCCGCGCTGGTAAAGTAATTGCGCGCGATCACTGTCGGCCAATTGTTGATTTTGCACCGCTTGGTTGAGCTGAAATAACGCATGCTGAGCTCGATAACTCGGCACTATTGGCTCGGCAATCACTAGGTTTGCTAAATCAGCCTCAGTTGCTTGAGCTCGAGGTTCAGGCGATAGTGAAGCACAACCACTTATCATCACTATCCCAACCAGACAGCACATCATCAATCGTCGTTTCAAAACACCTCCCCTCTTCAATAATCTGTATCATCGCACAAAGCATCTGTGGATAGCAAAAAATGATAGTAAAAAAAAACCACTTCGATGAAGTGGTTTTTAGATAACTATAGCTGTGAATTATTCGTCGCCAGCATCCTGTTCAGCTGGTTTTTCGATTAATTCTTTCATGCTTAGGCGGACGCGGTTTTGACGGTCAATTTCCATAACCTTGACCTGAACTTCTTGACCTTCTGTCAAATAGTCAGTGACCTTAGCAACACGCTCATGGGCAATCTGTGAGATGTGAACTAGGCCGTCTTTACCTGGTAATACTTCAACAAACGCACCAAAATCAGCAATACGTGCCACTTTACCCGTGTACACTTTACCTACTTCAATTTCGGCCGTTACGGCTTCGATGCGCGCAATAGCAACATCTGCTTTGGCTTTCTCAGTAGCAAAGATTTTGATCGTGCCGTCATCTTCAATCTCGATGTTAGTATCTGATTCTTCAGTGATAGAGCGGATGGTTGCACCACCTTTACCAATTACATCGCGAATTTTGTCTGATTCTACTTTCATTGTATAAATACGCGGTGCGTATTCAGATAACTCTTCGCGGTGACCGGTGATCGCCTCATCCATCACACCCAAGATGTGCAAACGCGCTTCTTTGGCTTGCTTCAATGCAATCTGCATGATTTCTTGTGTGATACCTTCAATCTTGATATCCATCTGAAGTGCAGTAATACCGCCAGACGTACCGGCTACTTTAAAGTCCATATCGCCTAAGTGATCTTCATCACCTAGGATATCAGACAAGACAACAAAGTTCTCGTCAGACTTCACTAGACCCATCGCAATACCTGCAACTGAGGCTTTAATTGGTACACCCGCATCCATTAAAGCAAGCGATGTACCACAAACAGAAGCCATTGAAGATGAACCATTTGATTCAGTGATTTCAGATACCACACGCACTACGTACGGGAACTCTTCCATTGACGGCATAACCGCTTGGATACCGCGTTTCGCGAGACGACCGTGGCCGATTTCACGACGCTTAGGTGAACCAATCATACCCGTTTCACCAACACAGTATGGAGGGAAGTTATAGTGCAACATGAAGCGAGAGTTAGTCACGCCGCCAAGTTCGTCGATCATCTGTGCATCGCGCTCAGTGCCCAACGTCGCCGCAACAATCGCTTGCGTTTCGCCACGTGTAAACAATGAAGAGCCGTGGGTACGAGGTAAAATACCTGTTGCTACGTCTAAAGCACGGATCATTGCAGGATCACGACCGTCAATGCGAGGCTCACCAGCAAGAATACGTGAACGAACTACGTCAGATTCCAAATCGTGAACCAAATCTGCGATTTCTTTCGCATCTAACTCAGCGTCAGCTGCTGTTAATTGCTCTACAGTGCTTGCAGTAACAGCTTCAACCGCTGTTTTGCGCTCTAGTTTGTCAGAAATTTGATACGCAGCTGTCACACCTTCCAATGCAAGTGCAGCAACTTTATCTTTAAGCTCGGTATTTTCTGCTTCAGGCTGCCAGTCCCACTTAGGCGTGTTGACCTTTGCCGCAAACTCATTCACTGCGTTGATAACAGTTTGTGATTGCTCATGGCCGTATACGACCGCACCTAACATGGTTTCTTCTGATAAAATATCGGCCTCTGATTCAACCATCAAAACTGCAGATTGTGTACCTGCAACAACCAAATCTAGTTGTGACGCTTCCATTTCGGATGTGCGTGTATTAAGAATGTATTCGCCGTTCTGGTAACCAACGCGCGCAGCGCCAATTGGACCATTAAACGGAATACCTGAGATGGCTAACGCGGCAGAAGTACCGATCATAGAAATAACGTCAGTCGGAATTTCTGGGTTAGCTGATACCACTGTAATCACGACCTGTACTTCATTTTTGAACCCTTCAGGGAATAATGGACGAATTGGACGGTCAATTAAGCGTGCAATTAAGGTTTCATTTTCTGATGGGCGACCTTCACGTTTGAAGAAACCACCAGGGATTTTACCTGCTGCGTACGCTTTTTCCTGATAATTAACAGTTAATGGGAAAAACGATTGGTCGGCTTTTGCTTCTTTTTTACCAACCACAGTAACTAGCACAGATGTATCGTCCATGCTGGCCATAACGGCAGCTGTTGCTTGACGAGCAATTACGCCCGTTTCTAATGTGACAGTATGCTGTCCATACTGAAATGATGTAGTAATCGGAGTCACTCTATATCCTTCGTATATCAATAATAATTATATGCTTTTAAACGCGCGCATATTATAAGTAAATAAAACACAATAAGCTATGTTTTAGCAGTAAATACCCAAAATCAGTCCTATCGCACCCACCACAAAGCCAATCACAGACAATACCTTTGGTCTCATTCTCAAGTCCAATAAACTAAAGTGGTATTTGCTAGTTGCTGCAGAGGGACTATATTTACATTTATATCATAAATCGATAACACTTTTTTGTAACAAGTAACACAGCACTAAGTAAGATAGCATCATGATTTTGTACCGCATCAACGATTTTAAAACTTCCCCCTCATGGATCGAGTACACTTCTTTATACGTCATCAGTAGCTTATTTGTCGTGATATTTTGTTATGCCGTGATGGGCCAGCTTGATATGACATACGCGCTTTTGAGCACCCTATTATTTGCTATGACGATATACATCTTTGCGACAATCAGGCGGGTGCGACAACAGCGTGCATTACTGTTTTATTGTGAGTGCTTAGCACAGTTCAGCCCGCCACAGCTACAAGCGCTTTTATCTCGCTACCGCAAAACTGATCAAGAATACGCAATCGTCTGCCAACGCTTAGATACGCTCAAAATGACACTGCAAGACAAAGTATCAGTAGAGACCGTACCCAGTCCTGAATTAAGTGTCGGATAATTTTACACAATCCATAATCACAAACTAAAAACTCTATAAAAATCAGTAACTAAAACACTGGCTCGCAAATTGCATTTGTAACCTTACATCCTATTATTAGTTGTGAGGATCACATGTCGCGCATCGAAACAGTTAAAGCTCGTGTTAGTTACTATTACGCTCAATTTGCATTAGAAATGCATCTACCGGTACTGGATACCGACTCCACTGCTAAGCTCAAATTATTGTTAGAGCGGATTTATTTGTTCGAAAAACGCTGTACCTTAAAAAAAATTAAATATTCCGAAAGTGTGTGTATCGAATTTCGCGGTGCGATCGCGGATTTATTATTACTACTTGATGACTTTGATTTACAACACGCTATCGCAACACGCAGCCAAAACGACGAAATTACCGCTAACAAAAACGCTAAGAGCAGTGATAAAAATATCGATGATGTAGCATAATGCTGTTAACGCTGTCAGAAATATTTACAAGCAGTTGTAAAACTCGAGCATTACATTAGGATATTCAATTACTTAGTATCGTGGCATTAGAATTGCAGTTTCCATTAGTACGAACGTACTAATCACGGATAATCCTTTATGTCATTTTTTGCTATTACGCTCTTGGTTATATTGACGCTGTATGCGATTTATTTCTACGATAAACAGTATAATAACAGTGAAAGACAGCTAGTTATCAAAAAATACCTGAAACAAAAAAAGACCGCCACATCACCACCCTCCTCATCCGAAGCCAGCACCTCCGCAACGGAACAAGAGCCATCAGCGGAACAAGAACCATCAGCGCAACAAGAGCCATCAGCGCAACAAGAGCCATTGGCTGCTAACATGCCTTCACCCACTACCGAGCAGCAATTAGCTGAATTAAAGGAAAACGGCGCGTTAATTTTTGAAGAAACGCGTTATCAAGATTTAATTGATGGCCGGGTGGTTTGGGATATGCGCAGTCAAAAGTTTAAGAAAACAGGCACTATCGGCATGATCAAAAAAGGATCTAAAGCAGTGTCTGCGCTTGCTAGAATAGTGGCTTATCACGGTCCTTTTACCAAGGAAGAACTTAAATCACTTAAAGATAAACACGGGTTATTGCAAAAAGAGATCAGCAGTAGTGATTTTAAGCGCACAACGGCAATCGAACTGACTGATATTGTACCTCTGGCAACAGCTGTGGATTACGAACACAAGCCAGGTGCAGTAATGTGGGTCAAAATAGGTGAACAACCCGAGGTTATCGAAGCGATTGCTAAACAGTTATAGGTTGTTAAGGTGAAAAAAAACGCATGTCAGATGACATGCGTTTTTTGTTTGGTGCGGACGGAGGGACTTGAACCCTCACGAGCGTTAGCTCACCACCCCCTCAAGATGGCGTGTCTACCAATTCCACCACGTCCGCGCTAACTAGTTGTTTGGATTTCCCTGTTCAGGTTTATCATCGGTTACTTCTTTATCAGATTGCTCTGCAGAGACTGGCACGTCTGTAGCAGGAACTGATTGTTGTACCGGCACGTCTGATACAGGGACATCAGAGTTAGCAGGCTGAACAGGTGCTGTTACCGGCACTTCAATGTTTTCCCACTCATCGGCGGCTTTTTCGGTGCCTGCTGTTAAGCTACCTAACAAAAGGCAAATGACAAAAAATGCCGTTGCAAGAATAGCTGTTGAACGCGTCAAAAAGTTTCCAGATCCAGACGAACCAAACACAGTGTTTGAACCACCGCCGCCGAAAGAGGCTCCCATATCAGCACCTTTGCCCTGCTGGATCAAAACTAATCCGATTAAGCATAATGCAACAATCAAATAAGCTACAATAAGCACTTCTTGTAACATAAAAAACCTCGTTTATTTTGCCGCTTGGCAAATATCTTTAAACTCTGCTAATTTTAAGCTTGCACCGCCGACTAAACCACCGTCGATATCTGCCTGTGCAAACAAATCTGCGGCATTTTGTGCATTGACACTGCCGCCGTATAATATAGTTAACTGCTCCGCTACTTCTTCGCTGTACTTGCTTAAGTGCGAACGAATGTGAGCATGCATAGATTGGGCTTGCTCTGGAGTTGCCGTCTCACCTGTACCAATGGCCCAAATGGGTTCATATGCCAGTACTGCGTTTGCCAGCGCATCGATACCCATAGCATCAATCACAACATCAAGCTGCGCCGTAACAAATGCATTTTGCTGCCCAGCATGGCGAGTTTCTAAAGACTCGCCGACACATAAAATAGGAATTAAGCCAGCTACTTGTGCATGCGAGAATTTGGCTGCAACGATTGCATCATCTTCTGCAAACAAGGTGCGTCTTTCACTGTGTCCAACAATCACATATTTTGCTTGTGTTTCAGCCACCATCTGTGCTGACACCTCACCAGTAAATGCACCATCTGCTGTAGCAGATATATTCTGTGCACCTATACCAAAAGGACTTTCAACATTCAAATAGACAGCTGGCGGACAAATAACAACGTCAACCCCTTCAACAGAAACATTAGAAAATTCCGCAACGAACGCTTCAAGTAAGTTCAGGCTACCGTTTTGTTTCCAGTTACCAGCGACTATCTTAACTCTGCTCATTACTATCCATCCATGTATCTGTCTAGTTAGGCGCGAGATAATACCCAAGCGCCATTAAATATACAAGCACTAAATCACGCTAAAGCGTCATTTGCTTACTTCTGCAACGACGTTGGCGATATTTTGAGCCATTGACTGTGCAATATCGGTATCTTCCGCTTCCACCATCACTCTAATGAGTGGCTCCGTGCCGGATTTGCGCAGCAATACTCGACCAGTTTCCCCCATCGTTGCTTCTGCTGTTTGAACGGCATCGAGAACGGCATCATGCTGTAAATAATCAACGTTGTTTTCACCGTAGCGTACATTGATGAGCGTCTGTGGGTATTTTTTCATACCGCTAGCCAGTTCATGCAAAGACATGTTATTGCGTAACATGGCGGTAATTACCTGTAGGCCAGCTACAATTCCGTCACCGGTTGAGGTAGCGCCTAGATTCAAAATATGACCAGAGCCTTCACCACCAATTTGCCAGTTATTTTCTTGTAACAGCTCCATCACGTAGCGATCGCCAACGTTACTGCGCTTAAACGGGATCCCTAATTGAGACATTGCCATTTCGAGCCCAAGGTTACTCATCAAAGTACCAACAACGCCTCCTTGTAAGCGACCCGCTTTAAGCGCATCACGTGCAATGATAAAGAGGATTTGGTCACCGTCTATTACATTGCCTTGATGATCGACCATCATGATCCGATCACCGTCACCGTCTAAAGCGAAACCTAAATCGGCACCATGTTCGAGGACCGCATCAACACAAGCGCGCATCGAGGTAGCACCGACTTTGTTGTTGATGTTGGTGCCATTTGGTGCAGAACCAATACTGATCACTTCAGCACCAAGTTCAGACAGTACATTTGGCGCGATATGATAGGTGGCGCCGTGAGCACAATCTACCACAATTTTAAGACCGGAAAGCGATAACTCAGAAGGGAATGTGCCTTTACAGAACTCAATATAACGTCCAGCAGCATCATCAATACGCATCGCTTTGCCAAATTTGTCCGCTGCTACACAGGTCATAGGTTGATCAAGCATAGCTTCAATGGCTAACTCAACCTCATCATCTAGCTTATGGCCGGTTGCGGAGAAGAATTTGATACCGTTGTCGTAATAGGGGTTATGAGATGCACTGATGACAATCCCGGCTTCAGAACGAAACGTTTTGGTCAAATAAGCAATGGCGGGAGTAGGCATTGGTCCCAGTAAACCCACGGTTATCCCTGCAGCAGATAAACCCGCTTCTAAAGCTGACTCAAGCATGTAGCCTGATAACCGCGTGTCTTTGCCAATTAACACTTTGTTGGTGCCTTTACCGGCAAGCACTTTGCCTGCGGCCCAGCCTAATTTGGTCATAAATTCAGGGTTGATGGCAGATTCGCCGACACGTCCACGGATCCCATCCGTGCCAAAATATTTGCGCTCACTCATACTACGCAGAGGTCCTTTTTGTGTTAATCATTGTTACTTGAAAAATGTGAATTTTATTCTACTGCATTGGTTTGATTAAATACAGCAACAACATCTGCAGTCGCTGCCACATCATGCACACGCAAAATGTTAGCGCCTTTTGTGCAAGCAAGCACTGCACATGCAAGGCTCCCCGGTAAGCGACCTTCGGTGGGTCGGTCTAATAAATTACCAATCATAGATTTACGTGACATACCTGCTAACACCGGCACGTTAAGGTATTGAAATTTACTAAAATGTTTCAGCAACTGGTAATTGTGTTCAAGCGTTTTACCAAAGCCAAATCCCGGATCCACCATGATGTTATCAGGGCTAATTCCAGCTTCATGACAAGCATCAATCCGTTCTTGTAAAAAGTCATACACGTCACCCACCACAGAATTGTATTCAGGCTGCGTTTGCATGGTGCGCGGTTCGCCTTGCATATGCATCAAACACACAGGCACATTTAGTTCAGCTGCAGTTTGCAGCGCACTTGGCTGACGCAATGCAAACACATCGTTGATCATGTCCGCGCCAGCCTTTACCGCCGCGCGCATGACCTCGGGCTTGCTCGTATCTATCGAAATGACTCCATCAAATTGCTCACGTAGACGAGTGATGACAGGTACTACACGCGATATCTCGTCCTCGACACTCACAGGTGCTGCACCGGGACGCGTGGACTCACCGCCAATATCAATGATTTCTGCACCGTCATGCACCATTGCCAAAGCTTGAGACAATGCCGTATCCACAGAATCAAACTGACCACCATCTGAAAAAGAATCAGGGGTTACGTTGAGGATCCCCATGACAACAGGGGTGAGAAAATGATGTTCAACATGAGCAAATTTCATTATTCATTCCTTATCGAATAAAACGCCGGCAGATGCCGGCGTAATTTGAATTACCAATATTGATTAATGCGGTAAGTCTCCGGGCTTGCCAAGCGGCTCGCCTTCGTCTTTGTCATTGAGGGTAGATGAACCTTTATCATCGTCGTTCGGTTTGTTGTCACGACGTTCCCAGTCTGCTGGTGGACGAACGTTCACTCTGGCCATCAAATCATCTATTTGCAGCGCATCAATAGTCTCGTACTTCATCAATGCATCTTTCATGGTATGCAAGATATCTTCGTTATCTTCTAAGATCTGCTTAGCACGTGCGTAGTTGCGGTCGAGAATTTTCTTGATTTCGGCATCGATCGCACGAGCTGTCTCATCTGACATTGACGATGACTTCGCCGCCGTACGACCAAGGAAAACTTCACCTTCTTCTTCAGCAAATAGTTGTGGTCCCATCACTTCTGATAAGCCCCATTGGGTTACCATTTTGCGAGCGATGTCAGTAGCACGCTCGATGTCATTTGAAGCACCGGTTGTTACTTTCTCATCGCCATAGATAATGGCTTCAGCTAATCGACCACCGTACAAAGATGAAATCATGCTTTCTAAATGTTGTTTAGAATGCGAAACACGGTCTTTTTCTGGCAAATACATAGTCACACCTAACGCGCGACCACGTGGAATGATAGAAACCTTGTAGACTGGGTCATGCTCAGGGACAATGCGTCCGACAATAGCGTGCCCCGCCTCATGGTAAGCAGTCATTTCTTTTTCTGACTCGGACATAACCATAGTCTTGCGTTCTGCACCCATCATGATCTTGTCTTTGGCTTTTTCAAACTGCTCCATGTGCACCAAACGGCTGTTTGAACGCGCAGCAAATAGTGCCGCTTCGTTAACCAAGTTAGCTAAATCCGCACCTGAGAAGCCTGGCGTACCACGTGCGATAACCGCAGGTTCTACGTCATCACCAATAGGTACTTTGCGCATGTGCACTTTGAGAATGTGTTCTCGACCGCGAATATCTGGCAAGCCAACAACCACCTGGCGGTCAAAACGTCCAGGACGTAATAAAGCGGGGTCCAATACATCGGGTCGGTTAGTTGCGGCAATCACAATAATACCTTCGTGGCCTTCAAAGCCGTCCATCTCAACCAGCATTTGGTTTAAGGTTTGTTCGCGCTCATCGTGACCGCCACCTAGACCTGCACCACGCTGACGACCCACTGCATCGATTTCGTCAATAAAGATGATACAAGGTGCAGATTTTTTGGCTTGTTCGAACATGTCACGCACGCGTGATGCACCCACACCGACGAACATCTCAACAAAATCTGAACCAGAAATAGTAAAGAACGGCACCTTTGCTTCACCCGCGATCGCTTTGGCAAGCAACGTTTTACCTGTACCTGGAGGGCCTACCATTAATACGCCCTTCGGGATTTTACCACCGAGCTTTTGGAACTTAGACGGATCGCGTAAAAAATCAACTAGTTCTGATACTTCTTCTTTGGCTTCATCACACCCAGCCACATCTGCAAAGGTAGTTTTGATTTGGTCTTCAGATAATAGACGGGCTTTGGATTTGCCAAACGACATCGCGCCGCGACCGCCGCCGCCTTGCATCTGACGCATAAAGAATATCCAGACGCCAATAAGCAGTAGCATTGGGAACCAAGAAATGAAAATAGAAGTCAACAATGACTGCTCTTGCGGCGGCTCACCAAGCACGCGCACATCTTGTTTCACCAAATCTGATACAAGTTGGTCGTCAAAATAAGGAATATAGGTAACAAACGTTTCGCCCGAACGCTTTGTCCCGCGAATTTCGTTTTTGGCAGAATCAATTCTGACTTCACGGATCATGCCTTGATTTGCTTCTTTGAGAAACGTTGTGTAGTCAGTTTGCGGCCTAGCATTTTCGCCAGGAGCAAAATTATCAAAAACAGCCATCAGCACTACTGCGATAACCAACCATAGAATTAAATTTTTCGCCATGTCACTCAACGTTTTTAACCTCTTGTCAAAACTAGCCGATAATAATTGCGCTTCATTAAGATTACTACACTTTGTAGCCGGTTGCCACCAAGTAAACTTCCCTTGACCGTGCTCTAGATGAATCTGGTTTGCGCGTTTTTATAGTCGTAAATGATTGTTTTATTTGTTTAAAAAATTCATCAAAGCCTTCACCTTGAAACACTTTGATAGCAAATGCGCCGTTTTTTCCCAAAACTTGATGACACATATCAAGCGCCAGTTCACATAAATACATCGAGCGCGCTTGGTCAACACTGGCGTTACCGCTCATGTTGGGAGCCATATCCGACAATACAATATCTACGGGCTGGCCAGCAATTCTGTTCATTAAAGCTTGCAAAACATTTTCTTCACGAAAGTCACCCTGCAAAAAATCCACACCAGCAATGGGATCCATTGGCAATATATCACAAGCAATAACCTGCCCTTTTGCACCAACCAAGTCGGTACACAGCTGAGACCACCCGCCGGGAGCTGCCCCTAGGTCAACCACCGTCATTCCGGGCTTGATCAGTTTGTCTTTAGCCTGAATTTCTTCTAGCTTAAAGACTGCGCGTGAACGCAACCCTTTTTTTTGGGCCTGCTGAACATAGTGATCGTTAAAATGTTCGGTCAGCCAGCGCTTGGAACTCGCGGAATGTTTTTTCTTGGTCATGCTTTGGTAAAATCGTGGTACATATCTATAGATAGAGTTAGAATACACGTTTTCAAGGGCTTTGTGTAAATAAACCCAAAAAAATAGCCAGTGACAAATAGCGTGTTACAATGCACATCGACACAGTCAAGCCGTCTGTTGTCGGTATACAAAATTCACTCGGCTAAACTATCGATATCACTACAGGTACAGACGCAATCATGGCATTAACGAACAAACAAAAACAATATCTCAAAGGCTTGGCTCATTCTCTGAAGCCTGTCGTACAGCTAGGTGGTAATGGTTTTACCGAAGGCGTGCTTGCCGAAATCGAAAATGCGCTTGCGCATCATGAGCTGATAAAAGTAAAAGTACCAAGCGAAGATCGGGACGAAAAAAAGCTCATCATGGATGCTATCATTCGCGAGACGGGTGCCGAAAAACTTCAGGTGATTGGCCATACACTCATTCTGTTTAAAGCTAGCGATGATCAAAAAATCACCTTACCGCGTAAATAAAATCATCCACATTTAGGACGATTTTTATGCATATTTCTGACGCGGTCTTTGTCGTAACCGGGGCGAGTTCAGGACTTGGTTTCGCAACCGCCTCTCACCTTCTCGAGCTTGGTGCTCAAGTCGCGCTCCTAGACATTGATTCGTCACAAGGCGAACAAGCTATTGCATCCTTAGTCTCGGATACCGCCGTTTTTTATAACGCAGACGTTACTAACAGCGAGCAAGTAAAAGCGGCATTTGCGCAAATCCATGAGTCATTCGGTGCTATTCACGGCTGTGTCAACTGCGCCGGTATCGCACCCGCTAAACGCGTATTGTCCAAAACAGGCCAAGCGCATGCCATTGATACGTTTCGCCAGGTTATCGACATTAATCTTATTGGGTCCTACCTTGTCGGTAGTGTCGCAGCCCAATATATGGCGTTAAATAGCGGAGATAATAACGACAAAGGTGTCATTATCAATACAGCCTCAGTCGCAGGATACGAAGGACAAATAGGTCAGACCGCCTACGCAGCTTCCAAAGCGGGGATCATCGGACTATGCATTGCGATGGCGAGAGATTTGGCCAGTCAGCAAATCCGCGTTAATACCATCGCCCCGGGGATCATGGCAACCCCCCATGTTATTGGCCATGCCTGAGAACGTGCAAGCTGCGCTCGCAGATACTGTCGTGCAACCAAAGCGGTTAGGCTCCCCAACAGAGTTTGCTCAACTGGTCGCGCATATTTGCCAAAATGCATATATTAACGGCGAAACCATTCGCTTAGACGGCGCGCTGCGCATGAGCCCTAAATAGCCTGTAAGCGCTCTATTTATTCGTCATCACTACCGTTTACGATGTTTGCTATGCGCTCTAACTCATTGAGCGCAATATGGTTGATACTTTGCTTGGGGTAACGCCCTTTTGCATTCATCACCCCGGCTTCACGCTGCATTAACAGCGACAGCGCCATATCCACATTTTGTACTGGATAGATATGAAAATCGCCAGCAGCAATCGCACCAAGTACCTCGGCATTTAACATCAAATGCACGCGATTGGCATGGGGAATGATCACGCCCTGCTCGCCAGTCAGGCCACGCTGCTGACATAGAGCAAAGAAGCCTTCAATTTTTTCGTTAATGCCACCAACAGACTGCACTTCACCATACTGATTGATCGAGCCTGTCACGGCAATATTTTGCAAACAAGGTAAATGGGTTAAGGCCGATACCAACGCAATCAGCTCGCCTAAAGAGGCACTATCACCGTCGATATGCCCGTAGGATTGCTCAAGGGCAATATTGGCTGATAGAGTTAACGGGAAGTCGCGCGCGTATTTAAAACCTAGGTAGCCGTTGAGTAACAGGACTCCTTTGGAGTGTATCGACTGGCCTAACTCCACTTCACGTTCGATATCAATCACGCCATTGGCGCCTGCATACACAGTCGCAGTGATCCGCGCAGGCGTGCCAAAGGCTGTAGCGCCAATGTCCATCACCGTTAAGCCGTTCACTGTGCCCACGCTAGTACCGCTGGTTTGAATCAAAATCTGCCCTTCGGTAATGTCATCCAAGAACGATTGCGGCACGCGCCCTGTTCTGAACCGCCTTGCGTCTAGCGCCGTTTGCAAATGCGCTTGTGTCAGGGCACACGGCAACGCTTGGCGAGCGTAAAAACTCGCCTCATTAATGAGTTCCAAGATATCGGCAAACTGCGCCGATATTTTTTGCTGATGCTCAGCATCACGCATACTTTGTTGCAGCAGCCGGCGCACCGCCTCTGCTTCAACGTCAACAAACCCCAACTTTAAGGCGTGAGAGTATACCTGAGTGACAAAATCTTGTTGGTGCTCTTGTGACGCAGGCATCTCGTAGGCAAAATCCACCAACACTCTAAATAGGTGTTGAAATTCTTCGTCCAACTCTTGCAGCAAATAGAACAATTCACGCGAACCTATCAGAATCAGCTTGACCTCCATCGGGATAGGTTCAGGGGTCAAACTCACCGAGCTCGCCATGCCCGCATCTTTTTGTGGCAAATCAATCCGCAGCAGCGCTTGTTTTAAGGCGCGCTTTAAGGATTCCCAGACATGCGGTTGCTCAATCATCTTGTCGGCATCGAGCAACAAAAATCCACCGTTAGCACGATGTAACGCCCCGCTACTGATCATGCGATAATCGCTCACGACACTGGCATTTGCGGTTGAGTATTCAATGCGGCCAAACAAATTTTGATAGGTAGGGTTGGACTCATACACCACAGGGGTTTGCGCGTTGGCATCGAGTTTGACCAAGACATTGGGCAAGTACTGACCTTCCAAAATCTCTCGCGCTTGGGCAATATCAAATTTATCTTCTTTTTCTTCCAGCTCATCTAGCCACAGCACGGTATCCACAATATGCTCTTGCAACGCCAGAATATATTCTGAAATAGATGGATATTCGTGGTAGTTTTGGGCTAACTCGCTCAACACGGGTTTGACCGTTTGAAACGATGTGTCTTTTTTTAAGGTGCGCAGTGCTTTTGCCAGCTCGCGTTTCCAAACCGGCAGTTCAATCAGCGCTTCTTCTAGCGTTTCTTCAAGTCGCACAATGTCTTGCAAAAACACGCTTTGCACATCTTCATCAAGCTCCGCAAAGGCTTCTTCATCAATCGCTTTACCGCCGATAACTGGCAAGAAGCTGATCAAACCGTCTTCGACAAACATGGCGACGCTATGCTGTTTCGCCTCATTTTCAACCGCCTCTAAGGCATCTTCATATTGTGCTTGATGTGTTTTTTCAATGGCGCTTTTTTTGCGCTGATACCCTGGAGTATCAAAAGCAGCGGGAAACATATCTAACAGTTGATTGATCATGCTCTGCATATCTTTGACAAACATGTCGCTTTGTCCAGCCGGTAAACGCAAGGCGATGGGAGTTCGCTCGGCTTTGACATTTTGTACATAAACCCAATCAAACAACTCAGTGCGCGGCGTTTGCTTGGCAATATACTCTTTCACCAGCGTTGCACGCCCGGTTGCTTGCTCGCCCATAACGAACAAGTTATAGCCCTTAATTGGCATACCAAGCCCAAATTCTAACGCAGCTTTGGCTCTTTCTTGACCAATAAAGACCTTGACTTTATCGTCGACAAGCACGGGTTGTTGTGCCCGTGCTTGGGCCAAAAGTGACGCAATAGACGCATCATCAAAGCTGACATTGCATGCATCAGGCGCAAGGCGCAAACCATTCATTAAGGTGGTTAATGCGCTTGAACGAGTTTTTTCGGTGGCAGGTGGGAGAGCCTTTGGCATAAATCCATAAAACCAATCAATAAAATAATGCGTCAATCCTACACTACCGCATGAAAAAAATCATGGTATAAGCGCAGGTAGCAGGTGGTCATCAGCTCTGCTGTAGTGTATTCTATCGGGATTCTAACCCGTTATATTGCAAGATTTTTATGACGCAAACTACCGAGCAAAACGCATACAACCCAACCACTATTGAAGCCTCAGTGCAAAACTACTGGGAAACATCACAATGTTTTCGCGCTGACGTCGACGATACGCGCGAAAAATTTTATTGTTTATCCATGTTCCCCTACCCCAGTGGTAAGCTCCACATGGGACACGTGCGCAACTACACCATCGGCGATGTTATCAGCCGTCATCAACGCATGTTGGGTAAAAACGTGCTGCAGCCCATGGGTTGGGACGCATTTGGTTTGCCGGCAGAAAATGCCGCCATCGCCAATCAAACGGCACCGGCCAAATGGACCTACAGCAATATCGACTACATGAAGTCGCAGCTCAAATCACTGGGATTTGGTTATGATTGGCAGCGTGAATTCGCCACCTGTCAGCCAGAGTACTATCGCTGGGAACAGTGGTTTTTTACGCGGTTATACGAAAAAGGCCTGGTTTACAAAAAGCTCGCAACCGTCAACTGGGATCCCGTTGACCAAACGGTTTTAGCTAATGAGCAGGTGATTGATGGGCGCGGCTGGCGTTCAGGTGCGGTGATTGAACGCAAAGAAATCCCGCAGTGGTTTATCAAAATTACCGATTATGCGCAGGCATTGCTTGACGATTTGGAAAAACTCGACCAGTGGCCTGAGCAGGTCAAAGCCATGCAAAAAAATTGGATTGGCCGCTCTGAAGGCGCAGATGTAACCTTCCCATTGCAACAAGCTGTCGGTGAGCTTGCCAACCTAGAAGTCTACACCACGCGCCCAGATACCCTGATGGGCGTATCGTTTTTGTCTGTCGCTGCGCAGCACCCAATTGCACAAGCTGCAGCTCAGGATAATCCTGACATTGCCACATTTATCGATGAATGCAAAAACACCAAGGTCGCTGAAGCAGAAATGGCCACCATGGATAAAAAAGGCATCGCGACTGGATTTTATGCCGTGCACCCATTAACGGGGCAACCAGTGCCTATTTGGATCGCCAACTTTGTGCTCATGGAATATGGCTCTGGTGCAGTTATGGCCGTTCCTGGTCATGACCAGCGCGACTGGGAGTTTGCCACTAAGTACTCGTTGCCAATTTCACAAGTCATTGCATTTGCCGATGAACATGATCTCAGCGCAAGCGCCTACACCGAAAAAGGCCCTCTCATTAATTCAGACAAGTACGATGGGTTGGATTTTGCTCAAGCATGCCAAGCCATTGTGGCGGATCTGTCGGAGCGTGGCTTAGGCCAAAAGACCATCAATTACCGCCTGCGCGACTGGGGCGTGTCCCGTCAGCGCTACTGGGGTTCGCCCATCCCGATGCTGCATTTAGAAAACGGTGACTCGGTGCCGGCACCAAGTGCTGATTTGCCTGTTCGTTTGCCCGAAGACGTGGTTATGGACGGTGTGACCTCGCCTATCAAAGCGGATGAAAACTGGGCCAAAACCACCTACCAAGGTCAACCGGCACTTCGTGAAACCGATACCTTTGACACCTTCATGGAGTCATCTTGGTATTACGCGCGCTATACTTCAGCACCTGACAATGCCATGCTTGACCCGCAAGAAGCTAACTATTGGCTACCGGTTGATCAATATGTGGGCGGTATTGAACACGCTATTTTACACCTTTTATACTCGCGTTTTTTCCATAAACTGATGCGCGATGAAGGTTTGGTCGACTCTGATGAGCCTTACAAACGCTTACTGTGCCAAGGCATGGTGTTGGCTGATTCATTTTACCGCGAAGATGCCAGTGGCAAAAAGACCTGGTACTCACCGGCTGACGTTGACGTGCAAAAAGACCAAAAAGGCCGTGTTATTCAAGCACTCCTACGCAGCGACCAACAGCCCGTGATCCACGGTGGCATGACCAAAATGTCCAAGTCAAAAAACAACGGCATTGATCCACAGTCAGTCATCGAGCAATACGGCGCTGATACTGTGCGTTTATTCACTATGTTTGCCGCGCCACCAGAACAAACCCTTGAATGGGTTGACTCAGGCGTAGAGGGCGCGCACCGTTTCTTGCGTCGCGTTTGGAACTTAGTCAATGAGCACATTGCACATGGCGAGCCTGAAGCGTTACAAGTTGCTCAGTTAAATAAAGCGCAACAAGATCTGCGCCGTCTCATTCACAAAACCATTAGCAAAGTTAGTGATGACATTGCGCGACGCCAAACGTTTAACACAGCGATCGCCGCGATTATGGAGCTAACCAATGCCCTGCAAAAAGCGCCAACAGAGACCGCGCAAGATGTTGCTGTTGCTCGTGAGGGGATTACTGCCTTAGTGTTGATGCTGACGCCAGTCACGCCGCATATTTGTCATCATTTGTATCAATTACTCGGTCAACACGACGTGCACAATGCACCCTGGCCGAGCGCTGACACGAGTGCGATGGTAGAAAACGAAAAGCTCATCATAGTGCAGGTCAACGGTAAATTGCGCGGCAAAATCACAGTACCTGCTGATGCCGCACAAGCCGATGTCGAGGCTATTGCATTGGCTGAAGAAAATGTGCAGTCGTTTGTTGCAGATAAAACCATTCGCAAAGTGATTTTTGTGCCGGGTAAACTGCTCAACATTGTGGCGAATTAAGCATGCGTTTACTGGTATGTGTGCTGTCGTTGGCCTTGGCGAGTTGTGGCTTCACTCCTCGCCAGGCCAGCCCAATACCAGACGCATTGGCGTCCATGCAGTTACAAGCAAACGCAGACACGCTAGCCATCGCCAGTAGTTTCAGGCAAAGCAGCCGGCATTTGGATCTTATGTTTGTAGAGCAATCTGACTTTCGCCTAGAACTGCAGCGCGAAAGCGTAACGCGCCGCTTATTGTCAGTATTTGCCTCCGGTCAAGTTGCTGAGTATGAGCTGGCCTACGAGCTACATTATGTGCTGCATGGCAATGGCAAAGCCGTGCCTAGAACCATTCAAATTTTGCGTGATTACCAAGACGATCCCAAGCAAGTATTAGCAAAATCGCTGGAGCTGGAGCTGATCATGAGCGAATTACGTCAGCGCGCCGTGCAACAGGTCGTCGCTTACCTACCCCGTCACTACGAAGCTGTACTCAACCAAGTACCCTAAGGAGTTTTTATGCAAATCAACGCATCACAGCTCTCTGCCCGCCTAGGCGATGGTTCCCTGCCTCATGTGATTTTGATATTTGGCGATGAACCGCAGCAGGTCATTGAAGCGCTTGATAGTGTCAGGGCAGTGGCACAGCGGCGCGGTTTTGTGGAGCGCACCTCGCTCACGGCCGACAGTCAGTTTGATTGGGATCAGTTACTCGATGCAGCGCAGTCCATGTCGCTGTTTAGTGACAAACAGTTTATTGAATTACACTTACCTACCGGTAAACCTGGCGTCACGGGTGGCAAAGTGTTGCAACAGTTACAAAGCGTATTGCATGATGACTTGTTGCTAGTGATCCACGGTCCTCGTATTGGTAAAGATGTGCAAAATACCAAGTGGTTCAAAACCATTACCAGCAGCGGCTGGTTTGTGCCCTGTTACCCGCTTGAGGGTAAGGCGCTGAAACAATGGCTACAACAGCTGCTGCAGCGCGCCGGCCTCACTGTGGAGCCGCACTGTGTAGACTTTATTGCCGATGCATGTGAGGGTAACATGCTAGCGGCTTACCAAGAAGTACAAAAACTCGCCCTGCTCTATCCATCACAACCAATCACCTTAGCAATGTGTCAAACTGCCATTGTCGAGCAGTCACGTTTTAACGTATTTCAACTCGTCGATGAAGTGCTCAGTGGCGATAGTGACAAAATCATAAAACTTTTACACCGACTCGAAGGTGAAGGGGTTGAGCCCAACATCATTATTTGGTCTCTGCTGAAAGAGTGGCAAACGCTGGTGCAACTCAAAGCGATGTTAGCGCAAGGCCAATCTATCACTTGGCAGCGTTTTGGCATTTGGCAGCAGCGTCAAGGACTCTATCAACGGGCAATGCAGCGCCTCGATCAGGCTCGTTTAAACCATATTGGCCAACAGTTAGGCGTGGCAGACAAAGCGTTCAAATCCACAGTCCAGAGTCGACCGTATGTCACGCTCGCCCACCTGTGTTTGCTGTTTTCTCATACCCCGGCAATGCACATTGAAATAGCTGCCACATGAGCGTTATTTTTGGTGGTACCTTTGACCCTATTCACCTCGGGCACATCCTGCCACTGCTGGCACTCCAAGAGCAATATCAAATCGGCCCTATTGGTTTGATGCCAAACCAAATATCGCCACACAAAACCAGCACACCGCCCACCGCAACAGCGCATCGTGTCGCCATGATCAAGCTGGCAATCGCGGATCATCCACAGCTTTATTTGGAAGACATTGAGCTGTTATCTAACGAAGTCTCCTTTACCTCGGAAACTGTATTGCAGCTACACGCGCGAGCACCAACCACACCATTAAGCTTAGTGATAGGTGCGGATAGCTACGCCAATTTACACACTTGGCATGATGTTGACACCATCCTATCTCATGCGAGTTTTATTGTGTTACCGCGCGGCGGACATAGTGCACTGGCACATTCGGTAGATAATCACCACGCAATTGTACAAAAAAACATCAACCTTGATACCCCATTACACCCCTTGCGTATCGACGAAGCGTGCCTTCAGGGGCGGATTTATTACGCAAATACGCCATTGCACGAGATTTCATCAAGTGAAATTCGCCGCGCCCTAAAAAACCAAGACAACATTGCTAAATATCTGCCTAAATGCGTGTTAAACTATATATACCAACACCAGTTATACCAATCATAACCAGACATATAAGAGGAACTTTTGGAGCCATCAGCACTACAGCAATTCGTCATCGATAAAGTCGATGACATGAAGGGTCGCGATGTAATTAGCCTTGATCTTACCGGTAAAAGCACCGTCACCGACACTTTCGTTATCTGTTCAGGTAACTCTAAACGCCATGTTTGTGCCATTGCCGAAAACGTGGTGATGGAAATGAAACACGCCGGCACGCCGCCCATCAGTATCTCTGGTACCGAAGATGGCGAATGGGTTGTGACGGACATGGGCGATGTGGTGTTGCACGTGATGCAAGATGCCACACGTGACTATTTCCAACTCGAAAAACTCTGGTCCTAATCGCTTTATTCCATGCGCATTAACATTATTGCAGTGGGAACCAAAATGCCGTCCTGGGTGGAACAAGGTTGTCATGAGTTTTTGCGCCGTTTTCCACCTGATTTGGCGGTAGCATTTCACGAAATTCCTGCCGGCAAACGCGGCAAGAACGCAGATATTGCGCGGATCCTTGACAAAGAAGGCGAGCAAACACTTCAAGCCATTGGCAAAGGCGACCGCGTGGTCACGCTGGAAGTCACTGGTCGCGCCTGGGATACCCCAACACTCGCCAAGCAACTCAGCCACTGGCAAATGGACGGGCGCAACATCAGCCTCTTAATTGGCGGCCCTGAAGGCTTAGCGCCAGCCTGTATCGCCCGAGCTGACCAGCGCTGGTCGTTATCTGCACTGACCCTGCCACATCCACTAGTGCGCATCATTGTTGCCGAAAGCCTTTATCGCGCTTGGACCTTAACCCAAAACCATCCCTATCACCGCGAGTAAGGCATGCCTAGAAGACGCCAATCTATGCGAGACTACACGGCTGAGGACACGCTTTTTTTGCGTCGTGCCGTGATTGCGTTAGTGGTGGTTGGCACGATCTTTTTGTTGCTCATCAGTAACGCCTATCAACTGCAAGTGGTCAATTATAACGACTATCAAACACGCGCAGAGGGCAACCGCATCAAAGTTGTGCCGATTGCACCAAATCGCGGGCTCATTTACGATCGCAACGGGGTGTTGCTCGCTGAAAACCGTCCAACTTTTCGCTTAGCGCTGATCCCTGAACAAGTCGACAACCTCGCAGACACCATTGCGCGCCTAAGTGAATTATTAGAGATCGCCACCGATGATGTGGACACCATCAAAGACAACGTAACACGAGCGCGTCGTTTTCAACCCGTCACCATTATTAATGACCTAAATAAAACACAAGTTGCGATTTTTTCAGCCCACCAACATCGTTTTCCCGGCATATTTGTCGAAGCTGGCCTAATGCGCCACTACCCGTACAAAGAGGCATTGACTCACGTATTAGGCTATGTCGCCAAAATCAACGCCAATGACCTGGTTACCATCGGCGAATGGGGACAAAGCTCTAATTACGCCGCCACGCGCACTATCGGCAAACAAGGGATCGAGCGCTATTATGAAGAGCGCCTGCATGGAAAAATTGGTTTCAAACACGTCGAAGTAGACAGCAAAGGGCGCGAACTTCGGGTATTGTCTGTACAAGAGCCAGTGCCTGGGGAAGATTTAGTGCTGCATATCGACATCCAGCTACAGCTTTTTATTCACAGCATATTGCAAGATAAGCGTGGCTCAGTGGTCGTCACAGACCCCAGCACCAGTCATGTGCTAGCCATGTATTCCAACCCCAGTTACGATCCCAACTGGTTTGTTAACGGCATTAGCAAAGGCCAATATCGCCGCCTTATAGAAAACAAAAACCGCCCTTTACTCAATCGCGCCGTACAAGGTCAATACCCCCCTGCTTCCTTAGTAAAACCTCATATTGCCTTGCTAGGATTAGAGCAGGGTGTAATTAATGAGCATACCAAAATCGACGATCCCGGTTTTTATCAGCTGCCCGATGTTGATCATATTTGGCGAGATTGGCTGCGACGAGGCCATGGACGTGTTGATGTCAAACGCTCGGTTGAAGTCTCCTGCGATACGTTCTTTTATGATTTATCTTATAAGTTAGGCATAGATAATATTCATGCCTACATGCAGCAGTTTGGCTTTGGCGAATATACCAATATCGATTTGATTGAAGAAACGGACGGAAACTTGCCCTCACGCGGTTGGAAACGCGCGCGTTTCAATCAACCTTGGTATATCGGAGATACGATTTCAGTTGGCATTGGCCAAGGCTATTGGACCGCAACCCCAATCCAGCTTGTCAACTCGCTCAACACACTGCTCAACCGCGGACAGCGCTTTGTGCCCAAATTGCTCGCCGGTCATTTGGCACAAGGCGAGTTAAACGAACTGCCAATCAGTGAGTTTCCGCCTATCCCGATTTTGCAGGCAAACAACTGGGACATCGTAAAAACATCCATGGTCAACACCGTCAATATGCCTCATGGTACAGCTTTTAGTGCTTATCGCGGCACGCCCTATATTTCAGGTGGCAAGACCGGAACCGCGCAACTTTTTACAGTGGCACAAGATGTAAATGTGGATGACTTAGAAATTGCCGATTATTTAAAAGACAATGCCATGTATCTCGGCTACGCACCAGTCGATGAACCCAAAATCAGCGTCATTGTGGCACTGGAAAATGCCGGTGGTGGCGGGGCAAATGCAGCCCCTGTGGCGCGACAAGTGATGGATTATTATTTTATTGACAGAGTGCAACAAACGCCGTTGCTGGTGAGGAACCCATAGCATGTTGTCGCCATTAACAAATCAACGCCAATCATTTTTGGAAAAATGCCACATCGATGGCTGGTTACTTGCCAGCCTCTTAGTGCTGATGTCGGTTGGCCTGGTAACGATTTACTCAGCGGGAGGCCAAGATGCGAGTCTGATCCAAAAACAAGTGATCCGCTTGGGAATTGGCTTAGTGGTAATGCTCATTTTTGCTCAAGTACCGATGCAAGTTTACCGCAATATTGCCCCGTTCTTTTTTGTCGTTGGGGTGCTGTTACTGCTGGCTGTGTTGTTTTTTGGGGTCATGGGTAAAGGCGCGCAGCGCTGGCTAGATTTAGGCTTTATGCGTTTTCAGCCTTCTGAAATACTCAAGCTGTTTGTGCCTATGATGATCGCCTGGTATCTCAGCCGCGAAACGCTGCCGCCAAAACTGCCGCAGATTTGTATTGCCTTTGTGTTTGTCCTGATCCCCACCCTGCTGATTGCCAAACAGCCTGACTTAGGTACATCATTATTGATCGCAAGCTCGGGCTTATTTGCGTTATTTTTGTCGGGTTTAAGCTGGCGCGTCATCAGCGTGGTATCCGTGTTAGGGGTGAGCTTTGTGCCGGTGATGTGGTTTTTTCTAATGAAGGCATACCAAAAACAACGCGTCATCACCTTTCTCAATCCCGAGAGTGATCCGCTTGGCGCTGGGTATCATATCATTCAATCAAAAATTGCCATTGGCTCTGGTGGCATCAATGGTAAAGGCTGGCTGCAAGGATCACAGTCCCAGTTAGAGTTTTTGCCTGAGCGGCATACTGATTTTATTTTTTCGGTATTTGCCGAAGAATTTGGCTTGATTGGCATCGTATTATTGCTCGCTTTATACGGCGTCATTATCGCGCGTGGGCTATTGATTGCGAGTCGCAGTCAATTTATTTTTAACAAACTCGTTGCTGGCAGTATCACGCTCACGTTTTTTGTTTATGTATTTGTTAATATTGGCATGGTCAGTGGGTTACTGCCCGTGGTTGGCGTGCCGCTTCCCCTTGTCAGCTATGGTGGTACGTCCATGGTCACCCTACTTGCCGGGTTTGGCGTTGTCATGGCCGTAGGCACACAAAAGAGAGTCGTTTCCCGATGAAAGCACTGATTTGTTTATGTCTCATCATCTTGCTGCAAGCCTGCAGCGCCCCATCTCGATATAGTTTAAAGTACGATTCAGCGCCGATTATGCTGATTCCAGATCATGAGCCTAGCCCAGTTATCCCCCAGTATGAGCCGTATCGACTGGCAAATTTGCGCTCCTACACTATCGCTGGGATCAGTTACCAGCCGCTACTCAGTGGCCATGGCTATGTCGAAGAAGGCATCGCATCTTGGTATGGTCAAAAATTTCACGGGCATATGACGGCCAACGGTGAGATTTTTGATATGTATGAACTCACAGCCGCGCATAAAACCCTGCCACTACCGGGCTACGCCCAGGTGACTAACCTCGACAACGACCGTTCCATTGTCGTGCGCATTAATGATCGAGGCCCTTTCCACGAAAATCGCGTCATCGATTTATCGTTTGCGGCCGCTAAGGCACTGGATTTTTTGGATACCGGTACGGCCAATGTCAAAATCGAAGTGATCCACGTCGATAAGAACAACTTAGTCACGGTTGGTGATGCAGTGCCGGTCCCGCTGGCGGATTACCTCGGACCAACGCCGGCGATCGCCGATACTCACAGCAAGTTTTACTATATTCAAGTGGTCGCGCTTCAGGATCCCCAGCGAATTGAACAGCTTGGGGCGGCGCTACAATCGATGTATGCAACCGAGTATCAAAGCAAATCGCGCAATAACTTATTTCGCTTAAAGCTCGGGCCGTTTGACACTTACTTGAGCGCCAGTGACATTTTGCAACAGCTTCACGCCAGCGACTATCCGCAGGCGTTCATTGTTCACGAATGAAGCAAATCCTGATGATTCGCAACTTTTTTTCTGTTTACCTGTCACATAGCAAACAAAACTTGGTACAATTTTAACAAATATTTAATTCGGTCCCCTTATGAAAAAAGCAGTTTCACTTTTCCTTTCAATGTTCCTGTTGGTCACCTCAGCACATGCCCTTGTTGTTATCCCGCCGCCGCCTAAGGTAGCTGCGGAAGGTTTTTTATTAATTGATGCACAGACCGGACACGTCATCGCTGAGCAAAATGCCGATATGCAGCTGGCGCCAGCTAGCTTGACCAAAATCATGACCATGTACGTGATTGGGCAAGAATTGCAAGCGGGCAACATCAGCTTGGATGACCAAGTCACTATCTCTGAAAACGCGTGGGCCAAAAACTTCCCTGATTCATCAAAAATGTTTATTGAAGTCGGTACTAAAGTATCTGTCTATGAATTGATGCAGGGTATTGTGATCCAATCGGGTAACGATGCGTGTGTCGCAATGGCCGAACACGTCGCTGGCTCACACGATGCGTTTGTCAGCATGATGAATGCCTATGCCGCCAAACTGGGCATGACCGGCACCAACTTTATGAATGCGCATGGTTTACATCACCCTGACCACTACACGACCCCTCGTGATATGGCGCGATTATCACAAGCGTTGATCAACGATAATCCCGATGAGTATCAGCTATATTCGCGCAAAGAGTTCGAATACAACAGCATCAAACAGTACAACCGCAACAGCTTATTATGGGACAAGGCGCTCAATGTCGACGGGATCAAAACTGGCCATACTTCTGATGCCGGCTACTCATTAATTACGTCTGCCACACAAGGCGACATGCGTTTAATATCTGTGGTAATGGGCACCGAATCTGAGCGCGCCCGCAAAACTGAAAACAAAAAACTATTGCGCTACGGTTTCCGCTTCTATGAAACAATTGCGCCGTATGAGGCTGGTGAGAGCTTCGTAGCGCACCGAATTTTTATGGGAGACCGCGATACCGTCGATTTGGGGATCAACCAAGCTGTTACCATCACTATCCCGCGTGGACAGGCTAAGCATTTATCAGCGAACTTTGTGTTGGATAAACAGCTCGAAGCGCCGCTTGCAAACGGCCAGGCAGTTGGCACCCTCTATCTACAAATCGAAGATGATGTAATAGCTACCTACCCTCTAGTTGCCCTGCAAGACATTAAAGAAGGTGGCTTCATGTCTAAAGCCATTGATTATATCAAATTACAATTTAGTAGCGACGAGCCATAAGAAACTCGTTGTAACGGATGATTTTAAAACGGTCTGAGTGTATAATCAGACCGTTTTTTTTTGCTTGGAATGAGATTGTGGATACCCGTTTTGACGAACTGTTAGAGTTTCCCTGCCGCCAGACATTTAAAGTGCTTGGCGTGGCACAGCCCGACTTCCCTGATATTGTGATTAGTCGATTACAAGAATTGGCACCTGGTGATTATAATCCAACGGTTAAGCCAAGTTCAAAAGGCAACTATCATGCGTTGTCGTTAAGCGTAAAAGTGACCTCAAAAGACCACATGGAAAGCATTTATACCGAGATATCCGCGCTCGAAGTCGTTCGAGTAGTCATTTAATGGCATTGGTCGTACGGCAATTAGGGCAGCAGCCTTACTTGCCCATTTGGGAAAAAATGCAGGCATTCACCAACGCACGTGATGCTGATACACCTGACGAAATCTGGTTAGTTGAGCACTCACCGGTATTTACTCAAGGGCAAGCCGGTAAAGCCGAGCATATTTTGCAAGTAGCCGATATCCCCATTGTCCAAGTTGATCGTGGTGGGCAAGTCACCTATCACGGCCCAGGTCAGCAGCTGATGTATGTCTTAATTGATATCAGACGACGCAAGCTAGGGGTGAGACAACTGGTAACCGCCTTAGAAGAAACGATTGTCGCTCATCTGGCGCAGGCTGGCATAATTGCTTATCCAAAAAAAGACGCGCCGGGTGTATATGTCGACGAGATGAAGATTTGTTCGATCGGTTTGCGGATCCGCAAAGGCTGTTCGTTTCACGGTTTGGCGTTAAATGTCGATATGGATATGCGCCCGTTTTCCTATATTAACCCCTGTGGTTATGC
>CAZLGJ010000005.1:0-35713 GCA_964559075.1 uncultured Glaciecola sp.
CATACTCTCTAAGTTTATTCGCAATTGCGGTATGTGACAAACCTAATTTACGCGCCAGTTGACGCGTTGAGGGATAGGATGGATATAACTTGCGCAATAGGTCTTTTTCAAATTTTTTGACTTCTTCATCCAAGGTGCCGGAAAAATTTTCATCGATGTAACTGATAGTAGTGGCACAAGATGGTAAGTGAATATGGTTCTTGGTAATTTCGTTGCCATCGAGCACCGTCAATGCGCGCTGTATCGCATTTTGTAATTGGCGAACGTTACCTGGCCACGGATAGGTCGTAAGATACTCCACACAAGATTTACTGAGCTTAGCAACAGGGCGGCCAAGCTTCACGCAATGTTGCTTAATAAAGTCCTCAGCTAACGGAATGATGTCTTGTTTGCGCTCGCGTAGGGCGGGCAAGATGAGTCCTAAGACATTGAGACGGTAGTACAAATCCTGCCTAAACTTGCCGCTTTCGACCAGCTGTCCGAGGTCTTTACCTGTGGTGCAAATAATCCGCACATCGACTTTGATCGGGGCATCGTCGCCCACGCGGCGGCACTCGCCGTCCTCTATGACACGTAATAACTTGCTTTGCAGCTGTGCCGACATATCGGCAACCTCATCCAACAATAAGGTACCGCCTTTGGCCTCTTCTAATAGGCCAAGTTTAGCCTTATTGGTTCCGTACGCTCCGGCAGCAAAGCCGAACAACTCGGTTTCGGCCACATCGTCGGGCAAGGCAGCACAGTTCAGTGCCAAAAATGGCCCATCACTGCGCTGAGATGCCTCGTGACAGGCTCGGGCAATGAGCTCTTTACCTGTTCCAGTTTCGCCAAAAATCAACAGCGGACTTTCTTGATCGGCCATGGACTTAGCTTCACGAATTAAGCGGCGCATGTTAGATGAATGCGCGTGGAAACGGTCAAAACTATCTTGTGGTGGTTTGTGAAATGCTTTGAACTGCTCGCCTAAGCGCAGCTCTGACTTTAAGATAACCACACCACCAGCGAGGATGGCTTGTTCACCTTCATCAGGGATCTGCACAGGCAAAATATCCGCAATGTAATCTTGCTCAAAATATTTAACTTTTTGGGTCTGCGCGAGTGTTTCTTTACTATCGAGCCACTTGTTAAAGTTAAAGCCTTTGACCCAATCAACTAACTCGGCGTTGAGCAATAGGGACTCATCTTGGTCAACGCTGTTTTTGGCTGCATCATTCACCAAGACAATTTTACCCTTAACGTCAATAGAAAAGACCGGGTCAGGCATAGTCTGGATAATCGCACGCAGTTCATTGCGTTCACGCTCAATCGGCATAAACAAAGTAGTCTTAACATCGATGATGCCAGGAATGCGACGCAGCTTGGGCATCATTTCTTGAAAGTCAGCAAAATCAATCGTTGGGAAACTTAAATAAATCTTGCCCTGCGGGGCTATCTCTATACCGCGCAAATCTATTTCTTTGGAGGTGAGCAACTCCAACACGTCTTGGGTAATACCTAATCTATCTTCACAGCTAATTTCTAAACGCATGCCTGTTTGCCATAGTGAACAATACATAACGCCAAGCGAGTGAAAAAAAGGATTCAAGCAATGGCGTTATCTTTGGGAAGCGCGCAATATTACGCCCAATTTCTACGCTCAAGTGTCACGAAAAGTTCATTTATAAAGCGCGTTGAAGAAGGGCTGCTACACCCCATTCAGCCATAAATGCGTAGCAATGGAGGCCACATAGCCCATAGCAATTGCCCAGGACCACTTTAAGTGATAAACGAAAGAATATATACCTTTGGTTTGCCCCATTAATGCCACGCCAGCCGCGGAACCAATAGAAAGCATGGATCCCCCCACACCAGCTGTCAACGCAATTAACAACCACTGATTGGTACTCATTACAGGATCCATAGCCAACACTGCGAACACCACTGGAATGTTATCAACAATCGCAGAAATGATACCTACAGCAATATTGGCATAAGTGGGAGACCAGTTAACGTAAAGTGCCTCAGACACGAGATGTAAATAACCCATAAATCCCAATCCACCGACACACAATACGATGCCATAAAAAAACATCAAGGTGTCCCATTCTGAACGTGCGATGTTGGAAAATACGTTAAATGGCACGACATTTCCCAGTCTTTCTAGCGCTTCTTGATCTTGTGCTTGAGCAGCTATAGCACGCTTTTTATCAAGAGATTTTGGCAAACTGCGCACCAAATAATAGCCCATAAACTTTAAATAACTCAATCCAAACATCATGCCTAATACAGGCGGCATGCCCAATATACTATGACACAGCACAGCGCTTAGTATAGTCAATAAAAACAAGCCAAAAATCCGTTTGGCCCCGCGCTTCATAGGCAATGGCTCGGCACATGCCTCATGTCTTGGCACCGATTTGATAAAACAGCTCATAATAGCTGCTGGCACGATAAAATTGACAATCGCGGGCACGAGTAAGACAAAAAATGCCAAAAAGTCGACCTTCCCCGCTTGCCAAATCATGAGCGTGGTGATGTCGCCAAATGGACTAAAGGTGCCTCCCGCGTTAGCTCCCACAACAATATTGACGCATGCCAGCGCGATAAAGGCGCGATTATGTGATGCGACATTCATGACAATAGCACACATTAACATGGCCGTGGTAAGGTTATTGGCGAAGGATGAGATAACAAATGCCAACATGCCCGTTACCCAGAACAGTTGTCTCAGTGACAGCTGCTTGTTTTCCAAAAACACCTTGAGTGAATAAAAGAACCCTCGCTCTTCCAAGGCATTTATGTAAGTCATTGCAACGAGCAAAAATAAAAAGAGCTGTGCATACTCTAACAAATTGTGATTGAACGCGTTAAGCGCTACCTCCGAGAGGTTGTTTTGACTATACAGCCAGCCGAGCACCAGCCAAATTAGCCCCGCCGCAGCGAGTACTGGTTTGGACTTACTCAAATGCAGATACTCCTCTAGAATCACGAGCACGTAAGCCAGCGTAAATATCGCCAGCGCAATCATGCCATAGGCACTGAAGGTTAAATCAATCGGGCCCGCT
The DNA here is from genome assembly GCA_964559075.1 of uncultured Glaciecola sp. GTDB lineage: Bacteria > Pseudomonadota > Gammaproteobacteria > Enterobacterales > Alteromonadaceae > Opacimonas. The sequence continues at coordinate 3,045 of CAZLGJ010000005.1, forward strand.
TGAGAGGCCCACGCAACAGACGGCAACCAAGTGGCCGCCAAAATAGGTAGTTTTTTCATATTTTCTCACTGTGAATTGGGAATAAAAATTGAGATCAATTACACAGTGTGAGGAGGGGCTCTGGCGTAGTGAGTGCGGTAAAATAACCGCCAAACAACCGAAGCTGAAATTTTATCTAGGTTACTTACACCGTCTTGTTGAGCCTGATACCCTAACGCGCTTGTTGGCAGCAAATCATTAGAGTGAGGCACTTCTGTGGTCGAGGTTTCTGCTTGCTCTATGACAGGCAAAGCATCGAGTGGGAATTGAAAATTAACAGTGTGCTCTGCGAACAACAGGTTCAGCAAAGTGATAATGGTGAGAAGCACACTTGATAGTTTCATGTATATATTGTAACTAAGGCTTGGCTTGGCGCAATTACCTTTATAGTCTTATATCAACAGATTTATTTATCCTGACACACACCAACTCTTGATTAATTTTAAAATGAGCGTATTTTGATAGTATGAAAATATTAAATCGATTGCCTCTAATTTTATTATGTTTGTCGCTGATCACTGCGACAGCCTTAGCCGGTAATTACGATAAAGGGAATCATTCCAAGCAAACGTCGATACCTAGTTCTTTCGTGATGCATATCGATTACGAAGTCGACCATGACGATTTTTTTGAGCCAGTTGCTGTTGCTACGCAGTCAAGCCATTTTTTTGCGCAACAAGACTTATTAGATTTTGCAAGCAATCTGCACTGTAAAACGTATAAACCCCATCAACCTCGAGCTCCTCCATCACTCATTTAAATACAACACCATACTTTTTTTATTTAACTGAGAATTTTATTATGATGATGGAAACCACAGACCTTTTCTTACTTTATTTTGTATTCACTGGCCACGTAAGCCTACTTTGCAATATTTCACAATGGCAAACGAAGCACAGAGGCGATAAGCTAATATTCTGGCTAGCAAGTACTCTGGCCGCTGTTTTAGCTGTATTCACAACGCAAATTTTTGCCACAGAGCCCCTATTGGTTAAACACGAAGTGGGGATGTTAGTTGCATTGGTCTCATCGATGGGATTAACCTTTGCGATCCCGCGCCTCTGCTTTCAAAAATAACATTCATTCAGACACATTACATCAAGGAACAAGATGAAACACACATTGACGCTACTAGTATCTATCGGTTTATCAGGATGTGGCACGTTACACACTGGACACGACGGAATTGATGCCTTTTACAACACCTCATCTGCTATTTTGAACAAAGACAAAACCCAGCAGCATTGCAACCAGCACACCCAAGAATTAAGAGCAGCATGCTAAGCCAAGAAGCAAAAGCAGGTGAATGCCGTGCAAAATGCGATTAGCAAGCATCAGCAACAACCCAATTAATCTGTGAGCGCCTCTAGGCTGTGCAGCCCAAGCGCCATGGCTTTGTGCACCTCGGCAAGCAAATCCCGCTCGGCGAGTTCAAACAGCGCGTCTAAGTGCTCAATGATATAATATCGCGGTTGCAGCTGGTCTATTCGATACGGTGTCCGCAATACTGTGGCTAAGTCAAACGGGAGACGCTCTGCTTTTTGGGAGCTGTAGGCAAACTCCGTCTCAGATGGCGAGGACAAAATCCCACCACCGTAGATAGCAAGATTATCTGCATTTTTAGCTGAGCGCTGCACCAGCCCAAACTCAACAGTAAACCAGTATAGACGCGCTAAATACACCCGCTCCTCTTTGCTCGCATGCAGGCCGAGCTGGCCATAAGTATGCGTAAAATGCGCAAACGCAGGATTGGTCAGCAGGGGGCAATGCCCGTATATTTCATGAAAGATATCCGGCTCTTGCAAATAATCAAACTCATCGCGACAACGTATAAAGGTGGCCACTGGAAACTGACGATTAGCAAGCAACGTAAAGAATTTATCAAAATTGATTAAACAAGGCACTGGTGCGGTGCGCCACCCAGTGGTTTCCAACAACACCTCATCCACATCTTTCAACTGCGGCACCTTTGTGGTGGGCAAATCCAATAATTTAAGTCCATGTAAATAGGCATCACACGCTTTATCTTGAATCAAGTGATGTTGACGTGCATATAGATCACGCCAAATAGCATTTTCTGCCGCAGACCATGCAATAGTCCCGTCACCCTTGATGGTTTTGGCACTGTAATTGGTGACTTTCATAACTTCCTTTGCTGTTGTTGAGCTTGTATTTATTGTAATTAGATGAACTTAAACACTGAGTAGTAAACAAATATATACGAAATATTAGTCTCGCAAAGCTCACAAAAAGTGCCATATCACACCAAAATAAATTCAACATTTTTTGTAAATTTTTAATTACAAATTAGAATTATTGATATCATATACGATGTGATCTATTGTTGTTAATCCTAGTGAAAAGGGCGGTTTGAAATGAGATTAAAATATGAGTGAATCTTCAACTTACCCACTAAGATTGCCTAAATCGTTAAAAAGAAAAGTTGCCGAAATTGCAAAAAACGACGGCACAAGTTTGAATCAGTTCATTGCTATGGCAGTCGCTGAAAAGGTTTCTGCAATTGAGACTGAGACGTTTTTCTCACAACGTGCCGCTGAAGCAGACCTTACACAATTTAAAGCATTATTAACAAGAAGCGGCGGACAAGCACCATCTTCTGAGGACGTCATAGAGTAGCAAACATGTGTTATAACCACTTTCCCCACAAAAAAGCACCCGAAGGTGCTTTTTATTTTTTGCATACAAAAGTGATAATCGGTCTATAGCTTGTCGAGCTCGGCGTTGAGTTTAAACGTCGGGCTGGTCACGTAAGTCTCAACTGCGCGCAAGCGACGCTCGGTGTCTGCAAACATCGCGCTGACTTCATGCAGCGCTTGCTTGGGTGTTTGTCCTGACTGCCAGACTTTTTGTTTGATTTCAATTTTGCCCGCATCCGAGTGATACCACCCCTTGCCCGTATTGCCCATAGAAACAACATTATGCGTATCCACTGACATGCTCTCTGGGCGCTTGTCCAAAATAAACCAAGCAGCGATATAGGCAACGATAACAAACGGACCAGCGAGTAAGAAAAACGCAGTGACTACTAAGATCCGCACTAACCAAGTTTCAATACCAAAGTAGTCCGCTAGCCCGCCACAGACACCGGCGATGCGTTTATTGCTCGTGCTGCGATATAAGACGTTGCCCTTCATACCTTTTCTCTCCACTGCGGATGTTCAGCATCTAAGATGGCTTCAAGGGTTTTGATTCTATCGGCCATCTGCTCTGCCCTATCGGCTAACACCTGCAGATCTTTGACTTCGTTTTCGGACAACCCACTGCCGAGCTGTCGCTTACTGCGATAGTGCAAAATCAGCCACGTCGGCGCCACAAACAGCATGAATAAAATCATCGGGACGCCAATCGCGACTATGGCAAACTCTTCCATGGGAAACTCCTCTATTGTTATCTATCGATGGACTGGTGATTATTTAGCGTCGTTGAGTTTTTTCTTCAACTCAGCCAGCTCATCATTGATCTTGTCATCGGCAGCAAGCTCGGCAAATTCATCGTTCAACGACTTTTTGCCCAGGTCATAGGCTTCGACCTGTGACTCCAAATCATTGATTTTGCTCTCGTAGCGCTCAAAGCGGCTCATCGCATCGTCAATTTTGCTGCTATCGAGCGTCTTGCGCACATCCAAACGTGAACTCGCGGTGTTTTGGCGCATAATAATGGTTTTTTGCCGCGCTTTGGCATCTGCTAACTTTTCTTGCAGCTGCTGCGTTTCAACCTGCAGTTTCGCTAACTGCTCTTCTACTAAGTGTAGCTCATGCTCAAGGGCTGCTACATTCTCCGCGCACTTAGCTTTTTCTTGCAAAGCGGCTTTGGCTAGATCATCGCGCTCTTTGGTGATGGCCAGCTCTGCCTTAGCGCCCCAGTCTTTACTCTGCGCGGCAAACTTTTCGATTTGCTGCGCAATGTCTTTTTTGCTCGCAATGGTTTTGGCAGATGCGCTGCGCACCTCAACTAAAGTATCTTCCATTTCTTGGATGATGAGACGCACCATCTTCTCTGGATCTTCGGCCTTGTCCAACAAGGCGTTTAAATTTGAATTAACAATATCGGTAAAACGTGAAAAAATGCTCATGAAAGACTCCTGATTACATGATTCGCAAAAATGGCGAATATTTCATTGTGCACTATATGTAATACAAACCTTGTGCCATCTTGCATGAAATCATAAAACACTGATTTTTATTGATTTAATTCAAAAACAACACAATTACCGCTGGCGCGCGTTAAATAAATACACTAATATTTGGTTAAATTCACTACTTTCAGAGTGTGCCCGATGCGCAAAATGGACAATTTGATTGGACAGGCCAATGTGTTTTTGGAAGTTCTCGAGCAAATTTCACAAATCGCCCCGCTGAACAAGCCCGTGTTGGTCATTGGCGAACGCGGTACCGGCAAAGAGTTGATTGCCGCCCGTTTGCACTATCTCTCATCGCGCTGGGATCAGCATTATCAAAAACTCAACTGTGCTGCTCTAAATGAAAACTTACTAGAAAGTGAGCTGTTTGGCTACGAAGCTGGAGCCTTTACTGGTGCGAGCAAGCGCCGCGAGGGCCGCTTTGAAACAGCCAATCACGGCACGCTGTTTTTGGACGAAATCGCCAATACCAGCGCCATGATCCAAGAAAAGCTCTTGCGTGTGGTCGAATACGGTGAGTTTGAGCGCGTCGGCGGCAACAAAACGGTTAAAGTCGATGTGCGCTTGATCGCTGCGACCAACGAGGATCTGCCGAGCCTAGCGCAGAGCGGTGAGTTTCGTGCCGATTTGTTAGATCGCTTGGCGTTTGATGTGATCACCATCCCGCCGCTGCGCGAACGCGTCGATGACATCATGGTGTTGGCAGAGCATTTTGCTATCAATATGACTCGCGAGATGGAGCTAGAGCTGTTTTCTGGCTTTAGCCGCAAAGCGCAACAAACGCTGTTGGAATACGACTGGCCGGGCAATATTCGCGAACTCAAAAACGTGGTCGAGCGCGCCGTGTATCGCAACAATAATCCACATGTGCCGGTGCACGAGATCATTTTAGATCCCTTCGCTTCACAGTTTCGCCCAACTCAGCGTATCAAAGCACCATCTAGCGTGGTAGCTGCCAATGCGCAAGCACCTGTTGCAACCACCGCCAGCACCCAGCCCAATAGCATCGAACAACCATTGACAACAGCCCCTGTTCCGCAGGAGAATACTACGACAACAGACAGTCACCAAGCGCAGCAATGGGAATTTCCCTTGGATTTTAAAGCCAACAGTCAAGCACATGAAATTGCGTTGCTAAAAGACGCGTTGCGCGACAGTCAATTTAATCAAAAACGCACCGCTGAAAAACTTCAGCTCACCTATCACCAGCTCAGAGGCTATCTAAAAAAGTACAACCTCTTGGACGAAGGAAATTAACGCCAATGTGGGCACGACGCGGTGCGATCATCATCTTGTTATGCAGTGTGAATATAGCGTGTAGCCCTGCCTCTGAGCAAGGCGCGCAACTAGATGTATCAGAGCTGACCCAAGGCGGGAGCAGAACCGCACCAGCTAAGCCGGATGGGCTTATTTATTGCTCCGAAAGTAGCCCGTCATCATTTAATCCACAGCTTGATACCTCTAGCACCACCGTAGATGCTACCGCACATCAGTTATACAACCGCCTATTGGAGTTTGAGCCACACACTGGCAAGCTTATTCCTAGTCTAGCCAGCAGCTGGCGTATCAGCCGTGACGGGTTGCGCTATACCTTTCAACTGCGTCCCAATATAGCCTTTCACAGCACCGAGTATTTTGCGCCAACGCGTGCGCTCAACGCCGATGATGTGATGTTTAGTTTTAACCGCTGGCTTGACCCAAACCACCCTTTTCATGAGGTGAATGGCGGTGCTTACCCATATTTTGATAGTCTCAACCTGCCACAAACCATCAAAGCGATCACCAAAGTCAACACGCACCGCGTGCAAATCGAGCTTCACCAGCCTGACTCTTCCTTTATTACCAACATTGCATCGGACTTTGCCAATATTTTATCTGCCGAATACGGCCAAGCGATGCTCAATGCCGGCACCCCCGAGCACATCGACTTTTATCCTATCGGTACCGGGCCCTATCAGTTTGCCTACTATCGTAAGAACCAATATATTCGCTTTGAGGCGCATGAACAATATTGGCAGGCAAATCGCCATAACCAGCAGCTGATTTTTGATATCACGCCACAAAGCTCGATGCGCTTGGCCAAATTACTTACCGGTGAATGTGATACCATTGCCTATCCCAGCCAAGCCGAAATCAACTATGTGCAGGACAATCCTGCTATTGCCCTACAACAAGCACCGGGCTTAAACGTCGGGTTTTGGGCATTTAATACCGGCAAAGCGCCGTTTGACGATGTGCGGGTGCGCCGCGCGCTTGCCTACGCCATCGACAAAACCACCATTATCGATGCGGTATATTTTAATTCAGCCTCGCGCGCCAGAACCATAGTGCCACCCAGCTCATGGGCCTACAGTCCGGATATGCAGGAGCCCAGCTACAACCCGATGCGCGCCAGAGAGTTACTCACCGAGGCCGGCTACCCAAACGGCTTTCGCATGACCGTATGGGCCATGCCGCTGGTGCGCGCCTATAACCCCGATGCGCTTAGAATGGCGGAGCTCATCAAGGGCTACTTATCTAATGTTGGGATCCGGGTGGACATTGTTACCAGCGACTGGGAGCGCTTTCGCGCCGGGCTCAATCGCGGCGACCACGACTCGGTACTGATTGGCTGGTCTGCGGATAATGGCGATCCGGATAACTTTTATCGCCCGCTGCTGACCTGTTCGGCAATGAGTTCGGGCACCAATCGCGCGATGTTTTGTAACGACGAATACGACCGTTTGATCAACAAAGCGGTGCTGACGGCGAATGTCACCGAGCGCCGCGCGTTTTATCAGCAGGCCAATGAGCTCATTGCCAGAGAGTTGCCACTACTGCCGATTGCGCATGCTAACCGCTATCAGGTGTATCGCAGTGATTTGCAAGGGATCGCAATTAATCCCTACGGCGGGATGCAGTTCAAAAATGTGTTTCGGGAGCAGCCCTAATGCTCACGACGCTGATCCGCTATTTTAATTTGTTTTTTATCACGCTATTTATCTTGATAGGCTTATCCTATGTACTGGCGTTTTTCTTTCCCGGCGATCCGGTATATAACCTTACCGGCCAAGCACTGGCTGATTTGCCAGCTACCCCATATACGGCTGCACTGGCCGAACAAGCATGGGGCAAGGGCTTTTGGTATTATGTACAAGCCCTACTCGACGGTAGTTGGGGGGTGAGTATTCACACTGGGGCGGATGTTTATGATGAAGTTAAAAGCCTGTTACCTGCCACCTTAGAGTTGACCTTGTATGCAGCGGTGATTGCGTTGTTTATGGGGATCCCGCTGGGCTTTTTATGTGGCTTGCGCTTTCATTCCAAAATTGACTACAGCATGATGACCATCAGCATGGTGATGTCGTCGTTTCCGATTTTTTGGCTGACCTTGCTGCTGATTTTGCTTATTTCCTTGCAGTTTGGGCTATTGCCAATGTCGGGTCGCTTGAGTTTGCTCTATGATATTCCGCCGCAAACGGGCTTTATTTTGGTGGATATTGCGCTATCCAATCATCCGTTCAAGCAGGCGGCATTTCTGGATGCGCTGCAGCACATGGTGATCCCCACGCTTGCGGTGGCGTTTTTGGCCACAGCGGTGTTTTTGCGCACCACGCGCCGCGCAGTCGCAGATGTGATGCAGCAGGATTACATTGCGGCAGCCCAAACACGCGGGATCCCGTTTTACAAAATCTTCTTTCGCCATGTGTTTCGCAACAGTTTATTAGCTGTAATGCCCTTGCTCGCTATGCAAATATCAACCTTGGTGACTAACGTCATGATTGTGGAAACCATTAGCGAATGGCCGGGCATTGGCGAGTGGTTGATTCAGGCGATCTATGAGCGCGATTTTGTGGCGATCCGCATGGGCATGTTGGTCGTGTCAATTGTGGTGGTCTTTACCACGTTGTTTATCGAGTGCTTGAGCAAGTTATTTGATCCAACGCGCGATAGGTACCAAAAACATGGGTAGTCGATATGGGTAGTCAATATGGGTAGCCAACATGGATAATTTGTACAACGAAGAACGCCATCCCACGCCGTGGAGCGCGACTTGGCATGAGTTTAAACAAAGTCATGTCGCTGTCATGGGTTTAGCTGTATTGAGCTTTTTTATCATGCTGGGTGTGCTGGGCCCAATCCTGACTCCCTATGAGCCCTATGCCCAAAACATTCAGTCATTGTTACTACCGCCCTCATGGGAGCCCAATGGCTCGATTTTGCACGTGTTAGGCACCGATGCGGTCGGCAGAGACATGCTTTCGCGCACGCTTTACGGCATTCAGGTGACCTTTGGTTCAGCATTGGTGCTGGTGATGGTGTCACTGTTTATCGGCACCAGTATCGGCGCGTTTGCGGGCATGAGTAACGGCATGCGCTCGAGCGTGCTCAATCATATTTTGGATGTGCTGATGGTGATCCCTACCTTGCTCATTGCCATTATTATTGTCGCAATCTTGGGCGTGGGCTTGACTAATGCCATGCTCGCCATAGGGCTTGCGCTGATTCCGCGTTTTATTCACGCCACCCGCGATATTGTGCGTGAAGAAATGGCCAAAACCTACATCGCTACTGCGCGCTTAGATGGTGCGAGCGACTGGCAGCTATTTTTCTATAATATTTTGCCCAACTTAGTCGAGCAAATTATCATTCAGGCCACCCTTGCCCTCTCGGTTGCCATTTTGGATATCTCGGCACTGGGCTTTTTGAACCTCGGTGCACAAACGCTCTATCCTGAGCTGGGCGTGATGGTACGCGAAGGCTTAGCCACGGCCTATGTCGCACCGTGGAATGTGCTGTTCCCGGGCTTGTGTATTTTTATGCTGGTGCTGTCGATTAATATTGTGGGCGATAGCCTGCGCAGCGCCATCCGCAACAGGCTGTCTCACTGATGATTTTGTTAGATATTCGCAACCTCACCTTGGAGATTGAAAGCAACGGCGTGCTTATCAAGGCGCTCGATCGCGTCTCTCTCACTATTAGTGAAAATGAAATCAAAGCGCTGGTCGGTGAATCCGGCTCAGGCAAAAGTCTCATCGTGCGGGCCATTTCTGGTGCGCTGCCGCCGCAATGGATAGTCACCGCCGACCGCTTGAGCTGGCGCGGACAGAACCTGCTCAAGATGAAAACCTCCGAGCGCCAAAAAATCATGCGCCGTGACATTGCCGTTATCTTTCAAGATCCGCAAGCCGCGCTCGACCCGTCGGCCAAACTTGGCGAGCAGTTTAACGAAAGTATTCCCGACGAGTTTGTGCACGGACGCTGGCCGTGGCAACAGGCCAAAGAAAAACAGCTTATCGCCCACAGCCTGCTCACCAAAGTCGGTATCAAAGACATCAAGACCTGTCTTAACAGCTATGTGCACGAGCTGCCCGATGATGTCTGCCAAAAATTCATGATCGCCATGGCGCTGGTCTCGCAACCCACCTTGCTGATTGCCGATGATCCGACCCGCGGCATGGAAACCTCGACCAAGCGCCAGATTTTGAGCCTGTGCAAAAGCCTTAACCGCAACAGTGGCTTGAGTATTTTGTTTGTGAGTCATGACCTGTTAGCGATCAGCTCCATTGCGCAGTCAATCACCGTGTTATATGCCGGTCAATCGGTCGAAGATGGGCCATTGGAAAGTGTACGCAAGCGCCCGTATCATCCCTACAGCAAGGCGCTGCTTGATAGCGCGCCGAGCTTTCGTCCAGATCTGCAGCCCAAATCCCCATTAACCGCCCTTCCCGGCACCATTCCGACCCTGCAACATTTGCCCATTGGCTGTCGTCTCGGGCCGCGCTGCCCAAGGGCACAAAAAGAATGCGTCAACCGCCCGACCAACCGCACTGTGCACAAGCGCCAGTACCGCTGTCACTTTCCGCTGCATGTGGATGTGGAGCAGCACGACGATGGGTTTGATACCGAACCTGCGCATATCGCAGGTGATGAGCCGATTGGCCGTCAGCAACCTCCGGAGGCGACATGAGTTTATTGCTTGTCGATCAGCTGCGCTATGACTCCACCCCACCGTGGTATGTGCTTGATAAAAAAGCCAGCTTCCAGCTTGGTCCGGTGTCGTTTTCGCTAAACGAAGGCGAAACGCTTTCGGTCATTGGCGAAAACAACTCGGGCAAATCATTGCTCGCCAAGCTGATTGTTGGCGCGGTCAAGCCGACAAGTGGCTCGGTGCTGCTCAACGGCGAATCGCTCGACAAAAAAGACGCCGCCCAAGCAGTGCGTATGGTGTTTAGCTTATCCTCGGCCTCTTTGAATCCGTCTATTTCGGTGGGGCGAATGCTGGCAGAGCCGCTAAAACGCAACACCAACCTCGATGAAGCCCAGCGCAACCGCAAAATCATTGTGACCCTACAGATGGTGGGCCTGATGCCCGACCATTATTATTTTTATAAACACATGCTCTCTGACGGACAGCAGCAGCGCGTGGCGCTTGCCCGTGCGCTGATCCTTGACCCCAAAGTCATCGTGGCCGATGAGCCGTTTGCCGCGCTTGACCCCTCGGTACGTTCACAATCCGTAAATCTACTGCTAAAACTACAAAAAGAACTTGGCCTTGCGTTCATCTTTATCTCACACAACCTTGGGATTGTGCGTCACATCTCCGACCGCACCATGGTCATGCACGAGGGCAAAGTGGTAGAGAACTCCCCCACACAGACCTTGTTTGCCGATCCGCAGCACGAGGCGACCAAGCAGCTGATCCATGCGCACTATGCGATGTTGAAGGTATAGGGACGTGTTGCAGGTTCAGGGAGCTTGAAAACTTAAAACTGGGCTTGGGGACAGTGATATCTTGTTAGCTAGTTGTTTAACCTATACGTTACGTTTGTCGCGGATTGGCTACAATGAAAAGGTAAATTGGGATAAAGCTAAGAATTATGAATAATTCAAAAATCTTGTTTTAGATGAGTATGAACAAGAGCTTATGGATACTATAGAATCGGATGATTTTGTGCCTGTAAAAGAACTTAAGCACAAGCCAAATTCTGAGTAATGAGGGTTACCACTAATAACTATGCACAATCCCGTTCATCCAGGTGAAATTCTGAAAGAACTTGTGCTCGATGCAATGGAGCTCAAAATTACAGGGGCAGCTCGTTATTATGATATAAACTTTAACGGATTGACCAGAATCATAAACAGAAGCGCATCGTCCGTGTCAGAAATATCTTTGGACAACTAGAAATTGAGTTTTCTAAGCTCGTAGAAAACTAATAAGGGTGAAAATTTGTGTTTATAAAAAAAAATCGGGCAGAACGCCCGACTTGAATTCAAACTATCTTATTTGTAATTTACAGTGACCTTGTAAGTGCCCGAATATGTACCGTCTTCGAAACCACCAGTAGCTATTGTTCCCTCTAGTTTAGCACCAACTCTAAACGTTGCAGCCCCTGTGTCATCTGTTGTAATCTCAGCCACATTAGTATTAACTGTTAAACCACGGCCAAGATTTACATCGAAAGCGCTGAAACCTGAAATCTTGAATATCCCTGTACCCGGAACAGAACTTTTTAACTCTGCATCAGCAGGAAAAGAGATTTCCATCGCAGTTTTTGAAGCAGCATTTGCAATAGTAAACTCACCGGGAGCACCATCAACAATCTGCCTGATAGATGTATTTGTATCAGCTGGGGTTTTGTTATCAACTTTTGTTTTAGTACCATCAGAAAAAATAGTAATACTATCAGTGGTTCCGCCCGTAGCATTCGTCAAAGCCGTTGCAGTTATAGTTCCAAAATTCAGAGGTGTAGCTTCAGTAAAATCAAAAGCATTCTGAACCAAAACAGATGCCGAAGCAGTTACTTCTTGTTTGGCGTGTGTATAAAAAGCCCCAGCGGTCAATGATGTGGCAACCACGGCCAGAGCTAGACGATTAAATTTGAACATGACAAATCTCCATATAAAATAAATTCCTAACATCATTAACGCGTGGTGCGAAATGCTGTTTTTCAACTACCAACTCGTTTGATTGGTTGAGCTGTAATTGCTCTCAAGGAATCTATCGGCGCATGTCAAATTTCCTAAACTATTTTTTAAAAAAATAAATTGCTACTAATCTAAAATGATTTGACCACCAGCTAATAATTTTCCTGTTAGCTCCTCCTGGCCTTCATATGTGATGTATAAACGCCCTTTAGGGGTTGAGTCGAAACTGGCCCACATAATCTTCCTTTCTTGCGTAGCTTGGTCTGGGAAAAAGTTAACCCCATTAAGCTCTCCAACCATTTCAATCTCATTGCTATCTTCTCTTTTAAATTGTGCAACAAGCCTCCCATAAGCAGTAGAGGTTCCAGAACGTGACATTTTAACCGTAATTTCAGCTATATTTGAATTTTCAATTGGCTGTACTGATACCGCAGTTATTTTTCCTTCAAAGGACACCTCACCTCTGCGCATAACAACAGGGATAGAGTAACTCATCAAGACATCAAGGCGCATTCGAATGCCATTCACATTGTTATCTTCTTCACGTTTGGGTGGTAGCGCAATAAAGTTTAGATGCGAACGATAATCTCCCGCCGGTAGGTTTTGTGGCCGTCTTGCAAGCACTTTAATAGCTTGTCGCTCACCGGGTTCAAGTGTGACTTTTGAGGGGCTAAAGCGCAAATAATCACTTGCAAACGGAAAACCCGGGTCGGTTTCTTTTGTAATCTCTTGGTAATTACCACTCTCATCGATTTTCAATTCAGAAAACTCGATGCGATAACTGCGTGTTTCGCCACTACTGTTAATAAGATGAATAGTTTCTACTCTTTCTCGATCTTCAATTAAAACCCGTGTAGGGGAAATCATTAAGTTTGCGTGAGTAACTTGTGAAAAGAGGATAAAGGTCAAAATAACCAGCAAAGTAGTGATTAATCGACTGTATTTTTGAGGTGTATTGTTTGCTTTGTGACAAGATAACATGTTTAACTCCGTTTAATTTTGTTCTGGTTTGTTTAAATTAAGAAGACTGATTTTTTAAAATATGTTTGGTGTGGATTGCCTAGTATCGAATACGTATGTGCATAGTCGAATAGTATCGTCCATCGGGGTAAATCGCGTTCGGCTCTAGTGTCACTGTTGCCCCGTAAAAAATTGTGCCGTTGCCATCTTGGTCAATGTTGACGTATGGCAACATGTTTAAACTCGTCAGCTTCATACCTGAAGGTTGACTAGAGCTGTGTTGCATTATCGTGTTTTGAATCACATGCTGTACTTGCAGTTGCGTGTTTTTGGGAAACCCAAACACGTTGATTTCACCGCGCTGTCCCTTTTGCAAAAAAGCAACGTTCCTTGAGTGATGAGTATTCCCAAGATGATCTAATTCGATATACCCCGTTTGAGATTTGTCAATTAGAACGATTTTTCCTAAGTCGATATCCCGTTCTAGCACAGCTTCTTGCGCATTACTCATTATTGGCAATAATTGTGTTACACATAATATGAAGAATAAAAAGCGCTTAAACTGTGTCACAGCACGTCACCACTAAAATCGGTTACTCGGCAATATTTCTTTTGCTGCCTTACCAATTCACACGCTAGCTTGGCTTGAGCCTTGTCAACATAGGGTCCAATTCGCAAGCTATGGAAGGTTTTTTCGGCTACATTAACTTGTTTCACCACCGCGCCTCGTTCACAAAATGCAGGTATGTCGTTCGTAATCGACACCCAGCCTTGCATCAGTAAATCTTTTTCCTGCACTGAATACACATGCACACCAAATTGGTCTGAAGAAGATGCTACCAGTTGTGGGGTACAAGCTCCGCTCGGGCTGGCATCATCTAGAGCCACTTTTACCTGACTCTCACCACCTGTATCTTGAGGTTGAGTCTGCAAGGAGTTTTGTTCAATCTGAGCAGGTAAAGTTTTGATTGCGGAAGCCACTATAGGCGCATCTATAATTGGGATTGGTTTCTTTTTGGCTGCAGCGCTTGAGGTAGGTGTTGGCTTTGGCGACTCTTTGGATATCTTTGCTATTGGAGTCGCTATTTCTTCTAGCGACGCAATCGGGGTATCGGTTTGCACAGTTGGTGCTGGACTCAGCTCGTTTCTCTGCTCTGACAACACAAACGAGTCACCAGAAGAAAACTCTGGTAATGAGCCAATCACGACATTCATGTCGGGATTTTCTGTGGTTAATGCGACAAACTGACTTATATCAGCCTCTTGAGCTTTCAAACGCTCAAGTAACGGCAAATATTGATTGAGCTTTTCGAGTTGCTCAGTTTGCTTTTCATCAATTGAGGACTTCTCTAAGTAGCTCTCCAGCGGTGACTGAGGCGAACTCATGCACCCTGTCAGCGTAAATGTGGTGACCATTAATAGTTGTGGGAGATAGTTAAACTGCATTATCTTATCCATTCATAGGTGATGACTTCACAGGGCAACATCGCGGTAATCTGATCACAATAGGATTCGACAGCAGACTTGTCCTGACTTTGCACGATTGTTAAGTAGGTGCTTTCACCTTCATCATTATCTGACGTTGCTAAGGCAGAATCCGGAATACTCACAATACTGGCGTTGTGTAATCTCACCACGTGCTGGTGAACATGGTTCACAAATGCCTGCTGAAAATCAGGATCCGCAAACCGCCCAATACTCGCCGCATAACCCGTGAAGCGTTGCTGTTGTAATGCCACTAAATCATCTGCGCGTACAATATCGTTACCTGTTTGCATGACAATCGGCATATCACCATTTGCTAACAAGCGCCGCTGGGCAAAATCTGGCTCTATCCTTACCTCATAATGTCCTGGCATGGTTTTGGTAAACAAATAAAAGCCGTCAAACTCGGTGGTTGTGGCTTGAACAACGCGCCCATTTTTGTCAACTAGTTCAATAGGGACGTTACCCAGCGGGCTTAGTCGCTCTCCATCCGTTTGGACATATGCAATCCCTTCTAGCTCATTGGTATAAACCAACGGGTAATACAAATGCTCTACATAGCCTGCCCTTGGGGTCACGGCAAAATCTTCAACCCCTTGATAGATGAAGATATCTGGTAGACTCTCTTCGTCTATAACAATGTCAGTTTGCACATAGTTGGATAATCGCGAGAGCACCGCACGTCCTTGCCTATCGCTAATGGCGGTACGACCTGACTGCTTGGCTCGAATTTTTACGCCTTCTATCGGTGTTTCATCCAGATCAAAAATACCGTTATAGTTATTATCCAGATAAAACTGAATCACCACGGTCCCCTGTGATGTTATGCCTGAGCGCTGCATGACAGGTAACGGGTTATTGGGCAAAAATGCAAGACCGGTGCGTACTGAAAGCCCCATATTTAAGCCACTCTGATTGCTGTCAGAGGCATTTAAACTGAGCAACATCGCTTCATTTCGCCATGATAAATTAACGGTCCCGGTATGACTGTCTTGCTCAGGTATGTACTGGTATGTGAGACGTGTCTTAAAATCATTACTAATAGGAATGCTGACTTGCGAGTTAAAGACGTTGAGTTCATTGGAATCCAGATCCCACTGTCCTAACAAGCGCAAATCAAAGTTATCGAAGCTAATTTGGCTATTGAGATTTAATGTGTTCTGGACTTCTTTCACGCGTTCTATCTGGCTTGATTGATGCTGATAGTCAAGGTTGAAACTGTACTGGCCTACTCGATAGCCAAGCGACGTACTTATTGCAGTTGCATCAGATATTTCATCTAGTTTTGAATGGCGATAGCTATTCTGTACGCTTACTGCATTATCACCAATTGGAATACTCGTGCCATGCAAGATGCTCAGGCTTTGCGATGCTTGTCCTTCTGCATTCTCACTATGTGAAAACCCCGTCGAAAAGGTTTGTGTTAAGAGGTTAAATCGGTTATTGACGCTTACTGATACGTTATCTTGGTCATCAATATTGGTCACTGCACTGAGTAACCATTCGTCTGCGAGAACCGAAGAGATGCCTATTTGCGCACTGTTGATATCTTCTTCTCCCGCATCAAACAGAGACGAAACAGCTGCATTGAGTTCTGTATTATCATGCACGCCCATTTTCATCTCAGCGCTAAATGCAAAACCATCTTGATCATCAGTGCGGTTACTAGAAAGAAACGAACTGCCTAACTTATTAAGTGACGCCTGATAATGGATTTGCCCTACATCTAGGAAGTTCTCGAGATTTTTTTCAATGATTTCGGTTTGCTTTTGCCCTTGCGGACCATACAACACCACCTCTAGGGTATTTTTACCCACAAACAGCTCTATGTCGGTAAACTCATATAGTCCGGACTGGATATCCGTCTGACTACCAATTAAGATACCGTTTCGATACAACTCGGCATCCCAGCCCTCTTGTACCATGCCCGTGATGGTTGTAACTTCTTTATTAAAATCAGCGCGCAGGGGCGAGTTGGTAAAGCGAATGCCTGTCGACAAGTCCCCAGAGGCACCACCACTGACTCTGACCGGTCGAACATCACCAAACTCCACTTGCGAAATGCCCAGCCCTAGTAAATCATTTTGTACATCCACACTTTCAAAACTGATATAGCTGCTTTGGAGCCAGTCATTACTATTGCCGGACAATGAAATGTTGTTCTTGATAAAGGCAAAGTCTCGTGTACCGACCAAGCTGTAGCTGGTGGTATCAGATACTGGGTTTTGGAAATAATTTAATGACACATCTAATGTCTGTGGCGAGGCGGCCACATAATCAGAAGATAGACTAGGAAATACCGAAATATTTCGGTCTCGTGATGAAACGCTGCGAGATCGGCGCTGATATTTTGCCAAAATCGGTAACGTCTCAGACGATGTTACTTCCATATATTGATCTTGCAGGTCAAATGCAAACTCGATGGCAAACCACTGCGCTAACAAACTTGAGTGAACGTAAAGGCCGTCGATTTCTTCTCGCAGAAGCTCTGGAGGCACTATGAGACTCTGCCCCATATTCACTAACGTCATCGTCGTGCTTTCAGTGTTCATCGAGAATGTATTTGTTTCTTTGATATACCAACCGTCGAAACCTGTTGGACTCTGATTAATAGCGAAGTCCATCGCCAACACAAATTGATCAAACGGAATGAACACGCCTTGTTGATACTTGATAACAAAGAGTTCGGCTAACTGCCATTTGTCGACACGCAGTGACAAAATAAGCTCTTCGTTGTCTACGTAACGTTCAAACTGAGATGGTTCGCTAATCTCTTCACTACTCTCGCTTGTTTCACTTTGCGTATCAAGCGCGTCATTTTTTTGACTTTGCTCAGATGGTGCTGAAGTTGAGGTTTCTGACGGTTTTTCATCTACTACAGACTGTGCGTAAACAGCAGATGCAAGGCTGGCAATAATAAATATAGCGAGACACATCAGCATACACTTGAGCCAAATGCCCAAGCGCATGTACCAAAATGTCTGATATCCATACTGCATAAAATGACGCCAATCCTTGCGTGTCATCAAGATAAAAACAAAAAAGGTGTGCTGTTTTTATCAATCAACTTCCTACTGCATAGGTAAAAGCAAGTTCTGCGCCAATCTACTGAAAATCAATAAGCGGGCGGTTAATTTTTCATACGTAAGGATGCTTTGTATATAAAGGTAACCACTCTATGGGTACTGATAGGTAACCAACAATGAAAAATACATCAATTAGTACCGATAAGTAACCATTGAAGGGTTACCTTGAACCCGTTAAATTTGCACAACCAACTGAGTCAGAGCGAAATGCCCATCTCGGATGATACACACAGTAGACAAGGCCTCTACAGTGAGAGGTATTAAGCATACCCTCCAAAGGCAATAGACTGAATATAGTCTTTTACTGACTGTGCATGCCCCATTTTTACCGCAACTCTGCAGTGATGTTACAAAGCGCTGGGATAGATTCACTGCGATACCTTGCATTGGCCTGAAGCACACTGCCCGCCCAAGGTCAAGGTATAGTACAGAGTTAAAAATGATAGCAAATTAGCGCTGCTTTATATTCAGAGTATGTAGATGTTTGCTCAAGAAAGAGGATAGTAGAGAATAGTCGCTATACAACTCAAGAGATTAGTGAAATTCTAGACGGTTTTTTGAGCATCTGCACTTGGAATAACATTTACTATCTGTGGCGACCTAATTTGCGCGATGAACTAGATAATCACCTTGTAGAACTCGCTGTAGCAAGCAACGCAAAAACGATTATAAGTTATAATTTGAAAGATTTAATGAGCGGAGAACTAAGGTTCCAATGGCAAGCCTTAACACCAGAACAGTTATTACGACAAACTAAAGGGGAATAATGATGCCTACTATTACCTATCGTACCGACGAAAAAACCAAGGAACAGCTAGCAAAATATGCGGCTGAACAAAATATCAGTATTAACAAAGCAATCGATCTGATGGTTTGTCACACCATCGCCGAAAAACAAGCATTTACTGAGTTTGAAAAACGTGCCAAGAAAGGTGATCCACAAAAAGCCCTCGACATCCTTTACTCCAAGGCTGACGATTAACCCCTATAAAACCCACAAAAAAAGGCGCAGCCCCTCAATCAAGAGACTGCGCCTTCACACATGATAAGTAATTTGGCCTAGTAGTTTAACCAACCAACGCTAGCAAAATACCCGACGCTACTGCCGAGCCTAGCACGCCAGCCACATTCGGGCCCATTGCGTGCATCAGCAAGAAGTTATGCGGGTTCGCATCCAGACCAACCTTGTTGACGACGCGCGCCGCCATCGGCACTGCCGAGACACCTGCCGCGCCAATCAAGGGGTTAATCGGCTCTTTGGAGAACTTGGCTAAGACTTTGGCCATCAATACACCGGCTGCAGTACCGATACCAAAGGCAAAGGCACCAAGCGCCAAGATCCCTAAGGTTTCGACCGTCAAAAACTCACTCGACGAGAGCTTTGAACCTACTGCCAAACCTAAAAAGATCGTCACTATGTTAATTAGCTCGTTTTGCGCCGTGTTGCTCAATCTATCCACCACGCCCGACTCTTTCATCAGATTACCCAAGCAGAACATGCCTACCAGCGGTGTGGCCGTTGGCAAAAACAAAATGGTCAGCATCAATACCGCCAGCGGGAACACGATTTTCTCGCGCTGAGTCACGGTGCGCAGCTGCTTCATTTCGATTTTACGCTCTGCTTCTGTGGTTAATGCCTTCATAATTGGCGGCTGAATAATCGGCACCAGCGCCATATACGAATACGCCGCAACCGCAATCGCACCCAGCAGTTCTGGCGCTAGCTTTGAGGCGAGGAATATCGCTGTTGGCCCATCTGCGCCGCCAATAATGGCAATCGCCGACGCATCTTGTAGGGTAAATTCAAAGCCCGGCACGAAGTTCAGCGCAATCGCACCAAACAGCGTCGCAAAAATACCAAACTGCGCCGCCGCGCCTAATAATAAGGTTTTAGGGTTGGCAATCAGCGCCCCAAAATCCGTCATCGCACCCACACCCAAGAAAATCAAGAGTGGAAACACACCCGAATCAATGCCTATTTTGTAGATGTAGTACAGCACCCCACCCGGCTCGGAAAAGCCCGCTAGCGGAATATTGGTCAACAGCGCGCCAAAGCCAATCGGCAATAACAACAAGGGCTCAAAGCGTTTGACGATCGCCAAATACAACAAGCCTAGGCCAACCGCCATCATGATCAGCTGACCGGCTTCAAAATGGGCAAGCGCAGTGCTTTGCCACAAGGTCAATAATTTATCCATAGCGATTCCTTACGCGCCTAGCGCAATGATAGCTTGGCCAGCGGTCACCGCATCGCCTTCGCTTATGTCCACCGAAACCACAGTACCGCCATTTTGTGCACGCACTTCGGTTTCCATTTTCATTGCTTCCATGATCACCACCACATCGCCTTCAGCCACCACCTGACCAGGTTTTACTAGCAGCTTAAAGATATTACCGGCAAGCGGTGCGTTGATGCTACTAGATGCGGCAACTGGTGCGCTCGTATTAGCAGGCGCGGTGGCGCTACCTACTTGCAGTGCTACCGGATTAATCGGCGCGGCATGCGTCAGCTCGCCGTCTGGTGCCACTGTCACAGCGTATTCTACGCCATTGACGTTGACCGAATAATGACTTTCACCCGATACATTCGCCGCCTTTCCAGGTGTTTGCTGAGCAGGTGCTTGCGGGGCAGGCTCAAAGGCATCAGGGTTGCCACGGTTTTGAATAAATTTAAAACCAATTTGTGGGAACAAGGCATAGGTCAAAACATCATCGACCTTTTGCTCGGCCAAAGCTACATCTTCCGCTTTGGCAAGCTCTTCAAGTTCGGTTTCCAAACGGTCTAGCTCAGGTGCAATCTTATCAGCTGGACGACAGGTAATGGCCTCATCGCCTGCCAGCACACGTGTTTGTAACTCGGCGTTGACTGGCGCTAAGGTCGCGCCATATTCGCCTTTGAGCACGCCAGCGGTTTCTTTGGTAATCGACTTATAACGCTCACCTGTAAGTACGTTAAGTACCGCTTGCGTCCCTACAATCTGTGAGGTGGGCGTGACTAGCGGAATAAAACCGAGATCTTCACGCACGCGCGGAATTTCTTTTAGTACCTCGTCCATCTTGTCTTCTGCGCCCTGTTCGCGCAGCTGATTTTCCATATTAGTCAGCATGCCACCGGGCACTTGCGCAGTCAGGATGCGCGCATCCACGCCCTTGAGACTACCTTCAAACTGCGCGTATTTTTTGCGAACGTCTCTAAAATACGCCGCAATGTGCTCAAACTGAGTCAAATCAAAGCCCGTATCGCGCTCTGTGCCTTCTGTCATAGCGATAACGGTTTCAGTAGCGCTGTGGCCATAGGTCATCGACATTGGTGAAATCGCTGTATCGAGCATATCAATGCCGGCATCAATAGCTTTTTGGTAAGTCGCAGTGGATAAGCCTGTGGTTGCGTGACACTGCATGGCAATAGGCACGGCCACGGTATCTTTGAGCCCGCGTACTAGCTCATCACAATCGTGCGGCTTTAATAAGCCCGCCATATCTTTGATACAAATCGAATGTACGCCCATGTCCTCTAAGCGCTTGGCCATATCCAGCCACATCTGCAAATTGTGCACCGGCGATACCGTATAAGCCAGGGTGCCTTGTGCATGCGCGCCGACCTCAACCGCGGTTTTGATGGCCGTTTCTAAATTGCGCACGTCGTTCATCGCATCAAAAATACGGAACACGTCCACACCGTTGATATGGGCACGCTCAACAAATTTAGCCACCACATCATCGGCGTAATGGCGATAACCCAGCAGGTTCTGTCCGCGCAGCAGCATTTGTTGTTTGGTGTTAGGCATGGCAGCTTTTAATGCACGAATGCGATCCAACGGATCCTCACCTAAATAGCGAATACAGCTATCAAAGGTAGCCCCGCCCCAAGATTCCATTGACCAGTAGCCAATCTTGTCAAGCTCTGCGGCAATCGGCAGCATGTCATCAATACGCATCCGCGTGGCGAGTAGTGATTGGTGCGCATCACGCAGCACCAGCTCAGTTAAGAGTAATGGTTTAGACATAAAAAAGACTCCTTAAGATTGGCTGGTGTTGCCTTGACGATAGGCGGTGACTGCAGCTTTGATAGCCGCGAGCGTGTCGTCAGATGATGTTACATTTGATGCGGCCGCAATCGGCGCTGTGCGTGGTGCGTTAGCAGATGGGCTGGCTACGACCTCGGGTTGAGGTAAGGCCAAACAGATCTTGGTTAGCAGCTTGACGCTGCCGATGAGGATTGTCAAAAAAGAAAAAACGACAATCATGCCGACGCCTAACAGCGTGGCAGCTTCCCATAACAACGCTTGGACAGAGGATGTTTCCATCTTGTTATCCTATTAAAAAAACTTGATAGTCATTATCAAGCAAATGTATAGAGGATCACAAGAGTAGTTTACCAATTTAATACTATTGGCTTATTTTAAGCGCATATTTATGCCTTTATCACGCCTAAGTATTCATCTTGATTACAATCGATTAACATAGCAATGCACTGTAAGCGCTGTTATTATTAGTGAAACGGCCAAAGACTGTTGCCAAAACGCAACACAATTAAAATTGGTATTACCAATTTACTTATCCTCGCGAAAACACTGGGCTCGACCACTTATTTTTAGGGATGCTGTTACTTTTTGACGGTTTTGCTATGATGATTAACAGGTAAAAACCACCAACACTGTCTATCAAGGTAAAGGAATCAACATGAGCAAACATATCGCAGTGATCCTCTCTGGCTGTGGCGTTTTTGACGGCGCAGAAATCAACGAAGTCGTTTTGACCCTGCTTCATCTAGAAAAACATGGCGCCACCTACCAATGTTACGCCCCGGATATTGAACAGCACCACGTGATCAATCATCTAAATGGCGAAGAGCTAGCGCAGACGCGCAACGTGATGGTCGAATCGGCCCGCATTGTCAGAGGGAATGTCAAAGCACTGACCGAACTCGATGCCAGCGAATTTGATGCGCTGATTGTGCCCGGTGGGTTTGGGGTCGCCAAAAATTTGTCAACCTTTGCCATTAACGGCACCGACATGACCATTCAGCCGGACATGCTCAGCGCCTGCCGCGCCTTTAAAGAGGCAGGCAAGCCAGCGGGTTACATGTGTATTGCGCCGGCCCTGTGCGCCGCTATCTTTGGTGATGGAGTAAAAGCCACCATCGGTACCGATGCTGATACCGCCGCTGCACTTAACGCCATGGGCGCTGCACACTGCGACTCACAAGTGGGTGATATTGTCGTAGATAACGATCATAAGTTAGTTACCACCCCTGCCTATATGCTAGCAGAAAACCTCGTGCAGGCCGAAAGCGGGATTGCCAAACTGGTCAGCAAAGTGCTTGAGCTAGCCTAGCAGAGACTTTCCTCTAGGCCAGACTCTCACATAAGAAGGCAGCTACTGAGGCGAACATTGAAGTTGGTATGCTATTTGCTAAAAAAGCTAACCTAATAAGGATAGTTAACGCGAAAGTACACTTTTTTATGGGCGTCTTATGAGCGAGCGTACATGTTACGTGGTAGGTGGCGGCACGTTTGCCGTCAAAATTTCGACAGTATTGACTAAGCACAACATCAGTCACGCGTTTGTGGATGAGTTTGTGCATGGTGAGCTGTTGGGCCTACCGGTATATCGCGCCGCAGCTATTCCTGACCCAGACAGACTTTGCATTATTGCTATTTCAGATCCCACCTACAGCCAAGCGGCTTGTGAGCGCCTTGCCGCGCAGGGTGTACAGCAAGGCTGCATGCTCCCGCTGTTATATGAATCTCAGAGTAACTTATTTGCCCATGCCCTGTCGCACTGCTTTGATAAGGTGTTTGCTTATATCGAGCAGCACCCAGCGGACAACATGATCGACATTGATGCGCTGCTAACAAATGTGTTTGACCACGCCCCCTTGCCCATCGGCGCTCCAAACCAATTACCAGCCACATCAGCAGCCCCATCATTAACCAAAATTGCTTTTTGTTACATCGGTCAAGGCGGCGGGTTTCGCAGTCACGTATGTGATTTGCCCGCACAGCTGTCACAACAATATACCGTGGCAGAATTTAGCGATCATGTTATTGAACAGCAAACGCCTCATCATCGCTTTATGAGTGAAGCAGCAATGCTTGAGTGTGACTGGGCGGATTTGGTGATCAACCCGCATTTTTTTGCCTGCTCGCCTGCGCATACCCCTAAGCTGACCACCATGCACATGCTGTATGATTTTTTGGTGCATCGGGATTTGGTCGCACGAGTGATGGCGCAACCTGAGCACCACTATATGTTCATGCCCTCGCAGGCGAGTCTGGATCTGCATCTGCAAATCTGCCGAGATTATGATTTGCGCAATCAGATCACTTTTATTCCCGGCGGGTATCCCAAGCTTGACCAGAGTATCGCCCGTTATGACGCGCTACATCAGGCGCTTCACACTCAACAAGACCAAACCGGCCTCCCCAGTACCAATACCAGTACCAGCACTATTATCTATGCACCCACGCTATCGGCGCTGGTTGAAACCGACGAAACGGCCTTTACCTATTCGATTGTGCACGCGCAAGAATTTATCCCTGCTATTTTGGCGGCGTTTCCGGACAAAAACGTGATCTTCCGTCCGCATCCGGATGACATGATAGTGATATCTCAAAATATCCACACCGAGCGCGCCACCGCCTTTCGTCAACTGCTGGCACTATGTGAAACGCATCCGCGCTGCCATTTAGATACTAACAAATTTGATTATCTGGCGAGCTTTGCCAAAGCCAGCTTGCTGATCTCGGACACCTCCGGGATCGCCTATACCTTTGCAGCGATCACCATGAAACCCGTGTTGTTTTTTGTCCCTGATAATGATGCGGTGGAAGAGCTATTTCCCCATGTCAAATACATTCAAGACCGCAAGCATATTGGGCACTGTGTTGGCAGTACCGCAGAATTACTAGCGGCAATATCCAGATTAGACAACACCGCTGACGATGCCCTAAACGATAAACGCGCTTTTTGCCAACAGCTGGTCTTTCACCGCGGGCGTGCCAAAAACGTCTTTACCGATACTGTTGCACGGATTTTACACAATGAGCCGCATCCAGACTGGATCACTCACTATACTTAACCATGAACTGCTGATTCATAGCCACATAACGATTGATAAGGAATAACAATGAAAACTGAGTGGGATTACACCAACCTTGCCGACGCCTACCTCGAGCGTCCCGATTACTCTCAGCCAGCCATAGACAGCATGCTCACACTTGCCAATGTTAACGCGCCAGATAGCGTGTGTGACGTTGGTGCTGGCGTGGCGCACCTCACCTTAATGCTTGCCGCCAAAGGGTTAGCCGTCACCGCGGTTGAACCCAATGATGCAATGCGCGCCAACGGTATCAAACGCACCAGTGACTTAGCCAATGTCGAGTGGTTTGAGGGCACTGGAGAGCAAACAGGTCAAGCGTCTGATGCCTTTGAACTGGTGACGTTTGGCAGTTCGTTTAACGTCTGTGACCGCCAGCTGGCGTTAAAAGAAACCGTGCGCCTGCTCAAGCCCAACGGGTATTTTGCGTGCATGTGGAACCACCGCGATTTAAGCGATCCCATTCAGGCCGAAATCGAAAGTATCATTCGTCGCTTTATTCCCGATTATGGCTACGGCGTGCGCCGTGAAGATCAGCGCGCAGAAATCGATAAAAGCGGCTTATTTGGTCCCGTGATCCACCTAGATGCGCCAGTACAGCACGAACAAAGTGTGACTGCGTGCGTCGAAGCATGGCGTTCGCATGCAACGCTTGAGCGCCAAGCGGGCGAGCAGTTTCACGCTATTGTTGCGGCGATTGAAGACTATGTAATGGGCTTGGGACAAGACACGATCTGCATCCCATACCACACGCACATTTGGCTAGCACAGCGTATTTAGGTCAGTCTAATGTCAGTACACGCAGAAAGCGCCAAGCGTACCTGGTATATCGTCGGAGGGGGCAGCTTTGCGCGCAAAGTCTATGCTATCTTAACGCCTTTTGCCTCGCGACTGAGCTTTATTGACGAGTTTGCTTCAGCGCCG
The DNA here is from genome assembly GCA_964559075.1 of uncultured Glaciecola sp. GTDB lineage: Bacteria > Pseudomonadota > Gammaproteobacteria > Enterobacterales > Alteromonadaceae > Opacimonas. The sequence goes on from CAZLGJ010000005.1 coordinate 28,708, forward strand.
CTGCTTGGGGCGCCGGTGCTGCGTGCTGCTGACTTAAGTAGCCCCGTTGAAAGCGACGCGCTCGTGGTTTTTGCTATATCTGATGTTGAGCACTGTGAGGCAGCCCAAGCACGTCTTGCGCACTGTTTTGCCAAGCACCAAGCACTGCTATTGCGCAATGACTCAGATGCTTGGCTGTTACAACACATGCTTACTATCGACCTTGCGCGCTGTTTGGCGTTATTTGCACCAGCAGACACTCACTGTCAGCAGCTGGAGCGCCTGTTCTTTGCCGATAGAGAGCAGTTTTGCAAAGAGTTTGCTACACAGCACAACAGCATTGCGTTTTATGCACTGGGTCGCAGCGGCGGTTTTTTGAGTCACTTGGGTACATTGCCACAGCAGACCGCCCAATCTGGCTATCCCTGTGCGTTATTTAGTGACATGCCTAGCGATATACCTAGTGATATGCCCAAATTTTTGATGAGCCAAAGCCAGATGCAGGCAGGCAGCATAGCTGATTTGGTGATCACCGCGCATCACCATCCCTGTGTGCCGGCTCAGCAAAAACTCCTGAGCTTTTGTCACATGGTGTTTGATTTTATGATCTTTGAGCGTCAAGCTCTACAACACTTACAGCAAGCCGACACCCATTATATCGTGATGCCCTCAGCAGCGGCGATGCGCTATTACCAAAATCTGTGTCGTGCGCACCAGCTCACCCAGCGCATTGTGCTCATTCCCGGTGGCTACCCCAAACACGACGTGAACATGCGCCGTTATGCAAGCTTACAAGAAACCAAAAACCAAACTACTAACCATGAAGCCGCTCCAGACAATGACACTGTAACGCTATTGTATGCACCCACTCTATCCAGTGTGGCTGGCGATAATGAAATGACAGAAGGGTTTTCGATTGAAGATGCACCGGCCATACTGGCGGCGCTTTTGACCAATCATTTAAATTTGCGCGTGATCTTTCGTCCTCACCCTGAAGATCTGGCGCTTACTCAGCTTAGCGCAACCACTGCGCGCGCCCAAGCGGTGTTGGACACCTGTAAACTTATTGATATTCACCCACGTGCCAGCTTAGATAAGAGCTCGCAGCATTACCTTGAGAGCTTTTTGCAAGCAGATTTATTACTCACTGATACCTCTACCATTGGGTTTTCGTTTGCCTTGATCACTCACAAGCCGGTGCTGTTTTACGCCCGCGATCACGCCGTGCTCGAGGCACACTATCCGGACAATGGATTTTTGGCCGCGCGCCACACCTTTGGTCAATGCGTGAGTCACATGTCACAGATCAGCTGCGCTATCTCGGCTGTTCACTCACAAGAGATTGAAGCCCGAGCAGCAAATAAAGCAGCGTTGAGCGAATATTTGTATCAACCCGGCATCAGCGAATCTTACATGCTAGATGCCTTGCCAAGGATCTTAGCAGATGACGTGGCACCAAATTGGTGGCAGTGGCACGGACATGAAAGAGTACCAGAACCAGCACAGGAACAGGCACACAAGCATGGATGATAAAATGAACAAAAACACTCCTGCCCCAATACATCCAACTGGTCAGGTAATATGGATCACTGGCTTACCCGGCAGTGGCAAAACCACCTTAGCGGTTGAGCTCGTCAAAAGCTTGCGTAAGCACCTTGCCAATGTCGTGCACTTGGATGGCGATAGTTTGCGCCAGGTACTTAGCAATCATGACTACTCTATCGAAGGGAGAAAGGCACTTGCCCTGCAATATAGCGGTTTAGCAAAGCTGCTTGCCGAACAAGGGCAAATTGTGATTGTCTCAACCGTCTCGTTATTTCATGACGTGCACGATTGGAATCGCGCCCATTTTCCCCGCTATGTTGAGGTGTGGTTACAGCCTAGCCAAGACTCGCTAATGCAGCGCGACCAAAAAGGACTCTATACCCGCAATAGTAGTTCCGACGTCGTGGGCCGGGGGATCGCTCCGGAGTTTCCCCGTCAGCCTACGCATCAGTTTGCGCATGACACCCCTGCAGATACGCAACATGCTATCCACACACTTATCGCAACCCACTTTTCGGATGTCGCCCATCTGCTAACACTTGAGGAGACGCAGCGTGCTTAACCCCGTCAATCAAGATGCGCCCTGGCGCTTTGGCACCAAAGCACAGACGCTCGCCACGCTCTATCAACAGCTGGTGAACGCACGCGTACTGCCAAGTATCATAGTCTCACACCGTGAATTTATCAACATGGACGAGCAAGCTTTGGATGCTTGTTTTGCTTCGCTCAAGGCCAATGTGCTGATCGTGCGCAGTGCCTATTCAGCTGAAGACTCTGCCAGTCAATCATGCGCAGGCATGTTTACCAGCATCAGCCAAGTAGCAGATACCGACAGCTTGCGTCATGCCATTGATGAAGTATTTAATAGCTACCCCAAGGGCTTTGCCGACACAGAACACGTGCTGATCCAACCGATGTTGGGTAAAGTCGCCCACTGCGGCGTGATGTTTACCTGTGAGCAGCGCACTGGAGCGCCTTATTACGTGATGAGCGATGACTGTTCAGGCAAGACGGATGTGGTCACTGCCGGACATGCCGGACAGACCCAAACCATGCTGCTGAGACACGATGCGGCGCCCTCACATCCGTTGTTCAAAAAACTGTTACCGGTGATCCGAGAATTGATGGCAGGCTTTGCCAATGATGCATTGGATATCGAGTATGCGATTGATCACACTGGCAAAGTCACTATCTTGCAAGTACGCCCTTTGCTGTGTGAGCAAGTCCCAATGACATCCTCTGAGCAGGTGCTCGAGGGGATCAAAGCCAAGCTCACAAGGCATTTGCAGCCGCATCCATTTTTGCACGGGGATAACACGATATTTGGTGTGATGCCCGATTGGAACCCCGCCGAAATCATTGGCCTGACGCCAAAGCCACTAGCGCTGAGCTTGTACAAAAATCTCATCACAGACAGCATTTGGGCCTATCAACGCAACAACTACGGCTATAAAAACCTGCGCAGTTTTCCGCTATTGATAGATTTTGCAGGGCTGCCCTATATCGATGTTCGGGTAAGTTTTAATTCATTTTTGCCCAAAGATCTCCCCAAAGCCATCGGTGACAAGCTAGTCAACGGGTATTTGCAAGCGCTGCGCGATAATCCGAATACCCATGATCGCGTCGAATTTGATATTGTGCTCTCCTGCTACACACCGGATATCGCCAGTAAACACACGCGGCTAAAAAGCTATGGGTTAGATGAGCAAGCGATCACGGTACTGAATCAAGCACTGTTACAACTGACCAACCGCATCATCGACCCGCGTGGCGGACTATGGATCCAAGATTTACACCGTATCGAGACGCTCAAAGCGCGTCATCAGACGGTCATGCAAGAAATCACCGATCCGATCATGAAAACCTACTGGCTGCTTGAAGACTGCAAACGCTACGGCACGCTCCCTTTTGCAGGCTTAGCGCGAGCGGGGTTCATTGCTGTGCAGTTTATCAATGCAATGGTCGCCGAAGGGATCTTAACTGATGCAGAACACCATGCCTTTCAGCAATCGCTCAACACCGTCAGCTCGCAGATGCAGTATGATTTGATGAACTTGTCTACAGCAGCGTTTTTAGCGCAGTACGGTCACCTCAGACCCGGAACCTATGACGTATGCTCTGCGCGTTACGACCACACTCCAGATGCTTATTTTTCCTTTCATAGTAATAGTGACAGCCACAGCAAAACAGCTCGACGGCATGCTCCAGACGCATCAGAGCCGGCCGCGTTTGCATTAAGTGCAGACACCTATCAACGCATCCACGCGATGTTGCAACAGCACAACATCAATCATACCGCGCAATCGTTGCTGCATTTTATCCGCAGTGCCATCGAGGGGCGTGAATATGCCAAATTTGTATTCTCCCGTTCACTTAGCGATGCCATGGAATGTTTTGTTGCTTTAGGTGAACAGCACGGCTTTAGTCGTGACGATATGGCCTTCGCCAATATCGGTATCATTCACCAATTTGTGTCGGGCGGTTTAGATATCAGCGCAGCACTGAAACAAGCGATTGATGAGGGTAAACAACAGTTTGCCGTGACGCAACAAATCAAGCTACCGACGCTGTTATTTTCTGAACAACAGGTCGATGAATTTACCGTCAATGAGACCACGCCGAGTTTTATTACTCAGCAAACGGTAACGGGCGCGGTGTGTGCAGATTACAACAACACCTCGCTCAGCGGAAAGATTGTCTTGATCACTAATGCCGATCCGGGATTTGACTGGCTGTTTTCTCACAATATCAAAGGCTTTGTTACCGCCTTTGGTGGCTGCAACTCACACATGGCCATTCGCGCAGCGGAGCTGAATATTCCCGCAGTGATTGGTGCTGGTGAACACAAATTTGCCCAATGGCAACAAGCCGCCCATCTGACCATCGACTGCGCCTCACAAACGGTCAAAATGACATGAGTAAGCACTCAACCGCCATCTATGTCGTGCAACAACAGCGCACAGGGCCTTATGATGAAATCCACGACTGCCTTGATGAACGATGGCATGCGTTTCTCCACAGGTGTGGATTAATGCCAATATTGCTGCCCAATCACCTGCCTACGGCGCAAGCATTACTCGATAGCTCACTGGCAAGTGGCGTATTGTTAACAGGAGGCGGTCAATACAGTACTTCCTCAACCGATACTCGCAGTGAAATAGAACGGCTCGCTCTGAATTGGGCTCGTACGCATACTGCGCCAGTCCTAGGGGTCTGCCGTGGTATGCAAGCGCTTGGCTGTATGGCTGGCGCAGAGTTAGTCCCCTGTGAAGGACAAGTGACTGCCCAGCAAAGTATTCATTTTAACGGTCAGAACAAACTAACCAATAGCTATCACAATTATATGCTCAGCGATTGTCCGCCAAATTACCGCATTACAGGGACATTTTCGCAGTCACAACCCACCATCATTAAAGCCATAGCTCATCACGAACTGCCATGGCACGGGATCATGTGGCACCCGGAGCGGATCACGCCGTTTGACCAAAGTGATATCGCGTTATGCAAACACATTTTTAACTCACAGGAAGTTTGATATGCAGGGACTCATTCTCGCCGCTGGGCGGGGTTCACGCTTGGGGCACATTACCGACACGCACCCAAAGTGCCTTACGCCCGTCAATGGCATCACCCTTTTAGCAAGACAACTCAAGGCCTTGAAGGCTGCTGGTATTGATAGGGTTGCCGCCGCCACTGGCTATCAAGCTGAACAAATTGCACCATTGATTGCCACGCAGTTTATCAATGATCGTTGGGCGGATTCAAACATGGTGCGCTCCTTGTATCAGTGCGCACCTTGGCTCGAACAAGCTACCACGATTGTGAGCTACTCCGATATTATATACAGCTCACAAACCGTGACCGCACTTAGCCAAGCATCAGGTGATATAGTCATCAGTTATGATCCGCTCTGGTTACAACAGTGGCAACTGCGTTTTGCCGATCCGCTTGATGATGCCGAATCGTTTGTGCTCAATGATGCAGGACAGCTGTGCGAAATTGGTCAGAGCGCTGAGTCAGTTGCGGATATTCAGGGGCAGTATATGGGGCTGTTAAAATTTACCCCTGCCGGGTGGCGCACCATTGCGTCTTTGTTAGCGTCACTAAGCGCTTCTGAAATCGATAAACTCGATATGACCGCCCTGTTAAATATGCTGTTAGCGCAAGCGATCACCATTGATGTGGTGGCCTGTGAGGGTTTTTGGTTTGAGGTAGATAACCCAGAAGACTTAGCCATATGTGAGGCGCAGTTAACTGCGGCTAATTTGCCATAACAAGAGTAAGTGCCCCCGCGTACGGGGGCGGTGCCAATAATGGCGATAGACGCATATTCATGTCGTCTCACATTAGAAGATAGCAAAATCTGCGTTTTTTGCCAATCAACAACAATCTTGTTGAAGAATGTTTATTCATTGGCATTAATGAGATAAAGTTATTTAAAAATGATGACTCGAGGAGTTTACCATTGGAAAATGTCACGCTTCAGTACGAAAAAGCGCTAGGGCAACTTATCAAAGCAGTTGCGCAGCCTAGAGATGAATTTGTCCGCGATTCAATCATTCAACGGTTTGAGTTTACATTTGAGCTAGCTTGGAAAACGTCAAAAAAAGTTTTAGGTACTCAGTCTGTTGGCCCAAGAGTAATCATCAGAGAAATGGCACAACAAGGTTTTATTAACGACGTATCGCTATGGTTTAAGTTACTAGAAGCCAGAAACCTTAGTGTTCACGCCTACAATGAAGAACTCGCTGATAGAGTAAGTAAAACTGCATGCGATGCGGTTAGTGAATTTGAACAACTTCTTGTCCAACTCAAAAAGGTCGCTTAACATGTTTGGCCTAGCACAAAATGATTATGTATTTATTTGCCAGACACTTGAACCATTGTTAAAACGAAATATACCGATTTATTGTTTTGGCTCACGAGCAAGAGGCGATAACTACGAATTTTCAGATTTGGATCTCATGATAGAGTCGAAAAATGACCTATCTAACGAACTGGTCTTTATTAAAGAAGAATTGGAACTTAGTGAGTTGCCTATAAAGGTTGATTTAATTCAACGTTCGGAGTTTGCTGACAACTACTTATCTAATTACACCATGGATAAAGTGAGGTTTCTCTAATAAACAGCATCCCGGTGTACCTCATCCTTTCCTTACGCGCACAAAAAAGCCACCCAAAGGGTGGCGTTTTTGTAAGTGGCGCGTGCGGAAGGATTCGAACCTCCGACCGCCTGGTTCGTAGCCAGGTACTCTATCCAGCTGAGCTACGCACGCGCAAAACTTTTAAACTAATTGTAGGCCAAATCACATTAATGAGAAATGGCGGAGAGGGAGGGATTCGAACCCTCGATACAGCTACAAACTGTATGGTCCCTTAGCAGGGGACTGGTTTCAGCCACTCACCCACCTCTCCAAAATGTGGAGTCGCAGTTTAATGATTCACAAAGGGAAGTCAACGGTTTTTTGGGTAATATCTGTCG
>CAZLGJ010000005.1:35723-38395 GCA_964559075.1 uncultured Glaciecola sp.
AAACCCTATACTCCCTTAGCAGGGGAGCGCCTTCAGCCACTCGGCCACCTCTCCAAATTTGTGGAGCGCAAGTTTACTGAAACACAACCGTAAGTCAATGGTTTTTTAGCTCTTGCACGCTAATCGTTAGTTTTTTAAACAAATGCAGGTTTAACTGCGTTTTTTCTATCCAATAAAAACACAAAAACTCGGTTTCACCGAGTTTTTGAATGCCGTAATCCGCTAGCTGCTAGCAACGTTACCATTGCCTTTTTCAGCCTGAATACGCATATAAATTTCTTCACGATGGACCGATACGTCTTTTGGCGCATTAACGCCAATACGGACTTGATTACCTTTAACACCTAACACGGTTACGGTCACATTGTCGCCAACCATTAAGGTTTCGCCCACACGACGGGTAAGAATTAACATGGAAAACTCCTATTTAATTATTTACGCAACAAAAGCATAAACTTGCGCCCTGTCACTACTATCCTCTTGAGTAGATTATAAGTCAAGGTATGGGACTTCGCCACTAACAAAGTCGTTTATTTCTAATATTTACAAATACCTACTGTAAATTTCCGTCCTTGGGTCATCACTATACCTTAATACTTTTCTGATATATAGACTAAAGTTTATTTTCAATAAAACTAGAAACCGATGCCAAAGCATCAACTAATTTACTGGTGTCGGTACCGCCCGCCTGAGCCATATCTGGCCTACCACCGCCTTTACCGCCTACTTGCTCAGCCAAATGACTAACCAACTTGCCAGCATGAATTGAGCCAGTTAGGTCTTTAGTGACACCAGCAATCAAACTCACTTTGTCATTTGCATTTAAGCCTAAAACAATCACACCCGATTCTAGCTTCACTTTTAAATCGTCCATCATTGTGCGTAAAGCTTTTGGGTCTGCGTCTTTGACTTCTTTTACCAAAAGCTTAATGCCCTTAATCTTTAACACATCATCTAGCAAGCTTGCTGACTGCTGTGACGCGAGTTGCTGTTTAAGCTGTGTTAGTTCTTTTTCATTTTGTTTTAGCTGCGTCAAAAGCTGTTCTGTTTTCTTTAGTAAATTAGGCTTATCTGATTTAATCAAATTTGCCATACTGAATAACTTATTCGACTCCGCTTGGATAAAGTCTAAAGCAGCTTGCCCAGTTATCGCCTCAATTCTGCGAACACCAGAAGAAATTCCGCCCTCGCCAACAATTTTAAATAACCCTATATCACCGGTGCGCTCCACATGAGTACCGCCACATAACTCGGTAGAATAATCGCCCATGCTGACCACACGCACTTTATCATCGTACTTCTCACCAAATAGGGCCATTGCGCCAGCCGCTTTTGCCTCTTCTAAGTCCATTAGTTTAGTATTGAGCGCATGGTTATATCTTATCTGCTGGTTTACCGCATTTTCGATTTCCAACAATTGCTCGGCACTGATACTCTCGAGGTGTGAAAAGTCAAATCGAAGCTTTTCAGCATCGACCAAAGAGCCCTTTTGCGTCACGTGCTCGCCTAAAATTTGACGCAGTGCGGCATGTAAAAGGTGAGTTGCGCTGTGGTTTAGTTTTATGGCTTGACGACGAGAGCGGTCTACGCTGACCGATACCTCTTGTCCTACCTTTAAAAGGCCACTCAAAACAACCTTATGTACAAAAGCCGACCCGATTTTTTGAGTATCGAGCACTTTTGCGCTCACATGTTGTTGGCCTACAGTCCATTCAAACAGTCCAGTATCTCCTGCTTGACCGCCCGACTCTGCATAAAACGGTGTGTTCTCTAGCACAACCAGCACAGTGCCATCGGCAACGTGTTGCACTGACTGTTGTTCAACTAAAATCTCTTTGACAACAGAAGTTTCGGTCAGCGAGTCGTAACCCGTAAAATGCGTATCATGTTCTAATTTGACAATATCGTTGTAGTCGGCACCAAATTTACTAGACGCGGAGGCAAGTGCCTTTTGTGCCTGCATCGCTTTTTCAAAACCGGCTTCATCTACCTTAAAGCCCTGCTCTCTGGCAACGTCGTTAGTTAAATCAACTGGGAAGCCATAAGTGTCGTAAAGTTTAAAGACAAGTTCGCCAGGTATTTCTTTGCCTTTTAAATCCGATAGCGCATCATTAAGAATGCCCATGCCTCTATCTAAGGTGTTTGAGAACTGTTCTTCTTCACGTTTTAAGACCTTTTCAATCATCGACTGCTGTTGTTTTAATTCGGGGAACGCTTCAGACATTAAGTCGACGAGCGTGTTGACTACACGATAAAAGAAAACCTCATTTGCACCTAATTTGTATCCATGACGAACTGCCCGCCTGATGATCCTGCGCAGCACGTAACCGCGGCCTTCGTTTGATGGCATTACACCATCACATACTAAAAACGAACATGAGCGAATGTGGTCGGCAACGACTCGTAAAGATTTGTGCTCAAGGTCGTCAGTTCCAATGATTTTAGCGGCTGAAGCAATTAAGTCTTGGAACAAATCAATTTCGTAGTTGCTGTGCACGTTTTGCATAATAGCAGAAATGCGCTCTAGGCCCATACCCGTGTCAATCGAAGGCTTAGGCAAAGGTTCCATATCGCCATTCGACTGGCGATTAAATTGCATAAATACTAAATTCCATATTTCAATGAATCGGTCTCCGTCTTCTTCTGGTGAACCAGGTGGACCGCCCCATATG